>JAEWOQ010000525.1 GCA_023460875.1 Pseudomonadota bacterium
CCCCCCGCCCGCCCGCCCCCCCCCCCCCCCCCCGCTCCAGCAGCGCCTTGGGCGACGGCAGGGCGAGCTCACCCGAGCCCCCCCAGGAGCGGAGAGACCCGGGCGGCGCAGCGCCCCCTTCAGGTGGACTCGATGGCACCCTCGTGTTCCCCGTGGGCTTCGGGGCGATCCGAGGCAGCCAGGATCTGCGCGTAGTCCTCGTGACCCAGGAGCTTCGTCTCGTGCCCCATGACGATGGTCGGCGGCGGCGGATCGCCGTACAGCTCGAGGCGCGCCGCCGCCCAGCGCAGGTCCGCGACCAGCTCCGTCAGCTTGTGCTCTCCAGCAGTGTCGAGGGGCTCAGTGCCCAAGGCGCTGAGCGCGTCGTCCGCTTCCTTCAGATCCTTGCGCGCGACCACCGCGTCCACCGCGTCTTTGCGGATGAACTTGTCGGTGAGCAGGATGGCCTGGTCGTCGGCGACCTTCACGAAGCCCGGTCCCACCGCGACGGCCATCTTCTCCCCGCCCGAGGCATAGCTCACGATGCCCGTGCGCAGCGCCGCCAGCAGGGGTCGGTGCCCCGGAAGCACCCCGAACTCACCGTCGACGCTCGGAGCAGTGAACTCCTCGACGGTCTCGGTGAGCTGGACGCCGTCCGGGGTGACGATCTGGAGTTCGATGGTCCCAGCCATGCTCAGGACGCCTTCCTCATCTCCTCGGCCCTCGCCTTCACGTCGTCGATGTTCCCCTGTAGGTAGAACGCCTGCTCGGGCAGGTCATCGAGGGCGCCGGAGAGGATCTCCTTGAAGCCGGCGATCGTCTCCTTGAGCGGCACGTAGCGCCCCTGCAGACCCGTGAACTGGCTCGCCACGAAGAAGGGCTGCGAGAGGAAGCGCTGGATCTTCCGCGCCCGCGCCACGATGAGCTTGTCGTCTTCGCTGAGCTCGTCCATGCCGAGGATGGCGATGATGTCCTGCAGGTCCTTGTACTTCTGCAGGGTCTGCTGCACCTGACGGGCGATGGCGTAGTGCTCGTCACCGACGATCTCCGGCGCCAGCATGGTGCTGGTGGAGTCGAGGGGATCGACGGCGGGGTAGATGCCGAGCTCGGCGATGGAGCGGCTGAGGACGGTCGTGGCGTCGAGGTGCGCGAAGGCCGTGGCGGGCGCCGGATCCGTGAGGTCGTCCGCGGGGACGTAGATCGCCTGCACGGACGTGATGGAGCCCTTCGTGGTCGAGGTGATGCGCTCTTGCAGGGCGCCCATCTCCGTCGCCAGGGTCGGCTGGTAACCCACCGCGCTCGGCATGCGGCCGAGGAGCGCCGACACCTCCGAGCCTGCCTGGGTGAACCGGAAGATGTTGTCCACGAACAGGAGCACGTCCTGCCCCTCCTCGTCGCGGAAATACTCGGCGCAGGGGAGCGCGCTGAGGGCGACCCGAGCGCGCGCACCCGGCGGCTCGGTCATCTGCCCGTAGATGAGGGCCGTCTTCGAGATCACCGGCTCCCCCGACTCGAGCTTCGACTCGGACATTTCGAGCATGAGATCGTTGCCCTCGCGGGTGCGCTCACCGACCCCCGCGAACACGGACACACCGCCGTGGGCCTTGGCCACGTTGTTGATGAGCTCCTGGATGAGGACGGTCTTCCCCACGCCAGCGCCGCCGAACAAACCGATCTTGCCACCCTTCCGGTAGGGGGCCAGCAGGTCGATGACCTTGATACCCGTCTCGAACACCTCGACGTTCGTGTTCTGATCCACGAACGCGGGCGCCGGGCGATGAATGGGCCACCTCTGTTCCGCTTGGACGGGCCCCGCCTCGTCCACGGGCGCTCCGACGACGTTCATGATGCGTCCGAGCGTGGCCGGACCGACCGGCACGGAGATCGGGCTCCCCGTGTCCCGGACCTCGGCGCCGCGCACCAGACCCTCGGTCGCGTCCATCGCCACGGCGCGGACCACCGACTGGCCGAGGTGCTGCGCTACCTCGAGCACCAGGTTGTCAGGCTCACCCGAGATGTTCGGGTTGGTGACCGTGAGGGCGTTCAGAATGCGAGGCAGCTGACCTGGCGGAAACTCGACGTCCACGACCGGGCCGATGACCTGCGTGATCTTTCCCTTGGAGGCTGCGGCTGCTTGCACCATCGTCTCGATTCTCGACTTTGTGAAATCGTGGAAACGCTCGTCCTGCTCCGGCGACGTTCTCGGGGCCGGCTCGGGGCCGGCTCGGGGCCGGAGCCCCGCGCGGGGGGAGCGAGCGGGCGGGCGTGTAGCACGACGCCCCCTGAGTGCCAACGGTCGGCGCGTCCGTCTCCCTCGATACCTGACACGCGGGCCCCCCCAAGATCGACGGACGTCTGTCCCTTTCTCGACCTCGGCGGTCTCGCCCCGCCTCAAAACAAAAGAAGCTGCCGATCCGACGGACAACGTTTGCCGGCGCTCGACTCTCCCGATCTCCGCACACTGTCCGTCGCCGCCCGCGGCTCATCGAACCCGAGCCGCCTCGCGGTGACCTCGAAGAGCCTCTGGATGCTCTCCGCGTAGTTCCCCTCCCCCCGCATGCGCGAGCCGAAGCGCGGATCGTTCAAGCGGCCGCTCCGCATTTCTCGGGTCCGCGCCAGGATCCGCTCGGCCCGCAGAGGGAGCGCCTGCCTCACGCGCCCCTCGAACACGGTGGCGGCGCTGCCGGGCAGGCGCAAGAGGATGAGCCCCGCGTGGCGCGCCCCGGCCTCCCGGGCACGGGCGAGCACCTCCGGGATCTCACCGTCGTTCAGCCCTGGGATGATGGGGGCGACGTTGACCCCGACGGACAGCCCCGCCTCGCTCAGCCGGCGGATCGTCTCGAAGCGGCGGCTCGGCGCGGCCACGTAAGGCTCGATAGCTCGGCCATGCTCCGCATCCGCGAAGGGAATGCTCAAGGTCACCCCGGCTCCCGCCACGCGGTCGAGCTCCACGAGGAGCTCCAGATCCCGCTCCACCAGAGGCGATTTCGTGATGACGTGCACGGGCTGTCCGTGCTCGAGGCAGACCTCGAGGCAGCGCCGGGTGAGCTGGTAGCGACCTTCGATGGGCTGGTAGCAGTCCGTGTTGCCGCTGAAGAGGATGAGGTCGCCCCGCCACGATCGGGCGGTGAGGGCCGCCCGGAGCAGCTCCGGCGCCCGCGGCTTGACCGTGATACGCCGCTCGAAATCCGTCCCGGCCCCGAAGCCCAGGTACTCGTGGCTGGGCCGCGCATAACAATAGGCGCAGCCGTGGAAGCACCCCCGGTACGGGTTCACGCTGAAACGAAAGCCGAGGTCGGGGCTGTCGTTCCGGGACAAAATGGTCTTCGAGGAGTCCTCGAAGATCTCCAAGCGCACCTCGGGGGGCTCGCCAAGGTAGTCGACGACGGTCGCGTCCCAAGGGGTGGGGGGGTT
>JAEWOQ010000526.1 GCA_023460875.1 Pseudomonadota bacterium
AGTAGGAACAGGGGAAAATGAAGGGGCGAACCGAGGAATAAGAAAAAAAAACCCCCGCACCGTCAGGGTGCGGGGGCCGAAATCAGAAGGAGGTCACTTGCTAACCGGCCACCGCACCCGGGCATACGAGATCGAGGCGTACGAGCACGCCAGAAATCTCGAGGGCGAGTCCACCGAAAATAGCAGGTGCCGGCCCAGAGGCCCGGATCGGCTCGGCGACGAGTCGAGTCCCACCCAGTGAGCAAAAGGCGCCCGTCGCGGCGCCCCCGGATGATGCGCGCTCGAATCCACCGGCCTTGGCTCCCGCGACGCGCGGGGTTCTGGAGGTGGTCGGATTCATCGCGTGGCAAGCCTGGGCCGTGCCAGCGCCGGAGTCAAGGGCCAACCCAGGGAAGGGCGCGGGAAAAGAGACAGGCGCAGTAAAGTTAACGGTGTTAACATAGGCTCATGCCCTGATGAGGGACCCGTCATCAACTGCGGGTCCCGCTGAGCCGCTGGGAGTGCTAAACCGCCCCCTCAGCAAAATTCAGCCCGTCTCGGCCAGGAGGATCGGACAGGGGCCTCGGCGGGGGAGCTCATCGACCCGCTGCGGCGGTCGGCACCGACGCTCCTCGTCGGGGGACCGCTCGACCGTCCAGGCCCGGGGCGGCGCCGATGAACGGAGTCTCGACGAAAACCCATGGTCAGTACCGGCAACAAGAGCTCGGTGGCTCGTGCCCAGCGCCTCGAGCAAGTGCTCTCCCAAGCCACGGACAAGCCGCACGTCATCTTGCTCGGGGGTCATCCGGATCCCGACGCGATCGGGAGCGCCTTGGCCCATCGACGCATCTGCGAGCGGCTGGGGGTGTCCGCGACCATCGCTCACGTCTTGCCCTTGTCGCGCTCGGAGAACCGCGCCCTGGTCAAGCTCCTCAACGTGCCGATGGTGCGGGTGGACAAGACGGAGGATCTCCAGGAGTTCGGCTACCTGTCGCTCGTCGACGCGAGCCAGCACGAGCCGAGCATCCAGCTCCCCGACAGCCTCGAGCTGTTGACCGTCGTGGATCACCATCGCCCCAAGAGCTTGCCGCGGGCGCCCTTCGTGGACGTGCGCCACGACGTGGGCGCGACCTCGACGATCTACGCGGAGTACTCCGAGCAAGGCCTCGCGCCCTTGGGCGGGGAGGGCGCCGACGACACGCCGGTGGCCACGGCGATGTTCTTCGGGATCCAGACGGACACGGACGACTTCGCCTTCTCCACGCCCCAAGACTTTCGCGCCGCCGCATACCTCAAGCCCTTCTGTGACGCGGAGACCTTGAGCCGCGTCGGTCGTCGCAGCATCAGCGCCGAGGCCATGGACGCGGTCGGCATCGCGCTGCGCGATCTGCAGGTGATCCGGGATTTCGCCATCGCCGGGGTGGGGCGCGTGTCCGCCATCAACCGGGACGCCATCCCCACGGCAGCCGATTTCATCCTGCGCCGGGAGGATATCGACACGGTGCTCGTCTACGGCATCGTCGAGGATCGCGTCGACGGCTCCCTACGCACGAGCCGGGCCAGCGTCGATCCCGCCCTCTTCATGCAAAACGCCTTCGGCTCCGATCCCGACGGGCGGCCTTACGGTGGCGGGCGGGCAGACATGGGCGGCTTCCAGATCCCGCTGGGGCCGCTGAGCGAGTGCACCGACGAAGAGAGCCTCTGGAAGCTGGTGCGAGAGTTGATCGAGCGCCGGGTGGCCCGGGTCGTGCCCGACCTGGAGAAGAAGCTCAACCAGGAGGCGCGTTCCAAGGAGCGGGAGTAACGCCTCGCGTCGGCGGCGCCTGCCCACCGGGGGCGCCGCTCGACCAGCGTTTCTAGCCCATCCCGCGGAGCCATCCCCGCAGAGCGCGGAGCCCGCAGAGCGCGGAGCCATCCCCGCAGTGTGCGGAGCCCGCAGAGCGCGGCGAGCTCGGCCCGTTCTCCGCTCAGAACGAGCCGACCGCCCCGAGCCCGTAACCGGACCTCCCGAGCTGGGTCGGCACGAGCTGGACGGTGACGTCGTCACGGACGTACTGCTTCGTCTTGGAGAGCGTCCCCCAGAGCAGGAGGGCTGCCCCAGTGGCCTGCATCAGCGAGTCCATCACGAGGAGGGTGCGGAGGGTGCGTTCTCCGTCGCAGGGGGACTCGAACCTGTCGAAGGTGTCGTCGTAGGTCGGCGTGTCGTCACAGCGCTCACGGGCGGCGAGGGTGATCCAAGGACCGACGATGGGAAGCGCGAGCCAGCCTGTCTGATTCGAGAAGCCGTCCCCTCCAGCGAAGGAGAGGCCCAGCGCGTAGGGCACAGCGAACAGGATCGCGCCCGCGATGATCGGCCCGCGTCGCATCCGCTCCTCGTAAAAGTATCCGGCGGGCGCCGGGCGACCTTCGCGATACGGCAGCGTCGCCGGCCGCGGACTGGAGGCTACGCACTCGGGAGGCGGCGGGTAGCCCCCGTGGGCTGGATACCCGTACGGGCCAGGGGGGAACCCGTAGCCGCCAGGAAAGGGCGGGGCCGGCACGGGAGCTGGCGGGCTGGGGGACGGCCCTGGAGGAGAGACGTCGACGGGCAGCGGGAAATCAGCGAGAAACTCTGGGGACTCCTGGGAGGGCCCGGGCTCGGGAGGTGCCGGCTCGGGAGGCGCCGGCGCGGGAGGTGCCGGCGCGGCTTCTGGAGCGCGCTGGCCTTCGTGCGTCGGGCTGGTGGCGTTCGGCGCACTCGGGGCCTTGGTCCAGCCGCTGTCGGGGGGGCTCGCGCCTTGGAGAGGAGCGTCCGGGGGAGCGGCTGGATCCGTCGCGTCTTGGGCGGCCGCGTCTGGGGCGACCGCGCTGCTCACTCCGAACGCCAGCGACGCTGCAAAGAGGGCGAGGCCCCAGCGGGGAGACCCATGGGGCGTGATCAATCGACGGGCGTTCATCGAGCGAGCTCCTGGTAGAGTTCGCATCCTACCTCGACCTATGTGGGATTCTGGAGCGATTTCTGTGTTCCGGCGTGGGCTCAGCCGGTGTTGCGCATCCCCTGCGCGATCCCGTTGAGGGTCGTGCCGAGGGCCTGGTCGAGCAATTTCGACTCCGGAGCCCCTTGGGGCAGGTTCCGCTTGCGCCGCAGTAGGCTCACCTGGAGCAGGTTGAGCGGATCGACGTAGGGGTTGCGGAGCTGCATGGACTTCGCGAGGAAGCGATGCTCGGCAGCGAGGCTGCCCTTCTTCCGGATCGCGAGGATGGTCGACGTCGTGCGCTCGTACTCGGCGCGCAGGTCGGTGAAGATCTTCTCGTAGTCGCCCAGCTGCGTGAGGTAGAGCTGCGCGATCTCGATGTCCGTCTTCGCGCACACCATCTCGATCTTCGCGAGGAAGTCGTCGAAGAAGGGCCAGACCGCGGTCATCTGCTGCAGGAGCTCAAGGCCGCCGGGTTCCGCGGCTGCCTCCGCGAGGGCCGTACCGGCGCCGAGCCAGCTCGTCAGCATGAGCCGCGTCTGCGTCCACCCGAAGTTGTAGGGGATGGCGCGGATGCCGGCCATCGTCCCCGAGCCGCGCTCGCGGTACGCGGGGCGGGATCCGAAATGGACGTGCCCGAGCTCCCGGAGCGGTGTCGCCTCGAGCAGCACCTGGAAGAGCTCGGGGGACTCATGGACCTTCTGCCTGAAATAGATGCGGGAGCGCGCCGACATACGGTCCATGATCTCGCGGAAGCGGCCCTGGTCGGCCTCGCCGACGCCAGTACGCCAGTCGGCGAAGGTCGCGACGAGGGTCCCCGACATCATCACCTCGAGGCTGCGCTCGGCGATCGAGAGGATCCCGAACTTTTGGGAGATGATCTCTCCCTGCTCCGTGATCTTGATGCTCCCGGAGAGGCTCCCTGGGGGCAGCGCCGTGAGGGCGCGGTACACGGGCGAGCCGCCACCGCGGCCGACGGTGCCGCCCCGACCGTGGAACAGGGTGAGGTGGACGCCGGCGTCTCGAGCCACCTGCGCGAGATCCTCCTGGGCCAGATAAAGCTCCCAGGCCGCGGCGAGCACTCCGACGTCCTTCGCGGAGTCGGAGTAACCGAGCATGATCTCCTGGCGCCGCTCTCGAGCCTCGAGCTGACGTCCATAGGCCTCGTCGGTGAAGAGCGCCTTCATGACCTGGGCGGCTCCCGCCAGGTCGTCCCGGGTCTCGAACAAGGGCACGATGTCGAGGCGGGAGCGGGGCGGGTTCGTCGAGAGGTCGACGAGCCCGCGCTCGCGAGCCAGGAGCAGCACCCGGAGCAGGTCCTCCGGGTGGTGGGTCATCGAGATGATGTACGTGGACGCGGCCTGCTGGCCCAGCTCGTTCTGGATGTCGCGGATCGAGTCAAAGACAGCGAGCACCTTCTCCGTCTGGGCGTCGAGGGAGAGGTTCGGGGACGTGAGGGGACGCCGGCCGAGGAGCTCTCGGCGGAGCGCCTCGCCATCCAAGGGCGGGAGCCCGACGGACTCGGCGATCGCCGCGAGGGCGCCCGTGTGCGTGTCCGAGTCGTCGCGCACGTCGAGGTGATAGCCATGGAACCCCAGCATGCGCACCTGGGCCAGGAGCGGCATCACGAGGGCGTGGGCGGCGCGCTTGGCTTTCGCCGAGACGGCGGCCTGCTCCACGAGCTCCAGATCGCGGGCGAAATCCTCGGGGGCGCCATAGGCCCCGGGCACCTTGATGGAGTGCCCTGCGTCCCGCGCGGCCAGCTGTTGACGCGTCGCCTCCAGGCGCCCCGCCATGAAGCTCAGCTTGAGCCGGAGGGGCTCTTCGGCGTCGCGGCGGCTGTTCATCTCCCAGATTTCAGGGAGCAGCTCCCGATCGACGGCGATGGAATCCCGCAGCTCCTGGGACGGCGGCGCGATGCGCGCAGAGATGGAGAGGCGCTCGATCAGCTGGGTGATGTGATTGATGTAGTGCCCGAGCAGGGCGTGGCTGGCGCGTCGGGCCGCCGCCATCGTGACCTCGGGGGTCACGAACGGGTTTCCGTCGCGGTCACCGGCGACCCAGCTCCCGAGGGTGAGGGGGACGTCGACGCCGAGCTCTTCTCCGAAGGCCGCTCGGAACGCGTCAGAGCACGTCTCGTGTACGTGATTCGTCGCCTCGAGCAGGCGGTCGCCCAAGTACCAGATGACGGTGCTCACCTCGTCCATCACGCTGGGCCGGTTCTTACGGACCTCGTCCGTGAGCCAGAGCAGCTCGATGTCCGACTCTAGCTGTTCCTCCAGGTGATCTCGCTCGGCGCGCGTGGCTTCCTCACGAGCCAGCAACGCGTCCGCGAGCCGCGCCTGCAGCGACAGCACCGTGCGCCGGGTCGCCTCGGTGGGGTGGGCGGTGAGCACTGGGCGGACGCGGAGCTGGCTCACCGCTTCGCGGATCTCCGCGGCGGTCTTGCCCTGAGCTTTGAGTTGCTCGAACGTCCAGCGCAGGCTCGCCGGCTGCGGTGTCGCGTCGGGGCGCTGATCATACTGGCGACGCCGCCGGACGCGGTGCACCTGCTCTGCGGTGTTGATGAGGAGGAAGAACAGCGTGAAGGCCCGAGCTACGGGCGCGGCCTCCGCGACGGGCAGCGCGTCTATGCGCTCGAGGAGGGCTCGCAGATCCGCGGCGCCAGCGGCCCCTTTGCGGCGATCACGACAGGCCGCACGTAGGCTCTCGACGGCCTCGAAGACCGCCTCCCCCTCGAAGCGGCGGATGACGCGGCCGAGCGAACCGGCGAGCCAGCGCATGTCGTCGTGCAGAGGCTGATCTTCTGGTCGGATCTCCGTTGCGGACATGGCGCCTGTTTGTCACGAGTGGGGGCCCCCTGGCTAGCCTCCTCGCGGTCTCGATGCTCATCGACCCAGAGAAAGGAGCTGGACGGCGGGCAAACCCGCGCCGGGACGACTCAGCGGTTCGCCAGGGGGCGGATGCGCGCTCGCAGCCGTTCGATTTCTTCCCGGACGCGCGCTTTGAGCGCGGGGAGATCGCTCAGGGTCATGCCCTCGGTCGAAATCGGGGTGCCTGCGGTCACCACCGCCTGCGCAGGGGCGGGGCGCCAGTCGTCTTTGGGCAAGGCCTTCTCGGTGCCCACGACCGCCAGGGGCAGTACGTGGGCGCGTTCGAGGATGGCGAGGCGGAAGGCGCCGTCCTTGAAGGGCAACAGCTCGGAGGAGGTCGAGCGGGTTCCCTCGGGAAAAATCAGGACGGGCATGCCGCCGCGCACGTAGTTGGCGCAGCGCACCATGGCTCGCTTGATGCTGCGCGCCGAGCCCCGCACGAGGGGGATGTCCCCGGCAATGCCGATGCCCCAGCCGACGAAGGGGATGCGGAACAGCACGGACTTCGCCAGGAATTTCATCTCCCAGGGCAAGAAGGCCAGCAAGAAGGGATCGAGGTTCGAGACGTGGTTGCTCACGCAGACGCAGCGCTCCGGCAGGGTCTGGGGCAACGGTCCCTCGACGCGAACACGCCAGGCGGGGACGGCCCGGATCATCAACACGCCGACCGTGTGGATCGCTCGACCGGTGAAGCGCCGGTTCTTGTCGAAGGGCCAGATCACCAGGAACACCGTGCCCACCAAGATGAACCCGATCGCGGAGACGACCGCGAAGGCCAGCCAGGTCCAGATTGCGAGCAGGGTTCTCATGGCGAGCGGGGCCGATAGCATGCGACGGCGACGCTGGACCAGTGGCGGAGCTCCGGTGAGAGAGGAGCGGCAGCTAGTACCAGCCGAGCGTGCCCCAGGAGATCAGCGCTGGCGTCTCGACGCCGCCCGCGTGCCGTAGGACCGCTCGGTTGACCGCTCCCGCACGTTGCGCAGGTCCGTCTCCTCGCAGAGGGACTCCTGGTCCTCGTCTGCGGCGAAGCTCTCGGGAGCGCAGGCGGGGGCGCCGGTCGATGCCTCGTCGGTCGATGCCTCGTCGGTCGATGCCGCGTCGGTCGATGCCTCGGGTTCGCTCAGCCCCATGCTCCTGGTCACGACGTCCGGCGCCTTTGCCGCGGCCTGCGCTTCCATGTGCGATGCGTTCTGGAGCCAGGTCACCGTGTCCGGCAGGCGCGTGACGACCTCGGAGGCGCCCTCCAGCGCGGTGTGGGCTCGAGGCTCCACCTCTAACTCCCACCAGACCGCGGCGCTGCTTGCCCCGAAGCCGAGAGCCACCGCGCTCCAGAATAGGCTGGCCAACACCTCGGCGCTTCGGGCG
>JAEWOQ010000527.1 GCA_023460875.1 Pseudomonadota bacterium
AGCGTCGTCCCTCCCGCGTCCACGCCGCGGCAGCCCACGGAGGTGGAGTTGCTCCACGCTGCGGCCACCGCCCTGCGGCGCGATCGGGACCCGCAACGAGCGCTCCGGCTCTTGGAGGGGGTGGGCGCGAGCGGGGGGTTCGAAGAAGAGGCCTTGGCCTTGCGCGTCGAGGCGGCGTTTCGCGCCGGTGATCCGCGCGCCGGGCAGCTGGCGCAGACCTATCTCACCCGCTTCCCCGCAGGGCGGTATGCTGAGAGGGTACGTGAGCTCCTCCGGTCTTCCTCCCCACCCTGAGCGGTCCGCTCGTCCTCGACGCGACGACGGCTGGTGTCGGGCGTTGCTCCTGGCGTGCTTCGTCGTGAGCTGCGAGCCCCGAGTCGTGGTCGGGCGCGAGGGTAACCCGGAGGGTTCTTGGGCCGCGGATCACGAGAGCGGCGACCTCGACCAGTGGCTCGGGGACGGCGCAGGCTGGGACAACGCAGAGGGAGGTAGCTCCCTCGAGCTCAGCACGAGCCTCGCCTTCCAGGGGGACTACGCCCTGCGCGCCAGCGTCGCGCCCGTCGACGGGGAGCTGTCGATGGTGTTCGTGGCGCGGGACGTCTCCGTGGAGGAGAGCACCCTCGGCGCCTGGTTCTTCTTGCCGGAGGTGCCCTCCACGTATCACCTCGCGCTGATGAAAATCTCGGCGGCGCCCGATGTCGACCGCTTCGACGTCAACGTGCACGCCCCTGACGGCGCTCCGCCGCGCCTGCGCGTCTATGAGCACGGCGAGGGGTGGATCACCGAGTCGGCGCCCGTCGAGCTGCCCGTCGCCCGGTGGGTGCACGTCGAGGTGTTCGTGCGCACGTCGGCGGCGGGCCAGCCGCTGCTGGCCGTGCTCCAAGACGGAGAGCCCGTGTTGGACGTCCGCGGCCGGGAGATCGTCTCTGCCGCCCCCGTGTCGTGGCTCGTCGGGGCGGCCGCGCGCTACGTGGAGCCGTCGCCCTTCGCGTTGTTCATCGACGACGCCTCCGTCGCGCCAGGGGCGCACCCGCTGCTGCCTTGATTGCCTCGGGGCTGAGCGTCGCCGAGCGGGCGTCCGCGGTCGAAAGTCGTCGATGGCGACGTCGACCGTGAAGGATCTCGCGTCCCCCGCCCATGGGAAGACGTGCGCAGTGAGCGCGCGATCGCCAGCGGAGGAGCGAGAAGAATGCGTAGGAGCCAGACCGGCCGCCATCCCCGATACCTTAGGCGCGGGCGCCGCCCGTCAAGCTCGGCCGCTCCCTTGATAGCCAGCGGTGAGGCTTTCGCGAGCACCGGAGCGGAAGTACGTGGGTACTTGAGCACCGGAGCGCAGCGCCCCTTCCCCGAGGATAGGGCGAAGCCAAAACCCGAGATCGGCGGGCGTCCTGGTCCGTTAAGATACCGGCGATGGACCGGCCGCGGCCTCGCGGTGTCGTTGATGTTCTCGAGCCTGGGGCTCGCCCTCGGGTGCACGGGGGAGCTCGGCGCGGGAGACGCCGCGCGGACCGAGGGCGGCCGCCCCGACGGAAGGCCAGCGGGGGAGGCGCCGCGTCTCGAGGACTGCGGCAGCGTCGACGGGTTCGACGCGGGGCTCACCAAGCTGCGACGACTCACACGTCAGCAGGTGGACAACACTGTCCGGGATCTGCTCGGGGTCGACGCGGAGGCAGAGCGCACGTTCTCTCCCGACGAGCGCATGGGGCCCTTCTATAGCAACGCCATCGCCCCGGTGACGTCCCTGCAGGTGCAGCAAGCGCAAGAGCTCGCGGCGCGCGTCGCCCGCGCGGTCGAGCCCCGCATGGCCGAGATCGCCCCATGCGATCTCCAAGCCGCGGCGGACCTGAGCTGCGCCAGGAGCTTCGTGGAGGAGTTTGGGGAGCGGGCCTACCGGCGACCTCTGGAGCCGGACGAGGCGGACGCCCTGGTGAACCTCTACGAGATCGGCTCCAGCGGCGTGGGCGCCGGGAACGGGTTTCGTTTGGTGGTCGAGGTGATGCTCCAGTCGCCGTCGTTCCTCTATCACGGGGAGGTGGGGGAGGCGGGAACGCCGAGCGCGGCCCCCGTACCGATCACGCCCTACGGCCTCGCCGCGCGGCTCTCCTACTTCCTCTGGAACACGCTTCCGGACGCGGAGCTCTTCCAGCTCGCCTCGAGCGGCGCGCTCGTCGACGAAGAGGTCCTGTCACAGCAGGTGCAGCGCCTCCTCGCCCATCCTCGGGCTGCCGCGGCGCTCGCGTCCTTCCATATGCAGTGGCTCGGGCTCACCTCTCTCGCGGAGGTGAGCAAGGACCCAGGCATGTATCCCGACTTTGACGAGGCCCTGGTCGAGGAGATGATCCAGGAGACGGCGCGCTTCTCCGAGTACGTCGTGCGGGAGGGGGACGGCCGCCTCGAGACGCTGCTCACCGCGAGCTTCGGTTTTCCTGGGGAGCGTCTGGAGCAGCTCTACGGAGCGCAGCGGCCCGCGGGCGCCTCACCGGGGGACCCGGTGCCCCTCGACCCAACCCAGCGCTCGGGCATCCTCACCCTGGCGGGATTTCTCGCGAAGCACGCCCACGGCAACCAGAGCTCGCCGGTCCATCGCGGCATGATCGTCCGTGAGAACATCATGTGTCAGCCGATCCCACCGCCGCCAGCGAACGTGGACGGCGCGCCGCCGACGCCTACGGAGGTGGGCTCCACCCGCGAGCGCTTCGCGCAGCACGTCGCCGATCCGTCCTGCGCAGGCTGTCACAAACTCATCGATCCTCCGGGCCTCGCCTTCGAGCACTACGACGCGGTGGGCGCTTACCGAACCATCGACGGCCTCGGCCCCGTGGACGCTACCGGAGAGCTCATCGGGACCCGCGCGGATCTGGCGGGACCCTTCGACGGAGCCATCGAGCTCACCCGCAAGCTGGCGAGCTCCGAGGAGGTCGCCGAGTGCGTGTCGCGGCAGTGGTTCCGCTTCGCCCTGGGCCGCGTCGAGAGCCAGAACGATCTTTGTTCCATCCATTCCATGCAGGAGCGCTTGCAGAGCTCGGGGGGCGACATCCGCGCGCTCTTGGCCCAGGTCGTGCTGAGCGACGCGTTCCGCCACGTGCGCGCCACCGCCGAGGAGAACTGAAGATGAAGCCGACCCACCGATTCGGAGTTTCCCGCCGCCGCATGCTCCAAGGCTTGGGGCTGGGCGTCGGCCTCGGGCCCCTCGTCCCGCTGCTCAACGCCTCGGGGCAGGAGAACCTGCGCCCCAAGCGCTTGTTGTTATTGTTCACCCCGGACGGCGCGCCCGCCCTCGACTACAACACCGCGATCGACTGGCGGCCGCAGGGGACGGAGCGCGACTTCACGCTGCAGCCCATCCACCAGCCTCTCGAGCCCCTGAAGCCCAAGCTGGTGATCCCCTGGGGCCTGACGATGACGGCGGGGGGCGCGGGGGAGAACCACGCCTTCGGGATGGCGGGTTTGTGGACCGCGTCGACCTTGCATGGGCCCTCACCGGGCGCGGACTTCGACGGGGGGAACGGCAACCGCACGGGGTGGGGGAGCGGGCCTTCGATCGACCAGATCGTCGCGCAGGCCTTTGGCCCCGATTGCCCTTATCAGGTCGCCCCGGACGATCCGCAGCAGCAGACGCCGTACCGCACGGTGGAGCTGGGGGTGCAGTGCCTGAACCCGACCAGCTTGAATCGCATGATCTACGCCGGGGACAACGCGCCGCTGCACCCCGAGACGAACCCGCGGGCGGCCTTCGACCGCTTGCTGGCAGGAGTCGACCCATCCAGCCCGGACGTCGCAGATGACACGGCGCGGCAGCGTGAGCAGCTCGAGCAGCAGGCCATCGTCGATCTGCTGAAGGACGATCTGACACGTCTGCGGCGCCGCATCGGCAAGGAGGACGGCTACAAGCTCGACGCGCACTTGGAAGGGCTCCTCGACTTGGAGCGCAGGCTCGGAGGCCGCCCGCCCCTCTCACCAGACGCCAACTGCACCATCTCGGAGGGACCGGGAGCGACGAGCGGGCGCGGCGGCGACTTCCCGGCGGAGATCCGACACATGATGGACATCGCCGTGGCGGCGTTGTCCTGCGACGTGACGCGCGTGATCAGCTTGCAGCTCAGCTACGCCTTCAGCCACGTGCTGCACACTTGGCTCGGCCACAGCAGCGACCACCACAACATGTCCCACGACGGGCAGGACCGACGCCGCGAGCTGCAAGAGATCGACGCCTGGTACGCCGAGCAGGTGCTGTATTTGTTGGAGAAGCTCGACTCCGTCGATGAAGGAGAGGGCACGCTCCTCGACAACACCCTCGTCGTCTGGGGTCGCGAGCTCGGCACGACGGCCCACCGCATGACGCGGGTGCCCTTCGTGCTGGCTGGCGGGGCCAGCGGCGGGCTCACGACCGGACGCTACCTGCAGTACGATGGACAGCAGCACGCGCGACTGCTCGTCAGCGTGGCGCGGCTGATGGGCCTCGATGTCGCGGGCGTCGGCAACCGTGAGCTGAGCTCGGGGGGGCTCACGGGGATCGCCTGAGGGAGCCACGGGCCCCAGGTCTTCGACCCCCCGGGGGGGCCACCCGAGATCGGCGGGTGGCCCTGGTCCGTCGGGACATCGGGGGGGCCGCGAGCCTCAGCCGGGCGTGAACAGGAGAGGATAGGTGACGGTGACGACGCCGCCCTCAGGCGGAGGAAAGCTCACGCCGTAGAAGGCCGAGAGCACGCAGCTGGTGACGGCGGTGTCGGCGAGATCGGAGCCCCCGTCGCTCACGTTCGAGACGGCGCCGTCCCTGCCGATCACGAAGCGCGCGGCGACACGGCCCTCGAGGTTCGGGTTGCGGGTGAGTCCCTGCTCGTAACACATCCGGAAGCGGCCGAAGTTTTGGCGCACCACGCGCTGGATCACCTCGGGCGGTAAGCGGCCACTCACGATGGTGATGCTGGTCCGGATGCGCGGAGCCTGGGCCACGTGGGTGCCGGCCCGGGATCGGCCCAGGCTCTCTCCGAAACCCCCGGGACCGAAACCTTGGCCGGGCTCCAACCCGCGGCCGTGCCCCAGGGTGCCGATGTCACCGAGGCCGATCCCTGCGCCTCGTCCGCCGCCGCCTTCGCCGCCGCCCGTGAGACCGAGCCCACCGCTCCCCGACGCATCACCGATGTCGTCTCCCCACATGTTGCCTTGGGCGCTGAGGGCGGCGTTGCCCCAGGCCGCGTCTCCGCCCCAGGGCGCCGTGGGTGCGTTGGGGTCGCCGGCGCTGGCCTGGAGCAGGCCGATCAGGCCGAAGCTTCGTGCCTCTTCGCGTGCGGCGGCGCGGGCGAGCTGCAGATCCGTGTTCGTCTCCGGGCCCTTCACCGCGTAGCTGCGGTCGGCGGCGGGAGCGCTGGTCTTTCCCAACGCGCCGGACTCGCCCGCTGCCTGTGTGCCGGTGCCGCCCTCGGGAGAGGCCTTCTCGACCGCGGCGACCTCGCGGGGGCGCTCCGCCTGCTGTCGCTCTGCGGAGGCGCTGAGATACTGCTGCAGGAGCAAGAGGCGCTCTTTGGAGATGCCTTGATCGTCGTCGAGGGTCAGAGGCGGTGCGAAGTAAGCCAGCGCGCCGACCAACCCGCCGACGGAGAGCAGGGAGAGGCCGAAGTACGCGGCGAGGTCGAGGTCGAAGGCCGCGCCGATCCCCTTCTTGGTGGGTCTGCCGGCCTTGACGGTGGCGACCTGGAACAGGAGACCGCCGAGCTCCACCAACGCCCGCGCGCCAGCGGGCAGCGGGAGCTCGACGCATCCGTCGTAGAGGTCGGAGGGCCGCCCTTCGAGCCGCGCCGTCGCGAGGTCGACGGGCGACGCGTCGGGGCGCTCGAGAGAGCCCGTCGCTCCCGGCGGGACGACCAGCAGCGCAGGTGCTCCCAGGTGGTCTTGGCCGTTCGCTGCGACGCCCAACGCGAGAGGTAACCGACGGAAGCCGAGCGCGCCCGGAGGGAGCACGAAGTCGCAGGGCTCCGCTTTCGCTCTGTCGCCCGCTCTGTCGTCTCCTAGGAAGAAGCCCTGCGCGAGCGCCCGGTGCGCGACGTGGAGCACGTTGGTGCCCCAGAGCACCATCACCTCGATGGCGTCCACGTGGGGCAGCTCCACCTCGGCGGCGGGCACCTTCGGCCCGGAGGGCACGAGGGCGTAGGAGACCGGAGCAGAGAAGCGCGAAGGATCGGGGACGGCAGGGGGGGCGGCGCTCGGAGTGGCGACGTCCCTGTTCGATGAGGTCGTGGTGTGGATCATGGCTTCCTCGTGACGCGCCCGATCGGCGCAGCTCGAGCGAGCCGCGCGCCGGAGCGCGACGGCGCTGGGGGGTAGACGGGTGTCCTCCCAGGGAGCGCAGCTCCCGGGCGCGGACGTGCATATCCTCACCGACAACGTCGCGGCCGTTTGGTTCCCTCGGCGGTCGGACGCGAGACGACCGAAGACGGGCCTCTCCGTTGACCCGTTTGACCGAGGCTGGCCCTTCGCGTGATACTCCCCCATCGTGCTTCGCTGCATTCTCGCCTTCGGGGCATCGATGCTCTTGTTGCCACAGGTGGCCGCCGCGTCTCCGTACTCCAGCTCGTCGAGGGGGAGCGGTTCTGTCGGAGGCTACCCGACCCCCAAGGAGACGTCGGGGATCTCGCTGGCGCTCACGGCGGGGCCTGCGTTCGGTGTGGCCCCCAACCACGAGTGGGCTACCAGCTGCCCGGAGCTCTCGACCGCCGAGTATGACTGGCAGCCCGGGTGCTCGGCGAGCCGTCCCCTGGGGTTCACCGTGGACGTGCGGTTGGAGGTGCGCGGGGGGGTGCTGGGCTTCGACCTCTTTGCGCTGGGCGCGGGGGACTGGACCGAGGCGGATGTGACGGGCGAGCTGCCGGTGCCCCTCCCGGAGTACGCCTCCCGAATGCACATCGGTCGACTCGGGGTGGGGCTCGGGGGCGGGCTGCGCTTCAAGACGAAGCCCAAGGCCGTGCGCTTCAGCGCGGGGGCGGGCGGGGGCCTCATGCTCCGGCACGTGTACACGAACGTGAGCAGCATCGATGGGGACGCGCTCCGCTACGCGGCGCCGCTCGTCCGCGCCGACGTAGGAGCGGTGGCGGGCTCCTTCACCTTGGGGCTCATGGGCTGGGTGGAGCTCGTCGACCGCGTCACGGTCAGCCCCGACTTGAGCTCGGTGGGGCAAGAGGCGGCCGCGCTGGCAGGAGCTCTGACGGACGTGGCCCTGTTCGATGGCCCCGAGTTCTTCGTCGGGCCCTTCATCGGGTTGCACCTGGGGGGTTAGCGCCCGCGCGGCTTCGGGGAGGCGAGCGAACGCGCGGAGACGGCCCGCGGGCGTGCTATCCTGGAAGGGTGTTCCCCGTCTACCAAGCTCGAGATTTGATTGAGGCGGAGCTGCTGTTGCAGCGCCTTCAGGACCGGGGAATCCCGAGCGCGGTGAAGAACGCCTTCTTGCAGGGGGCGCTCGGGGTGCTCCCGTTGTCGATCCGGCCCACGGTGTGTGTGCTCGAGGAGCGGGACGTCACCGCCGCGGAGCTCTGCATCCGCGAGATGGAGGCCGCCTTGAGCGCGCCGGAGTTGCCGGATGTGGTGTGCCCCCAGTGCGGTGACACCAACCCGGGCAACTTCGAAGCTTGTTGGAAGTGCGGTAGCGACTTGGCGGCGTGAGCCGCTCGGTGCTGGCCCGCTCGGTGTTGAGCCGCTCGGTGCTGGCCCGCGGGAGCGGCCTGAGAGAGGGCGCAGGGTCGAGAGAAAATACCTGCGGCGGAAGACTCCGTGAGGGGAGTTGCTGCGCGGGGAGTCTCCGCAGTTGGTGAGGCTGGACGTGGGGGAGAGGCAGCTTTGTGAGGGATGAGCGTGGGGGAGGCAGCTTTGTGAGAGATGAGCGTGGGTGAGGCAGCTTTGTGAGAGGGATGAGCAGCGCAGAATGATCGCGTGGGGGAGAAATTTGGACTGATTGGGGAGCGCGGTGAACCAGCTAGCGCGGGTCGAGGTCGGGGATTCGAGCTCGGGCTTGGCTCACGGTTTGGCTCGGTCGGACGGGTCGGAAGAGAGGCTCGGAAGATGGAGCTCCCTGGCATGCGGCGAATTTTGTGGTGTGGATCGGCGCTCGGGCTGATGGTCGGCGTCGCGTGCTCCGCCGTCGAGGGCGCGCCGGACGGCGAAAACGAGACGGAGAGCGGCGCCGCGGGCGTGGACTCGTGCCCGACGGGGCAGGTGCCTCGGACCCCTCTGCGACGGCTCACGCGCTTCGAGTACGCGAACACCGTGCGAGACCTCCTCCAGGTGGATGTGAGCGGGGCCTCGGAGCTCCCCGCCGACGAGGTCACCAACAGCTTCGACAACAACGCGTCGGTGCTCACGGTGTCGTCCCTGCACGCGGAAAAGTACGTGCTCGTGTCGGAGAAGCTCGCCGCGGCCGCCGTGGCGGATCTCCCGGCGCTCACCGGTTGCGATCCGGCCAGCACCAGCGAGGAGGCGTGCGCCCGGGAGTTCGCGCGGAGCTTCGGTCGGCGCGCGTTTCGTCGACCCGTCAGCGAAGGCGACGAGGAGCTGTTGATGACGGCCTATGCCGCGGGGCGCACGGGGGGCAGCCACCGGGAGGGCGTCGAGGTGATGATCCGCGCAGCGCTGCAGTCGCCGAGCTTCCTCTATCGGCTCGAGACGACCAGCCCAGAGGGCGGCGCTGCGGCGCACGGTGGGGCGCTCGTCCCCCTGAGCCAGCTCGAGATCGCCACGCGCCTCTCCTACCTGATCTGGGCGTCGGGTCCCGACGACGAGCTCTTGGACGCCGCCGAGCGGGGCGAGCTCGGCAGCAAGGCGCAGATCGCCGCGCGGGCCCGGCAGATGTTGGCGTCTCCGAAGGCGCGGGCGGCGGTCTCCAACTTCGTGAGCCAGTGGACGGGCGCGCGGCGCTTGGACATCACCACCAAGGACGCCGCGCACTTCCCGGAGTTCACCACCGAGGCGCGGGCGGCCATGGCCGCAGAGCTGTCTGCCTTCGTGGATCACGTGATGTGGGAGGGCGATCACAGCTTGGCGAGCTTGCTCACCGCGCCCATCGGGTTCGTGAACGAGCCCCTCGCGCGGATCTACGGCGTCACCGTGCCACCTGGGGGGAGCGGTGGACTGCAGCGGGTCGACCTGCCCCCCGAGCAAGGACGCGCGGGCTTGCTGACCCAGGCGGGGTTCTTGTCGGTGCAGGGGCACCCGGATCAGACGTCGCCGGTGCTGCGCGGGAAGTTCGTGCGCAGCATGTTGCTCTGCCAACCGCCGCCTCCGCCGCCCCCGGACGCGGACATCTCGCCGCCCGACGTCGGGGCCGGCCTCACCGCCCGGGACCGCGCGGCGACCCACCTCGAGGCGGGCGGGGGCTGTTACACCTGCCACCAGCTGATGGATCCCATCGGGCTCGCCTTCGAGTCCTTCGACGCCATCGGTCGCCATCGCCTGACGGAGGCCTCCCAGTCGATCGACGTCCAAGGGGAGATCGTCGGCGCGACGGACGAGGGGCTCGCCGGGGAGTTCTACGGCGTGCGGGAGCTGGCGGAGAAGCTGGCGCAGAGCTCGACGGTGCGCGACTGCGTGGCCACGCAGTGGTTCCGATTCGCGTCGGGGCGCTTGGAGGCCGAGCAGGAGGACGCGTGCTCTCTCGGCTCTCTTCGGCAGGCCTTCGAGGCGTCTGGCGGCGATCTCCAGGAGCTCGTCGTGGCCATCACCCAAACCGACGCGTTCCTTCACCGCCCCCCCACCAC
>JAEWOQ010000528.1 GCA_023460875.1 Pseudomonadota bacterium
ACCAGCCCGAAGCGGACCAGCCCGAAGCGGACCAGCCGGGAGTGGCGGAATCCTCCCCGCCCCAGCCGAACACCTGGGCCTTCTGGCGTCGGCGCTTGGCGCGCGGCCTCATCGTCGGAGGGCTCGCTCTGGCCGTGCTGCGCCTCGCGCCGGAGGTCCCACGAGAGCAGCACGTGATCATCGAGGCTCCCCCAGGAGCGAACATCACCGCGCTGAACTTGAGCTGGCGGAGCCAAGATGACGAGCGCGTGGTCGGTGGGGTCGAGCTCCGGCCTCATGGCGAGACGCACCGGCTCTCCCACCTCATCAAGGTCCCGAACGGCGACTACACGCTCGCTGTCAGCGCCCGCGTAGCTCGCCCCGCCATCGCACACAGCGCTGCGCGGCCACCCTCTGCAGCGCCCACCCCCAGAGACGAAGACAGAGACGAAGACAGAGACCCTCCCGATCTCCTCGTGCTCGAGCGCACGGTCTCCCTCGAGGGTGACACCACACGACTCACACTCACCGACCGCTGACTCTCCACACACACATCGGCGACGAGGAGCTCGCCGATGTGGACGCCGTGCGCCCTGCCGTCACACGCCCGCCCTCGCACTCGCACACCCCCGCCCTCGCACACCCCGCTTGCGCCGGCGGGAACGGGTCGTTCGCACCTTGACGGCCTCGGCGTCTCGGTGTCGAGTTGCCAGGATGAGTCTTCCAGCCCTGGATGAGACGCGCGCCTTGCACCAGGAAGGAACGATGGCCGAGGACCTCGTGCTGGCGGTGCTCACGGGACAGGCGCGCGGCACCCGCAAGAGGCTCGGCGTCGGGCTGCGCATCGGCACCGCCCCCGACAACGATCTCGTCCTCCCCGACGACACCGTGAGCCGCCACCACTGTGAGCTCGTGCGACAGACGGACGGGGTGTTGGTGCGGGATCTCGGCTCCACGAACCACACGCGCATCGGTCAAGCCGTGGTGCGCGAGGTGCTCGTGGAGGTGGGGACCACCTTGAGCATCGGCGGGGTCGACGTCGTGCTGCGCGCTGAGCCGAACGGCGTCGCCGTGCCTCCCAGCAGCTCGACGCGCTTCGGCCACGCGCTCGGGCCCAGCTTGGCGATGCGCACCATCTTCGGGGTGCTCGAGCGGATCGCGCCGACCGACGCGAGCGTGCTCCTCGAGGGCGAGACCGGCACGGGCAAGGACGTGCTGGCCCGCTCGGTGCACGACGGGAGCTCACGGCGCGACGAGCCGTTCGTCGTCGTGGATTGCGGGGCCGTCAGCTACAACTTGATCGAGAGCGAGCTGTTCGGTCACGAGCGCGGCGCCTTCACAGGGGCCTTCGCGGCTCGCCAAGGGGCCTTCGAGCTCGCGGGGCGAGGCACCCTGTTCCTCGACGAGATCGGCGAGCTTCCCCTCGACGTACAGCCCAAGCTGCTGCGCGTGCTCGAGTCCGGTGACTACCGGCGGGTCGGCAGCAACCGACCTCAACAGAACGCGGCGCGCATCATCGCCGCCACCAAGCGAAACCTCCGGGAGGAGGTAGCGCGGGGCAAGTTCCGCGAAGACCTGTACTTCCGGCTCTCCGTCGTGCCGATCACCGTGCCGCCGCTCCGTCAACGCCGCGAGGACATCCCGGCGCTGGTCGAACACTTCCTCGAGGTCGCGCGCCAGAAGGGCAACGGCGGCCGCGCCGTGTCCCGGGAGACCCTCGCTGCCCTCAGCGCCCACGACTGGCCAGGCAACGTGCGTGAGCTCCGGAACGTGCTCGACAGGGCAGTTTACTTGGCGACGGCGACCGGCGACACGGACCTGCGGCTCGTGGATCTGCCCGTCTCTCCCGTCGCCGAGGGGCGCCTCCCCGTGGAGTTCGATCCGAGCCTGAGTTATCGCGAGGCGCGCTCCGCGTTCGAGGCCGAGTTCGAGCTCCGCTACGTCCGTTGGCTCTTGGGGAGACACGAGGGCAACATCAGCGCCGCCGCGCGGCAGGCGCGCATGGACCGCAAATACCTCTCGGATCTCGTCAAGAAGCACGGGCTCCGAGCCAGGACCGCCTCATGAACGACTCGCTCCGAACCAGCAGCGGCGACGCTCCGATCGCCTTTCGACACGCTCGCGACTTCATCCCCAGCGACGCTGGCGGGGCGATCGGCCTCGGCCCGCTCGAGAGCGAGTACGAGAGGCTCTTCACCGAGGCGCTCGCCGACGGCGTCATCGACGCGGACGAGCGGGAACGCCTCGACCGCGCCGCCGAAGAGCTAGGCCTGGACGGGAGCCGTCTGCGCCGCCTCGAAGAGGCCCTCTTCGCCGCCTATCAGGCGCGGCACCGCGTGCGCGTCGTGGAGCGCTTCGAAGAGCACCGAGACAGCCTGATCCCCTGGACCCTCACCCCCGACTCGCCCGCTCAACCAGCGGATCTCGCGGCAGAGGTCGAGCGCCTGCGGGCTCGCGTCGCCGAGCTCGAGGAAGAGCTGCGCCGAGCCCGCGCCGCCATCAACGTCGAGGTCGATCTGAGCGGCCTCGAGGCGGAGGCAGAAGCGATCGCTGAGGAGCCGGACGAGCAGTGGCGGCGCGTGCGGCGCGATCCGACGGACGGAGAGGCGCTGCGCCAGCTCTACCGTATCTACACCGCGCGCGGGAACCTGGACGGCCGCTGGTGCGCCGCCCAGGCGCTCACCCTGCTCGGCCGCGCCAACGCCGAGGAGAAGACCTTGTTCGACGAGCACCGCACTCGCGGGCTCATCGCGCCGAAGGCTGGCATCGCGGCGAGCGCATGGCACGACTGCCTGTTCCACCCAGAAGAAGAGGCCCTGACCGGCCAGATTTTCTCGATCATCGCTCCAGCCGTGCTGATCGGCCGCGTCACGACCCTGCGTCGAGAAGGATCGCTCCATCAAGTCGACCCAGCGAGTCAGCAGGTCCCCGCGACCAGCACCGTCATGGCCGTACGGGCGATGGCGTGGGGCGCGGCGATGCTCGGCCTGCCCCTCCCCCCCGTCTACGTGGAGAAAGATCGAGCGGCCGCCTACCAACACATTCCGGCGGTCCCCCCGGTGACCGTCGTGGGTGGCGACGCCCTCCGCGGCAGGACCGAAGCGGAGCTCGCCTTCCTGGTGGGGCGGCATCTCTGTGGCTATCGGGGCGAGCACTTCGTCAAGACCCTCTTCTCCTCGGTGCCCGATCTCGAAGATCTGTTCCTGTCCGCGCTGGTGATCGGCCAACCCACCCTGCCGATCTCGGGGGGTGTGCGCCAGCGCGTGGAGCCCATCGCGCGCGCCATCTCGCCGCTGCTCGAGCCACTCCACCTCGACGCGCTGCGGGGGCACTTCCTGCGCTTCGTCGACGAGGGTGGGCGGACGAACCTCCAGCGTTGGTCGGCGGCCGTGGAGAAATCCCAGTGTCGCGTCGGGCTCGCCCTGAGCCAAGATTTGCCGGCGGCCTGCGCCGTGCTCGAAGCCGAGGAAGGACCCCTCGGACCCCTGGTCCAGGATCTGATCGCCTACTCGACCAGCGCCCGCTTCCTGCGCCTCCGCAAGCAGCTGGGGATCGCCCTGTCTTGAGCCGTGCGGCGCGCCCCCCGGTGAGCCAGGGAGGGACGACAGCAGACCTCGCGCGGTGACGCTCACCTCGACGGGTCAGCGAGGAGCGGCGTCCCCTCGCCGAGCGCCTCGAGGGCGGGTCCCGCCACACGAAAGGTGGTCCACTCCCCCAAAGCGCCGGCTCCGAGCGCCTCGTAGAAGCGGATCGCCGGCGCGTTCCAGTCGAGCACCGCCCACTCGAGCCGGCCGCAGCCCCGCTGGAGCGCGAGCCGCGCCACCGCCTGCAAGAGGGCTTTGCCGTGGCCCTGCCCGCGGTCTCCGGGGAGCACGAACAGATCCTCCAGGTGGATGCCTGGCTTGCCGAGCCAGGTCGAGTAGGTCGGGAAGAAGAGCGCGAAGCCCACCGGGCGCGCCTCGACCTCACAGAGCAGACACTCGAAGGGCGGCGGGGCCTGGCGCAGCTGCTCGCGAAGCACCTGGGGCCGGGTGACCACCGCCTCCGCCTCCCGCTCGTACTCGGCGAGCGCCCGAATGAACCCGAAGACGACCTCGGCGTCGTCGGGGGTCGCGGGGCGGATCTGGCGCGCGCCGGTCGGACTCACAGGCTCCCCGAGAGGGTCAGGGACATCACCCCCGCGAGGGTATCGTCCGGGCTCCTCCCCGCCCAGGTGAACTCACGCAGGTCCGTCTTGATTAAATCGAGGGAGGCCCCCGCCGTCCCCTGCAGGAAGATCCCCAGCAGGCGATCACCGGTGCGCCGCTGGGTCGTCAGCAGCGCCCGCGCGCCCAAAGAGTAGCTGCGCAGCGGGCTCAGCTCCCGATCCCCCGTCCAGTACTGCCCCCGTGGGCCCATGAGCGGCTCGCCCCCCGTGTAGTCGTCGCTCCAGAAGAGCACCCCCGTCTGTTGGTGCATTCGAGCGCGCCCCAGCAGACGGAACCAGGGGGTCCAGTGCTTCTCCAAGGACAGCTCGTAGCTGCCCGCCCACATGTCCCAGGTGTCACGGTAGAGGCGCGCGTTGACGCCCCACGCCGCCTGCCACGAGCGCACGAAATACTTCGTGCGCAGGGCCAACGCGACGCGAGCCCGATTCTCCGGATGGTTCTCGAGGGCGGAGGAGCCCGATGGCGCGATCACCACCGCCCGATAAGGGTTCTCCAAGAAGCCGTTCTGAAGCTGTCCGGTGAGCACCAGCTGGGTGGACAGCACGGGGGTCCAGCTCTGCGTCCACGCCAGCTGCAGGTTGTCCATGGCGATGTCCCGAGACGCGCGCCGCCCGTCCTCTCGGGCCGCGGCGGTGAAGCAGCCGCTGGACGAGTCGAGTGGCTGCCGCGAGCTCGTCGGCAGCGTGTCGGAGAAGACGCTCGTGCAGACGCCGTCGAAGCTGCGGAGATACGCGAGATCGAGGCTAGTGTTCTTCTGGTTGAAGTCCGCGCCCGTGGCCACGCTGAACGAGTGCGAGCGGTAGTCGCTCTCGGTGCCGAACTGGTAGCCGCCGCTGAGCCGCGTGCGCCGGCGCTCGATGGCGAAGCCCCCCTGCGCGACGTGCCGGACGTCGTCGAAGGACGTGGCGGACGACACCACGTCGACGCCTCCGAGCGGCCCGCCCTTGATGGCCTCGGTCGCCCCCGTCACGATGTCGGCGTCGTAACCGGCGGAGATGGTCACGCTGTCGCCCGTCCGCGCCGACGTGCGCATGCCTGGGTGCAGCACGAACAGCTGGCTCGAGCTCGACGGCTCCACGAACACCGTCATCCTCGCCTCGGAGTCCACCACCTGCGCCGACGCCGCGCCGCTGAGCGCCCACGCGCAGGCGACGACGAGCCCCGCGACGGCACGCCTCAATTGCACCCGCACCCGCCTCCGCGCACGGAGCCACCGCCGAAGGCCCCCTCACGATTCTCCAGGACGTGCTGGCGCGCCTCCGCGTCGAGGCCCTCGTCGTCGTGCTGCATCGTCGGATCCGCCAGGATCGCCCGCTGTTCAGGGCGCACGCTCGCACAAGCCCCGGACAACATCGCGAGCAGGAGCATCCCCAAAGCACAACGCCCGGAGAGACGGGCGTCGTGCTCGCGCGTCCTGTAGATGAGTGTTCCCGAGTGCTTCGTCATGGCCGTCAAAAGTACGTGCCGAGCCCCGCCGTGTAGCTCTGCTCGTTGTCGTAGGTGTCCTCGGAGAAACGGACCAGGTTCGTGACCTCCAGGCGCACCAGCATGCGCCAGCGCAGGGAGACCAGCAGACCACCCCCCGCGCGCACGTGGAACGCCTTCAGCTGATCGCGTACGACGTCGTCCCTGGGTTGCTCCAGGATGCCCCCAGCCCCCAACGAGAAATAGGGCGCCACGGACCAGTCCGGCGCGAGGTTTACGGCCAGCGCCCCACCGTAGATCACCCGACGACCGTCCCGCTGCAGTGCGACGCCGATGTACGGCTCGAGGGCGATCTCCGGCGCAAGGAACCATGCGGGGCGCACCTCGGCGAGGGCATCCCCGCCCAAGATCCCCCCCTGAAGGGTGAAGCCTCCCCAGGAGCCCTCGAGGGCGGGCGGCGCGAAGACCCCTGGTCTCCCTGCCGCCTCAGGCGCGTCTCGCTCGAGGGCGATGCGCTCCACGGCCTCCCCCAGCACGAACGCGTGGCGCCCGTCCGGAAGCGCCACCTCGAGCCAGTAGCCGCTCGTCTCGCGACCGATGACGAGGAAGGTGTCCCCGCGCGCGGCCCGCGCCACGAGGCGGTGGGCGAGCCCAGGGCCCGAGCGGAGCTCGACCTCGTCCCCGATCACCCGCGCGTAGGTCTCCGCCGAGCTGGCCGCGGACGCCTCCTGCGACCGCGCTGTCTCGCTCCAGGAGGTCGCGCACAAAACCACGACCAGCCCCCCCCACCACGAGCGACGCAGGAGAAATCTCAACGCTGGCGTTCGTCCGGGCGTCATCGGTCCGCGACCTGCGAAGCCCACTGGCGGATCACCGCCGCGGCCTCGCTGTCCTCCTCGAAGATGATCCGCGGGTGTGCCGCTCGACCCGTCGGCCGCGTGAGCAGCGGTGCGACGGTCGTGTCGAGCTTCATGCGCGCCTGGCTCGTCCGGTAATTTTGGCGGGCGGGCTCCGTGATGCTCCCTGGAGCGGGCACGACGCCGTTGCAGCCCTCCGCCACCAGGGGTGCGTAGTCCGTCAGCCGGTAGCTCGTCACCTGGCTGTGACAGCCGCCCGCCGCATCCCCACGGGCCGGATCCCCGGCACCGCAAGACTGAGCGAAGAGCACGGGCTCGACCTCACAATAGAAATAGGCCTCGTCGAAGAGCACGTCGGCGACGGCGAAGTTCGCGCCCGGATCCACCGTCGTCGGCAGCAGGCCCTCGTCCCCGCAGCCGAGGCTCCCGAGCACCCCAGAGAGCGCGATCCCCACCCGCAGGGCCCCACGCACGGTCCAGCCCGCCGCCAAGCTCGAGAGCATCCATCGCCGGTATCTTAACGGACCAGGACGCCCGCCGATCTCGGGTTTTGGCTTCGCCCATCCTCGGGGAAGGGGCGCTGCGCTCCGGTGCTCAAGTACCCACGTACGTTCACTGCGCCTGCGGCGCTCCCTCGCCAGAGGCGAGGGCCGTAGGCCTCCGTGCACTTCGTCCAGCGTGCTGGACTTCGTGCACTCCCGCTCCGCTCC
>JAEWOQ010000529.1 GCA_023460875.1 Pseudomonadota bacterium
CCACCACGGACGGCGCCACCCCGGACGGCGCCGACCTCTGACATCGTGCGTGAAGCACCTTTCTGATGACCATGCGCAACCACGACGACGCGCCGTCTCGGCCCCATCAGCACACGCCCTGGGAGGAACCGGTTAGCACGCGGCCGCGCCGCATCACGGCGCACCGCCTCGCGCCGCGGCGTGCTTTCCGAGCCGCCTCCTCGGCGTGGCGCCGCTGGTCCGCGATGGCACCGCTCGTGCTCTGCTGCCACGGCTGGTCCGGGAGCGCGCGAGCCGAGGAGCTCGCTGCCGTCGAGATGGCGCGCGACCGCTTCGAAGAGGGGGTCACCTACTTCGACGCCGAGCGCTACGAGGAGGCTCGCGCGGCGTTCTTGCAAGCCTATGCCTTAAAGCCGCACCCCGCGATCCTGCTGAACCTCGGCCTGAGCGAGCTCCGCGGCGGGCACTACCTGGACGCCGCGAGCCACCTCACCGATTACCTCCGCGCCGCGCCCCAGGACGCCTTCGAGCGCGTGAGCGCGGAGCGTGCACTCACGGAGGCCCGAGCGCAGCTCGGCGAGCTCCGCCTCACGACGCCGAGCGAGGAGGGCGAGCTCTACGTCGACGGCGCGAGCGTCGGGCACCTGCCCCTGCTGCAGCCGTTGTTCCTCACCCCCGGGCTCCATCGAGTGCGCCTCCGCAGGGGCAGCGACTCCGTGGTCGAGGAGGTCCACGCGGTAGCTGGCGCGGTCCACGGCCTCGCGCTGTCGTTGCCCACCGACGACGAGGCGCGCCTGTCGCTCACGTCCCACACGGCGCAGCTGGAGCCAATACCTACAGAGTCTGCGCCACCGGCGGGTCCCTCGGACGCCCCCGCGGCCTATCCCTCGTTCGGTAGCTGGCTGCTCTCCTCGCCCGCGGGTACCACGGGCCTCGTGCTCACGGGAACAGGGCTGGCTCTCGGCATCGCCGGGACCATCGTTGCCTCCGAGCGCTACGACTCCGCACGGGACGCGACTCGCACCATCGAGGACGCGGCGGCCACCCAAGGTCGAGGGGGCACGATCTGCGCTGGCGGCACGTCCTCGTTGGCGCAATTCCAGAACGCTTGCGGTGAACGCCAACGACGCCTCGATCAGGGAGACACCTGGCGTGCCCTCGCCATCGGCGGGTACGTTGGGGCCGCGGTCGTCGCCGCGGGGACAGTGGGGTACTACTTTCTGGCATCGCCCTCGAGCGAGCCGCGGGAGACGGCAAGTCGTTCCGCGCGCACCCGCGTCGTTCCCATCGCGACTCCCCACGTCCAGGGGCTGTCCATCATCGGCACGTTCTGAGGATCCCGGCCCCCTATGTGATTCACCGACGTTTCCAGGCGCGTTCACCTGCTCGCGCCGGAGCGCCCCTCTCGGTTCTGCTGTCCCGGCTCCGACGGCGCCCGTCTGAGCAACGCGCGGAACGTCGTCCTCGGGATGCGCGCTGCGCGAGCCGCCGCGCTGATCGTTCCGTGCTGTTGCAGCAGCTCCCGCGCCTGCTCCGCGTCGGGGCGGACGCTCGTCCTCCGCTGTACTTCGAGAGGCAGATCCAGGTGGCGCGGCTCGATGACGTCTCCCCCGCAGACCGCGGCGGCGCGATACAGGACGCCCGCCAGCTGGCGCACGTTGCCGGGCCACGAGAACGCGACCAGGTGCCCCAGGGCCGCGGGAGACAGGTGCTTGGGACCGACGTCCGCCTCGATCCGCTCCAGCAGGCGCTGAGCGAGCACGGGAATGTCCGTGCGGCGCTGTCGAAGGGGTGGCAGCCGCAGCACCAAGGTCGTGAGGCGATGGTAGAGATCCTCACGGAAGCGCTCCTCCTGGACACGCAGCCGGAGGTCCTCGAGCGTCGCCGAGAGGATGCGCACGTCGACCGCCACGCTGCGCTCCGACCCCACCGGCCGCAGCTGCCCGTCCTCGACGACGCGGAGCAACTTCGCTTGCGCTGCGGGGGACATCTCCGCGACCTCGTCCAGGAAGAGCGTCCCCTGATGTGCCTGCTCGAAGGCCCCCGCCCGATGCGTGATCGCGCCTGTGAACGCGCCCCGTCGGTGGCCGAACAGCTCGCCGTCGAGGAGAGAGTCCGGCAGCGCCGCCACGTTCAACGGGACATAGGACCCCGCCCGCCGCCCCAGGCGGTGCAGCGCCTGGGCGACCACGTCCTTGCCCGTGCCCGACTCCCCGAGGATCAACACCGGGGCCCGGAGCCGCGCGTAACGGTGGATGAGCCGCTTGACCTCCTGCAGCCCTTCGGAGCGCCCGACCAGCTCAGGAACGTCCACCACCTCCCTGCGCTCCTCCTCTCCCCGACGCACCGTCACAGTCGTGCAGCCGACGACGAAGCTCCCCATGCTCCCCGTGACCACGGCCGAGCCCACCCGCGCCGCACCCACGAAGAGCCCGTTGCGAGACTGCAGATCCTCGACGGTGAGGCCCTGCGCGGTCGCTACCAACCGGCAGTGCCGCGCGCTCACCGCCCGATCGTCGACCAGCAGCGCCGCGCCCCGACCGCTCCCGAGCACGACCGCTTGACCATCCCGCAGCGTGAGCACCCGATGGCTGACGGCGTTGCCGACCTCAACCCGCCAGGGTCCTTTCCGGGGCGCCAGGTCCAGCTCGACGGTCGTGTGCTCCGATCCTTTTCCGTCCATGCCTCCGTTCTCGGCCGACGAAGACGCGGGTTGCGTGAAATCGTCACCCGCGGGGGCAGAGATCGGCGCACGTTCCCGTTTGGGAATGGCGCGCGGGGATGATAACTGTTGCCGCGATGCGCACCCCCGGCCACCTGAGCATGGCACTCGCGGTCTCGAGCCTCGCCCTCCTGGCGTCTTCGGCCGTGGCCCAGCCCGCGGAACCTGGCGGTGGGGGCGCCGAAGATCCCCCGCGAGACTCGGCGACGCGCTGGAACGCCCGCAAGGCCCCCCCTCAACCCGCCGGGCTCGCGGGCCACGTGATGCTGTCGGGATCCGCCGCCTGGGTCGTGCCCTTCGGGACGGTCAGCGACGACGCGAGCCAGCAGGCGCGCTTCGGTTCGGGACCGGGGTACCAGGTCGACCTCGGTTACGGCCTCGGCTCCTCGGTGGTGGTTGGCCTGTGGGGCCAGCTGATCACGTTCCGTGATGGCAGCGACTGCGACGACTGCTCGGGCCTCGGCTTCGCTGGCGGCCCCTTCGTTCGCTACCACCTGGTGCAGGGCCTCCGCTTCGATCCTTGGTTCTCCTTCGGCGTCGGCTATCGAAGCCAAAGCCACGATGTGAACGGCGTCGACCGCAGCTACGGGGGCGTGGATTGGGCGCGCATTCAGTTCGGTGGCGACTGGTACGCGCTGCCCCAGCTCGGGTTCGGCCCGTTCGTCGAGCTCGGTGCCGGCAGCTTCTTCGCCCGCCCCGACGGCGAACGTGACGGCGGCGTGCACTGGCGCTTCATGAGCGGCCTTCGCATCGCCGTCGATTTCCCCGGCCACAGCCGCTGACGGGGGCCGTGGCGCCATCTCACCACCTCACGTGACCACGCCGCGACGACCTCCACGTCGACCACGACAGCACGCAGCGACGTAGGAGCGTCCCTTCACGTCAATCGCGGCCTCGCACGACGACGCCACGGGCTTGCCCCCACGCGACGCCTCGCGCGCGAGCACACCCGTGTACTCTCACCAGCGAGCGTCCGCCTCGAGCGCGGCACCACGCGACGACGCCATGAGCCCCCACGCGACTGAAGCCCTGGCCGCGTGAGCGAAGCCCCGAACTCCGACGAACGAGCGCGGCCGGGGGCGGTTCTCCGCCCTCGGCCTCGCTGCTCATCCCTGGTCCTCGACTCAGACGGGGACCGCGACGCCGAGCGCCTTACGGATCGCCGAGTACTCCTCGCTCACCGCGAAGAGCAGGAGCTCCTTGAGCTTGTCGGCGACCGGCAGATCACCGGGGAGCTGCTGCTCCTGGCTGATGATCTTCTTGGCGATCTCCAAGTCTGCGCAGAGCACGAGCCCCGCCCGACAGGCGGTCAGCTCCACCGCTTGGTTCCAGCGCTTGATGTTCGCCTTGGCGCCCGCTTCGATCCACTTCTTCACGACCTGTCGCAATCCCTCGAGCTGCACCGGCTGCATGTACCGGGCGAGCTCCTGCGCCGTGGCGCGGATCTGCGGCGCCATGTCCGGCGGCATTGGCTGCTGCGGTGCCGCGAGCATGACGCCAGCGAACAGCATGATGGTCAGCTCGGCCTGGGTCGGGAACAGCGTGCGAATGAAGTGCTCCGGGCGGAACGCCGTGAGGTGCTTGCCACAGATGAACGTGAGCTCCTGGGGCTGGAAACCGCTGAGCACCAGCTGCCCCGCCATCATCGCTGGACGCTCCGCCACCACCGGGCTGATGTACGCGGCTACGTCGTTGCGAACGTACAGCTCCGGTGCTGCCACGCCGAGCACCTGCGCGGCCCACCCGAAGGTCTTTGCGAAGGTGACGGTCGAGGTCGCCGGATCCTGCTTGAACCGTGGATCTGGGAGCTGCAACTTCCCTTGAGTCTTGAGCTGCGCCACCTTCGCCTGGAGGGCGGGCCCCGCGATCATCTCGAAGATCTTCGAGACGTAGAGGTTCTCGTTCGGGTGAACGAGCGCCCGCATCCAGTGCTCGTTGCCGAGCCGCCCAGTGACCTGGAGCATCCCCGGAGCCTTGAAATCGTTGTAGAAACGCTCCGTCTCTGCATCCGTCTTGCGCATGAACGCCATGGCGGCCGCCAAGCACCAGGCTTCGTCGTAGGCCTGCTTGTGCAGGTAGAGGCGATACAGCGCCTGGTAGTTCTCGATCGCGAGCGGCTCCAGGTTCAGTAGCCGACGCTGCTCCTTGATGGCCTCGTCCCACTGCTCCGTGGCCTCGTAGAGCTCTGCCAGGATCTGCCGCTCCAGCTGGGCGTCCGGGTTGGCGGCGGTCGCCATCCGGAACGCCTCGATGGCCTCGGTCGTCTGCCCCGTGCGATCTCGGTAGATGAGGCCGAGCTGCTGCCAGAGGGTCTGCTCGAGCTCCTTCTTCCCCTTGTTCGCGATGCGGTGGAGCATCTTGCGGTAGGAGCGCTCCAGCTGCTTCCAGTTCCTCTGGGCGGTGAGGATCTTGTTGATGCGCTCAAACGCCTCAAGGAAGTCGGGGTTGAGGTCGAGCGACTCGTTGAAGAGCTCGACAGCTCGATCGAGATCCTCGAGCTTGTCTCGGTAGATCTGGGCCTGGGTGAACAGGTACCGCGCTTGCCGCTCTGGGCGCTCCTCGAGGGACTTGATGGCGTCGAGCGTGTCGACCATCTTCTGCCACTCCTCCGCGCCCTGGTAGGCCTGGAGGATCTTGTGCAGGAGCACGTGGTCCTGCGGCTTGAGCTCGAGCGCCTCCTCGTACGCCTCGATCGCCTTGTGGGCGCTCTTCTCACGGTCCGCCCACAGGTCGCCGATCTCGAGCAGGATCCCGTAGCGCTCCTCACCGTCGAACACGGAGTCGAGGATCTGCCGCTTGTACTCGGCGACCTGCTTCCAGTCGTTCGCCTTCGCGTAGATGTCGACGAGAGCGTCCAGGGTCGGACGGTGCTCGCCGTTCAGCGCCAGCGCCTTCTCGTAGTTGTTGATGGCTTGGCGATCCTGTCCTTGTCCTTGCTTGATGGCGCCCAACCGGAAGTAGACGTCCGTCCGCTCGTCGACGTCCTCGTCACCGAGCGACGTGAGCACCTTCTGATAGTTGGTCAGAGCGGTGGCCCAGTCCTGCTGACCGAAGGCCGCGTCCGCGATGCCGCGGATGCTCTCCTGGTCCGTCAGATCCAGCTGGTTGGCGGCCTGATAGGCCTTGAGGGCCTTCTCGTGGTCACCCAGGGACGCGTACACCTTGCCGAGCAGCTTGTTGAGCGAGTGCTGCTCACCGCGGTCACGGTTCCTGGACTTGCGCACCAGCATCTCTGCCAGCGGCGCCGCGTCCGCCCATCGCCCCGCATCCCCGTACTCGCGCACGAGCGGCAAGGCAGCGTCCTCGCAGTCTTCGTCGAGCTGAATCGCCTGCTCGTAGGCTGCGATGGCCAGATCGTGCTCGCCGAGCATATCGTCGCGCAGCTTGCCGAGCTCGACGAGGAGCCTGGCCCGCTGGCGCGGCGTCTCACAGTGCGCCTGCTCCTGCTCCAGGTAGCGCGCTGCCGCGTCCCAGTCGGACTCATCGACCGCGATGGTCCGCAGCGCCGCCAAGGTCGGCAGGTGCGACGGATCCAAATCGAGCGCCATCTCGAGCTTCTCGCGGCCACCGAAGCGGTCCCCGAGCTTCTCCTCCATGGCCCGGCCGATACGGTAGTACATATCGACCTTCTGCTTACCGTCAGCGGTGAGCTCGGCCACACGGGTCATCGCTTCGATCGCGCGCGCTGCGTCGCCCTGCTTCTCGTAGAGCTTGCTGAGCGCGTCGAGGGCCGCCACGTTGGTGTCGTCGACGTCGACCACGTTCTGCAGCGCGTCGATGGCCCGATCGAAGTCTCCGATCTCGTCGCGGTACACCTGGGCGATGTGCCCGAAGAGCTCGAGCTTCGTCTCACGCTCGGCCGTCTCCTGGATGTGCCGCTCGTAGGTGTTGATGAGATCGAGCCACTGCTTGAGCCGGCGATAGCACCGCTCCAGCGCCACGTAGGCCCGCTCCTCCGCCGGCGCGATCTCGAGGGCCTTCTCGAGGTGCTGCGACGCGACGTCCGCCTTGAGGAACTGCTCCTCTTGGAGGGCCGCCAGCTTCAACAGGACCTCGACGCGCTCCCGCTCCGTCTCTACGACCTCGAGCTGGAGCTGCAGCACCTCGACCAGGTCCGGCCAGTCCTGCAGCATCTCGTCGACCCTCTCGAGGCCTCGGAGACCTGGGAGGTTGCCCGAGTCGATCTCGAGCACCTGTCGATAGATGGCGGCGGCCCCCTGCGCGTCGCGCAGGTTCTTCTCGAGGAGCTCGGCGAGGCGCAGCCGCTCCTTGATCCCCTGAGCCGCGTCCTCGATGCCCGTCACCTTGCGGGTCAACACGTCCACGAGCTCTTGGGTCTGCCCCTTGTCCTCGTAGATGCGCTCGAGCGCCGAGAGCGCCGGCAGGTAGTTCGGGTCGACCTCGAGCGCGCGCTTGTAGTAGGGCGCCGCCTGATCGACCTGATCCAGGTTGCGGTACAGGATGTCACCCAAATCCACGAGGATCGCCTTCCGATCCTCGTTGACGACAGCGACCTCCAGGGCTCGATTGAGGATGGATCCGGCCTTCTGATAGTTGCCGGCGAGGCGATCGATGGCCGCCATCTGACGCATGACCCGCGTGTTCTGCGGATCCATCTCGAGCACCTTCTGGTAGTACGGCATCGCGTACTCGGGACGCCCGAGGTCCTCGCCGTACCACTTGCCGAGGCGCAGCCCGAGCTGGATGAGCTTGCGCGGCTCTTCCTCGTCCTGGAGCCACGCGTTCGCGCTGTTGATCAGCTCGCCCCAGCGCCCCGTCACCTGCGCCATGCGCTCGAGGTAAGCCGACGTCTGATCGTCGCCGTAGTCGTCGCTGAACGCGTTCACGAGGGCATCGAAGGCTTGGTTCGCGTCGTCGAGGCGCTCCTCGAACACACGCGCGATCCGGCGCAACAGCTCGTTACGCACCTGGACCTCCTCGAGATACTCGAGGCGGTTCAGGTACAGCTCGAGCAGGGGCTCCCAACGTTCTGCCCGAATGTGCAGGCGCTCGAGCTCCTTGAAGGCCCGCTCATGCAGCGAGTCCACCTCGAGGATGCGGTCGTAGGCGACCGTCGCGTTGTCGTAGGCCTCCAGAGGGCTCCTCCAGAGCTCGGTGACCTCGAGCAGCTCGCGGACCCTCTCCTCGGCATCCGAGAACGCAGCAGCCCGCTGCATCTTGACGCCGACGATGTCCTCCCAGCGCTCCTCCGCCCGGTAGATCTTCTCGAGCTCGTCGAGGGCCTCGAAGTCCGTGCCGTCCACCTCGAGCAGGTGCCGCCACGCGTCGGAGGCCTCGTAAGGCTGATCGAGCACCGTGCCGTAGGTCTTGCCCAGCTCTCGATACGCGGCGACGAGCTCCTCGGCGCCGAGCTGTCCCGTCGCCTGATCGACCAGGGCGTGCAGCGCGGTCACCAGCTCCTGCGAGTCACCTCGCCGTCGCCAGATCTTGGCGATCGCTCGCAGCGCATCGACGTTCGAGTACTCGATGTCGAGGACCCGCTGCCACTGCTCGAGCGCCTCGTCGTCCCGGTTGAGCTGCTCGTCGAACAGCCGCGCCCGGGTCGACAGGACGTGCACCCGATCCTCGTCGCTGTCGGCGATGTCGTAGTGCCGCTCCAGCACGTCCGTGAGCTCGGACCAACGTCCCAGCGCCTCATAGAGATGAGCCAAGGCACGCAGCGCCTCGGGATCCTCACCGCGCAGGTCGAGCACGCGCTTCCAGCCTTCGATGGCGCCATCGACGTCGTTCAGGCGCTCGGAGGCGAGCTGCGCCATCTTGGCGCGGATCTCAGACTCCTCGGCGTCGCCATGGGCGTTGTCGAGCTGCCTCTGGAACACGCCGTTCAGGGCCTGCCACTGCGCCGTCCGCTCGTAGATCCGCGCCAGCGCGTCGATCGCGTCCTGGTTGTCGGGCTGGAGCTCGTCGAAGATCACCCGGTAGACCCGGATGGCGTCCTTCAAGTAAGCGGAGACCGACAACAAGCTTTCGACGACGTCCGCCGCGACAGGCTCCAACTCGCCTGCCGCCTCCGGCTCCTCGAACGAGACGCCTTCGAACTCAGCCGCTTCGACCCTGGTGAGCTCCTCGTCGTCCTCGAGCGCCGCGTCCGCGGGCAGCTCCGACTCGCCAGTGAACAGCTCGCCTGCGTCGACGGAGTCCGCCCCGACCTCGGCGTCCACCCCGTCCAACGAGACCCCGTCCAGCGAGACCCCGTCTGCCTCGAGCGAGACCTCGGCGTCCGCCGCGGCCTCGACCTCGGCGCCGCTCCCCAGGCGCTCCTCGTAGATGGAGCCCAGCCGCAGGTAGAGCTCTACCTTCTCGAACTCGTCCTGCGCCGCGACCGCACGCTGCTCCAGGATGCCCGCCAGCTCCGCCCACTGCTCGAGCGCGCTGTAGATGCGGTCGAGATGGGCGAGCGCGTCGGGCTCTGCCGGCACCGCGGTCAAGACGTAGCGATACGTCTCCTCCGCCTTTGCGACATCGGCGAGCTCCTCCTCGAAGACGCGGGCCAAGGCGTTGCCCACCGCCGCCGCCGTGGCCGCCGTCAGTCCATCGCTGCCGAGCACGTCAGCGTAGGCGTTGGCCAGCTTCTCCCAGCCCTCGTCGATGGACGCCGCCAGCCGCTCGAGCTCCGCCGTCGTCTGTTCGTTGAGGGGCTCCTCGGCGAGGGCGCGCACCTGGATCGCGAACGCCCGATCCGCGTCGAGCAGGCGCTCCTCCGCGTCCTCGGCCATCCGATGGTAAAGGGCGATGCGCTCCTCGACGGACTCGAGGTGGGCCAGCTGCCCCTCCCGTACGCTGAGCAGCCGCTCCCACTCGCCGGCCGCCTGGTACAGCGGCTCCAGCAGCTCTCCGATCTCGATCTGACGCACGCCGCGCTCGAAGAGGTGCTCCAGAGCCTCGACCGTCGCCGTGTGCTCAGGCGCAGCAGAGATCACCTCACGGTAGGCCTCGATCGCCCGATCGACGTCGTTCAGCTCGCGCTCCTGCAGCTGCCCGAGGCGGAACTTGAACTCGAGGATGTCCTCTGGGGTCTCCCCGATCTCCGCTTCCTTGTTCAGGATTTCAGCCAGCTCGGTCCAGCGCCCCGCCTGCGAGAACAGGCGATCCAGCGAGGTGAGCGCCGTACCGCTCTCCGGGTCCGCCTCCAGCACGCGCCGATAGCGGGCGACCGCCCCCTCGACGTCGTCGAGCTGCACCTCGTAGACCTGCGCCACGCGCAGCCCCAGCTCGACGAGCGGCTCCGGCTCGTCGACGATCTTCTCGAGCTCCTGATCGTACAGGGCTGCGAGCGCTGGCCAGCGCTCCGTCAGCATGGCCAGCCGCTCGAGGGCGCCGAGGGTGTCTTCGTTCTGGCTATCGGCGCTCAGGGAGCGCGCGTAGACGTCGAAGGCCCGCTGCGGATCGTTCAGGCTGTCCTCGTAGAGACCAGCGATCCGATGCAGCAGATCGACCTGCGCGTACTGATCGTCGGAGAAGCGCGCCTGCACCTCGAGGACGCTGATCAACCTCTCCCAGTCCGCGGACGCGTCGTACACCTGCTCGAGCACCGCCGCAGCGGCCAAGGGCGCCCGCGTCCCGTCCTTGACGCCCTCCAGCGCAGCCAAGGTCGGCTCGTGATCGGGCTGGATACCGAGGATCTCCCGGTAGAGATCGACCGCCCGCTCCACGTCCTCCAGGTGCTGCTCGTAAAGGGCCGCGATGCGATACTGATAGCCTACCGCCTCCGCAGGATCGGCCGTCAACTCCGCCTCGTGGGTGAGGACGCTGAGCAGCTCCTGCCAGTTCCCCGCAGCCTGATACAGGACGTCGAGGCGCCCGAGGGCCGTGAAGTCGTCGGGATCGAGCTCCAGCACGCGCTGGTAGGTGTCGATGGCGTTGTCGACGTCGCTGAGCTCACGCTCGTAGACGGCGCCGACCTCGTACAGGATCTGCTTCTTCTCGTCCGGGTCGAGGACCAGGTCCACCTTCCTCGAGTAGACACCGAGCAGGTCCTCCCAACGGGACAGGGAGAGGAAGAGGTTGATGAGCGCGTCCGCGCTCCGCAGATCCTCGGGGTCGAGCTCCAGGACCTTCTCGTAGACGGCGATGGCTCGCTCCGGGCGCCCCAGGAGCTCCTCCTCCAGCGTCGCGGCCTGATACAGCGCCGCCTTCTGCTCCTCGAGATCCTCCAGGATCTCCGCCTTGCGCTGCAGGATCACCGACATGTCTGCGAAGCGCTCCGTCGCTTGGAAGAGCGCCTGCAGTGCGTCGGCCGCGGCCAGGTTCGTGGGATCGATGACCAGCACCTTGCGATAGAGCTCCACCGCCCGGTCGACGTCGCCGATGTCGCCCTCGTAGACTCGGGCCGCCGACGTATAGAGCTGGCTGCCTAGCTCCGCCTCTTCCTGCTCCGCAGCCAGACGCTCCAAGGTCTGCGCGAGATCCGCCATGCGATCGGAGGTCCGCGCCAACCGGTCCAAGGCGTCCTGGGTCGTCGTGTCCGAGGGCTCCACCGCGAGGGCGCGCGCCATCGTGTCGAAGGCCGCCCCGTGATCGCCGGCGGCGTCCTCGTACAGCTCGGCGACCTGATGGAGCAGCTCCACCTTACGTGACGGATCGTCCGCGCGGCGCACCTGCACCTCGTGCACGCCGATGAGCTTCTCGTACTCCCCGGTGCTCCGGTACAGCGGCTCGAGGATCTCGGCGATGAGCAGCTCGTGGACCTCGTCCTGGCCCAGCCGCTCGAGCGCGCTCAGGGCCTCGGCGTTGGTCGGATCGCGCTCGAGGACCTGACGGTACCCCTCGATCGCCTCCTGCACCTCGCCCATCTTCGACTCGCGCAGAGACGCCAGCCGCAGCATGAGCTTGCCTTGAGCCTCCTCCGTGTCGGCGAGGCCGAGCTGCGTCTCGAGGTTCTCCGCCAGCTCCTCCCACTTGCCTTGCCGGGAGAGCAGACCGTCCAGGGCGCCGAGGGCCAGGCGGCTCGTCGGGTCGAGGACGAGAATCTCCCTGTAAGCGGAGATCGCCTCCTCGACCTTGTCGAGGCGCTCCTCGAACACCTCCGCCATCTGCGCATAGAGCGCCTCCGACTGGCCGGGCTCGACGGCAAGGTCGATGCGCATCCGGTACACGCCGACCAGCTCCTCCCAACGCTCATGGGCGCGGTAGAGCGCGTCCATCGCCTGCAACGCGTCGGAGCTCCCGGGATCGACGTCGAGCACCTTGGCGTACGCCTCCGCCGCGGAGTCCACGGCGCCGAGCCGCTCGTGGATGGCCGCCAGGCGCATCCAGTACTCGCGCGCCAGCTCCGGGTCCGTGAGCTCGAGCGCGATATCACGGTAGATCTCGATGAGCTTCTCGCTGGCGCCGGCCTGCTCGGCCAGCTCCTCGAGCTCCAGCCGCGCGTCCGCGTTGCTGGGGTCCGCCTTCACGGCGCGCGCCTGGGCGTCGATGGCCGCCTCCGACGAGCCGAGCTGATTGCTGGCCGTCGACGCCATCTTGCGGAGGAGCGCGACCTTCTGCTCGGGCTCGTCAGTAGCCTCGGCGAGGATCTCGAGCGCCCCGACCAGCTTCTGCCAGTCCTCGCGCTGCTCGTAGATCGTCTCCAGGATCCGCGCGGCCTCTCCCCGCAACGCCTGATCCGACAGCAGCCCCTCCAGGGCGAGCCGGGCGCCGTCGTGGTTGGCGTCGAGGAACAGGATTTCGCGAAAGTTCTCCAGGGCCTTGGCCGCGTCTCCCAGCTCGCTGAGCTGCGTCTGCGCCAGGCGGTACTTCAGGTCGACGAGATCCGCTTCGGAGGTGTCGAGCTCGATGCGACGTTCGAGGACGCTCGCATACGCGACCCAGCTCTCGGTCTGCCGATACAGGCGATCGAGGGCGCCGAGGGCGCCGATGTCCGTCGCGTCCTCCTCGAGGATGGAGTCGTACGTCTCGATCGCGCTCGTCGCGTCGCCGAGCTGCTGTTCTTGGAGCTCCGCGATCGCGAACAGGGTCGTCTTGCGGTCCTCTGGCTCTGCCGCCAGCTCGAGCTTCTTGTTGTAGACCTCGAGCAGCTCCGCCCAGCCTCCGGTCTTGCGGTACAGGGTCTCGAGCGCGACGAGCGCCTCCGAGTTGTCGGGCTGGCTCTCGTAGACTGCGCGGTACTCCGCCAAGGCCTCTTCGACCTTGCCCAGCTCGTCGACGAAGATCCGGCCGAGCCGCAGGCGCAGGACGCCCGCGGTGTCCTCGTCCGCGCCCTCGATCGCGCTCTGGTAGCCGGCGACGACCCGATCCCAGCTGCCGGTGGCCTTGGCCGCCCGCTCCATGTCCCCTTGGCTCTGCTCGTCGGCGGGGGCGATGGCGAACGCGCTCGCGAAGCGCTCGAAGGCGCTCTCCTTGTCCCGGAGTCGCTCCTCGTAGAGCTGGGCCACCTGACGCAGCAGCTCCAGGCGCACCTCGGGCTCATCCATGTGGCTGAGCTTGGCCTCGATCGCCTTGGCCAGACCCTTCGGGTTGTTCGCCTGCTCGTAGATCGGGATGAGCCGCTCCGCGGCGTCGAGGTGGGCTTCGTCGATGCTCAGCACCTTCTCGAGGGCGCGCGCCGCGCGATCCGGCTTGCCCTTCTGTGTGACCCAGAGCTCGGCCACCTTCATCAGCATGCCGATGCGCTGCGCGTCGGACTCCGCGCGGCTCTCGTTGCTCTCCAACACCCGGATGAACTCATCCCAATTGCCGGTGTCGGCGTAGAACATCTCCAGGTCGTCCCAACGCCCCAGAGCGACGTAGCGCTTCTTGAGCTGCTCCTGGGCGCGGCGGTCGTCCGGTCGCAAGGTGAGGAGCACGCGGTAAGCCTCCGCCGCCCGCTCGTCGTCCTTCAGGCGATCACCCGCCACCTGCCCGAGCTTGGTGAGCACCTCCACCTTCTGCTTGTCGTCGAAGGTGACCTCCGCGAGCTGCTCCAGGGTCGACGCGAGCTGCTCGTAATCCCGCGCGCGCTCGTAGAGACCCGCGAGGGCGCCCAGGGCCTCCGCGTCCGTCGGCTCGCTCTCGAGCACCATCGCCCAGAGGCTCACGCACACGTCGGGCTTCTTGATCCGCTCCGTGGCCAGCTGCGCCATCTGACGGAACGCCTCGGTCCGCTCGGGCCCTGGCTCCATCGACTCTGCCTCACGGCGACTGAGCGCGATGAGCTTCTCCCAGTCGCGGCGCTTCTCGTACATCTCACGCAGATACGAGAGGGCCTGCACGTCGTCCGGCTGCACGTCGATCAGCAGCTCGTAGGTCTTCACCGCTTCGGCGTGGTTCCCGAACTTGCCGGCGTAGAGCTCCGCTGCTTGTCGGTAGTAGTCTGCCCGCTCCACGGGGTCGACGAGCTCGTCTCCGAGCGCGACCAGGACCTTCACGTACTCGTGAGGACGCTTCTCGGCTTGCTCGAGCTTCTCCTTGAGCTCGGCGACCTTCGCCTCGTCGAGTTGGCGCGCGTCTCCAACGACCTCTCCCGAGTTTGGCGGTTCGGACGCGCCAGTCACCGGGCGCTCGGCGCTCATCGCTTGCTCGTCCAAGGTCTGCTGCTCCGCTTCGTGCTCGTCCATGTGCTCGGTCTCAGAGTTGCCGTGAGGCATTGGGTCGATGCTCTGCGCTGCTGTGGTGCCAGTGCCACCGTCGGTCGCGCTCCCGTCGGTGGACCTCGCGGTCACGGGTTTTCCCGTCTGCGCCTCGAAAGCTGCCAGGGCAGGGTGCTCCGGAGCAATAGCCCCCAAGCGCTCAAAGAACTGCTCTGCCCTCTTCATGTTGCCCAGTTGGCGCCACGCCACCAGACCACCACCCGCGAAGAGGTAGCTGCATGAGGGGTCCTTGTGGCCGCGATCGCCGAGCTCGTCGGCGAGGCGCACCACCCGCTCCCAGTCACCCTCCTCCTGTCCGTAGCGCTCCCGCAAGAAATTGAACGCGGGCTCGAGCCCAGGATCGAGCCGCAGGGCGTCCTCGAGGAAACGAGCCGCCACCTGTGGGTTGTGGTGGCGCTGCGCCCACCGGGTCCCGAAGGCGAAGCTCGCCTCTGCCCGCGCCTTGGGGTCCTCGAGCTCCGCCAGCACCGCCTGCTGGGTCTCGAGGATGACGTCCGTGCGCCCCTCGTCCACGAGCAGGGTCTCGTAGAGCGCGGCCGCCGCCGGATCCCCTGGGTGGGCCGCGTAGGCCTTCACCAAAATCTCTTCGAACTCACCAGGCGCGAAGCGCCGGGCGATGCGCGCCGCGCGCACGAATCCGTCGCAGCGCTCCGCGCTCGTTGGCGCTTCGTGAGCGATACGCAAGAGCTCACCAATCCGCTCCTGCCACTCCTCGCCTTGGAGCTGGGCGTCCGCCAGCTGCTCCTCGACCTTCGCGCCCGCCTGCAGGGCCTTCTTGTAGGCGTCCACCGCGCCCTCGAGGTCCCCCTGATCCGACAGCACGTCGCCTAACGCGCGGTACAGCTCGGCGGCGCGTCCACCGCCGCCCACGGTCTTGAGCTCGAGCAGCAGCAGCTTCTGCACCATCGCGAGCTTGCCCAGCTCCCAGTAGACCGCCCGCGCGTCCGCCAGGGACTCCGTCAGGCTCGGGTTGAGCTTGTACGCGTCCTGAAAGTGCTTGAGGGCCGCGACCCCTTGGAGGAGCTGGTCCCGCAGGAGCCTCCCCAAGCGCTGGTGCAAGCTCGCCCTCGCCTCCGAAGACTCCGTTTCAGCGATCGCGCGTTCCAACGCGCCGCGGGCGCCTTCCCAGTCGTGCTGGATCTCTAGCTGCTGAAAACGAGCCTCTGCTTCCATGACATCCTCGCTCTCGCAGAGCTCTCGTGCGCCTCAGGCCCGCCCTCCCCAGCGGGTCACCTCCAAGGCACACCTTGCCCCACACGTTGTCTCCAAAAAGGGGCGGGACGCGAGGGGTACCCCACGTCCCGCATTTCCCTGCTGTCCGCAAAAAGGGTCAACGTCGGTCGGCTCGAGGGCTTGGAGCAACTCAGCTCCCCAGCTTCTGAATGAACGCGTTGGCCTGCGCGCACTGATCCTTGAACTTCTTCGATGCCTCACCCTTGCAAGCGCCCTTCGAGAAGGACTCGAGGAGGCGCTTCGCCTTCTCGCGCTGGGGCGGGTCCATGCTCGCGTAGGTGCTGCCCAGGTGGAACTTCGCCTCCGGGTGGCTCTGGCCCCCGATCTCGTAGGCGCGCTCGACAGCCGCCAGCATCGCGGGCTTGTCCTGCCGGAACTGGGCGACGTTGAACGTCAGCAGATGCATGTTGTACAGGTGATCCCGATTGTCTTCGGTCGCCTGTACCAGCTTGGTGCCCTCTTCCAGCACCGTCTGCGCCTCCTTGTAGAACTTCAGCGTCTGGTAGAGCTCCGCCAAGGTCACATAGAAGTACGGCACCGTCGGATCGTGCTCGATGGCCTGGGTGAAGCTCTGCAGCGCAGACTGCTCGTCATCGGTCCACCAGTGCGCCTCACCGAGGAGCTGGTAGCACCAAGCCCGATTCGGGTCGGTCTCGATGCACTTCTTCAGAGGCTCCTTCGCCTCGTCCCACTTGTCCGGGTTCCCCGCCTCCGCGAGCTTCGTGAGCGCCAACCCACGCTTCTCCCAGTAGCTCGCGAACTCCGGGTTGGTCTGGACCGCGGCGGCCAGGGTCCCCGCCATCTTGTCCCAGTCCTCTTTCCTCTCGTAGGCCTTCGCGAGCTTCCACGTGATCAGGTGGTTCGTGGGATCCAGCTGCCGCGCCTGCTCGTACTTCTGGATGGCCCCTTCCACGTTCACGGAGACCGCCCGATCTCCCTCGTTCGCGAGGTTCACCGCCTCGATGTGGTCCCGGCTGCAACCGGTCGAGGCCACGCCAAAGGCAACACTCATGGCGAGTGCTGCGCGCTTGATGCTCGTCGTCAGCTTCATACCCGACTCCCTTGCGCGCGTCCGCTCAAACTTCACCCGCGCCGGACAGATAACAGAGATGCGTTAGAAAAGTCGTGACCAAAACTCTGGCCATTCCGTCGGGTTGCACGCTGCTCCGTGCCCTGGAACGAGCGCACACCTCGAAAGTTCGCGGAGAGCATAGGCGGACGCGGCCGGCGAAGTAAAGGCACATCGAAACCCGAGTCCCCAGGAATCTGCATCGCGAAATGTACGCTTACACCCCATCTCCGATTGCTCGACCGTACTCCCCTCGGATGTGCCGGGGGTCGGGTATGCACCTACTACTCCCCCTCCGCCCGGAGCCCGGATGCTCCGCACGCCCACGCAAGCGCGAGCCCCTCGCCTCAGCCTCCCCCCGACGCCCCTCCGAGTGCCCTCGCCAGCCGCAGGTTCGTCTATCGGGCGCGTCGATGCGCAGAGCCTTACGAAGGCTCACCCCAGCGCTGGCCACGCCCAAGCGCCTTAAAGCGGTCTCCAGTTGAGTCGACCGTGCACTGCTCGGTCTTCAAGCAACTGGACCGACCGAGCGGCTCCCAAAGAGCCGACGTCTGCCGCTGCCGCGCATTGTCGATCCCACCGCATTGTTGCCGTCGCGGCAGCCCATGTAAGGGATCGTCGCCGATAGATCGAAGACGG
>JAEWOQ010000530.1 GCA_023460875.1 Pseudomonadota bacterium
GTCGGCTTCCTTCCGGTTCTTGAACGGGTCGTCGATGATCGCGACGCCGTCCACCGGCTCGCCGGTGATGCCGCCGTCGATCGAGGTGAAAAGGCATTGCCCACCGCCGGGCAGCACCATCATGTCGAGGGTGCCGCTGACGACGACGCCCGCCGCCGCGAGGATTCGCTTGACGGTCCGCGCTACCGAACGGGCTCGGGACTGGCTGTAGGTGACGTAGGCGTGCCGCTTGTCCGGGTGGCGGATGATGAGCCAGCACAGGCCGTGGAGCGTGACCTGGGTCTTGCCGTGTTGGGGCGGCGCCGCGAAGACCAGCCGATGCCCGCCGCCTACCGCAGTCTCGAGCTTGCCCGAGTAGGTGCGAAAGTGGGTGGGGCGTCGGAGGTGAGGGGAGACCCGGACGACGAAGTCGAGGATCGACTCGTCTCGGCTTTCCTGTGCCTTGGACCAGGGGTCAGTTGATCGTGATCTCCGCTCCGCGTCGACCTGGGCCTTCAGCTTCTGGAGCCCCTGGACCCTCTGGATCAGTCTGAGGGCGCCCTTCATCGTCGCCGCCTAGGAGGGCCTTCCGCCCAATGTGGAGCTCGCCGAGCATTTGGGTCGCGTTGATGACCTCGGACACTTTCGCCTCGGGAAGCACGTCCTTCAGGCGCCGTAGCGCCGCCTCGTAGGTGTCCGTCAGGAGGTCGGCGCACCGCTCGAGCGACTGGCTCTTGCGCTGGGCGACAAGCGCCGCCAGCTGAGGCGCTCGACCCTCCCGGATAGCGACCCGATGCCGCTGCAACGTGCGCTGAGAGATGCCAAATTCCGCAGCGGCGCGCTTGTCGCCGTGGAGCTCCGCGAACGACAAGATTGTCGCCAGCTCAGTCGAGTCAATCGCCTTCGTCGGGCGGGTCCTCTTCTTCGCCGTCGCCATCGTCGTCAAACTCCAACCGAATCCTCACCCGCGTCGCCCCGCATCGACACCGGGTATCCGCCGTGACGGTGATGCCCTCCTCCGGGCCGGACCCGTGAGCCGGGAGGCGCCGCTGGCTGTTGTCCGGGATGTCCCGTTCAGCACCGCAGCGGACGCAGGCGCAGGAGATGCCAAGGCCGAACCCGAAGCTGACCCGCATGAGGGGGCCAGGGTAGGGGCTCAGTGCAGGCGCCGCCACACGCCCCGCCTACCCACCACGCGGACCACGCCCGGCGCCACGCCTTCGGTCTCGCGGACCACCCGGAAAGGGTCGCGCTCTGTCCCGTCTCGCGGGAGCGGGGGCGGCCCGTGCTGGGTGTGACGCCAGCCGTGGGAGGCGCGGAGGGTGTACTGCGACGTGACCACGGGGAAGGAACCCCCGGACCGCCCTGGCGGAGTGTGTGACCAGGACGGCCCGGGCTTGGGAGGAGAGCCGATGCCGAAGCGGAGACACTGCCGGCGTCTCGTGGGGGCAAGACGTCCGGCGTCGTGGTGTCCTACTGACCTGGGGGTCTCCATGCGCTTCCGTGCTTGTCCGTGCCGCTCCGTGCTGGTCAAAAACCACCTATCAGCAGCTCCTCGTACACCTCCGGAAACGCGGCCCGGAGCTTCGCCCGTGTCGTGTACCAGCGGCCCCCGATTTTGACGGCGGCCCCGCGTCGCCGGAGCCATCGGCGGACGCGCTCGGTCGACCACTGGGGCCCCAGCACCCGGGCGACCTCCGCCGTCTCGATGTACCCCTTGCCCAGCCCGGTCACGACTTGCCCCCTTCCAGTGCCCTGGCCACCTCTGCCATCTCATCGGCCACCTTGGGCGCCGCGACAGCTCTCCCGCTCGCCTCCCTGGTGGCCTCCCAGGCATCGACGAAGGCCAGGTAGAGCTCCGTGGCCTGCTGCTCCGCCGCCTCGATGAGCTGGCGGCGGTTCGGGTCGCTCTTCAGCCGCTCGGACGCGACATGCCGGTAGGCGCGCTCGTACGGGGGGCTCGCGTGGTACTTCTCGCGCTCCTCGTCCGTCGTGTAGGTGTTCGGGGTCGCGCGGATGAGCCGCTTGCCGGCGGGGGTGAGTGGGTAGACCGCGACCATGCGCCAGGTGTTGGCGGCCTCGCCGACGCACCGGAGCCCAGCATGCCCGTGGTACGCCTCGCCGACAGCTTGCAGGTGTTCGGGGAGCATGCCGAGGCGCCGGCTGACCACGGCGTAGCGCGCCATCATCGAGTCGTCGGGGGTGTAGCCGCCTCCTCCCTGGTGAGCGCCGGAGATGGGGATGCACTCGTCGACGTTGGTGGACCAGTCGAGCCCGTAGGCGAGGGCGCCGGTGCCGTTGCAGGGCTTGCACCAGTTCCCCGAGCGGCGGCGCACGCCCGAGCCGAGGCACTTGGAGCACCGGATCGAGCCGAACCCGAACAGCTCGCAGCGCTCGAGCATCGCCCCGAATGGCGAGCCCTCGAAGGCGATTAGTCCGCGCTCGAAGTGCCAGCTCAGCGCGGCGACGTCGCTCTGCCGAAGCTCGCGCGGCGGCGCGGGGGGATTGACCAGCAGCGACGCCAGCGCGCGCGGCTTTGGGGTTGTTTGTCCTTCGGTAACCATGGCATGCTCCAGTCCTCACGTGGCGGCGCATGCGCCCTCGAAGCCCTCGCCCTGGCCGGCGGGGGTTTCGGCTATTTGGACCTCTTGAGTCGCTCGTGAACCTCTCGCCACTCCTCGCGGTGCGGATCTGCCCACGTATCGTGAGCCCCGAGGCGGCGCTTGATGTTCCGCGCGGTGATGCGCTTGGTGCGCGCGGCCCCGCGCCTGCGAAAGCGCGGCTTGCGGAAAGCAGATTGCCAGGGGGTCACAGCCGCTCCCCCTGCCTCCGCGCGAGCTCCCCTTGGTCTCCCGGTGGGCGGGGCTCCACCAGGCCAGGGAACGCCTTCACGACTCGGCCGCCCTGCACCATGCGCCTCACCACCGCGTCGCCGTAGGTCTCTCGGAGCTCGGCCATGGTGCGCCCGCTCGTGATGATGGTGGGGTTCGGGCGGTCGTATCTGGCTGCCAGCACGCTCGCGATCGCCTTGTGGTCCTGCTCCCAGCCGAGCTCATCGAGCACGAGCAGCTTGGCTCCGATCGCGTCGCGGTAGAGCTGGCACTCGCCCTTGCCCAATGGGTGGGCCCGCATCTCGCGCTCGAGCTGCTCCGCTCTGCACCAGCGCATCCCCTGCGCGTTTGCCCAAGCGGCCCCGCCGTCCCTCCAGCCATCTCGAAGCAGGCGGCGGAAAAGCAGGCCGGCTGCGGACGTCTTGCCTTGTCCCGTGGAGCCGAGCATCACCACGTTGCCGCTGCCCCACGTCCAGCGAAGGGCCACATCGAGAAGCACGGGGTGCTGGATCCATGTGCGGAGCTCCGGCGCCTTGGGCTCCACCAGGAACCGCGGCAGGCGATCGCGAATCGGCCCCATCTCACTGAACCGGGAGTGGCGCTCGGAGCGGGCCAGCTCCTCGGGGTCCGGAGCGGGGGGCGGGTTGTCGATGGCGTGCAGGAGCCACGCGGGCAGGGCTTCATGCGCTGGGGTGGGTTCGCTCATGACCGGGATCCTCCAAACTGAGCTAGGAACTCCTCGTCCGAGAGGCTCGGATCGTGGTTGGGTTGCACCTGCCCGCGGCGACCTCGAGGCGGGCGCGCTGGGGTTTTCCCGAGCATGGCGTCCCGCTTCGCTGGGTCGCTCCAGTCGCGGACGAGGGCGGACACGAGCGAGCGCCGCCACTGCTCGAGGGTTCGCGGGTCGCCGCTCGCGAACTTCGCCCGCAGCACCGGGGTTGCGCGGTCGATGGCCTCCGCGGGAATCCCGGGGCTCTGCGCGAGCTGAGCTCGTTCAGCCGCAGTGAGCTCCAGGTCAGGCGGGCAGGGGACCCGCCCCGGATGTCTGGGTTCAGGGGGCGCCCCGCGCGCGTCATCATCTACTGAAACGGGATCGGGTACGGGATCGGGATCGGGGGCATCGTTTCCTGTCGGTTTCTCTGCGCCGTGTAACGGCGTTACATCTCTGCCACTGCCGCGGTTACGGGCGCCGTTACGGTGCCTGGCCACTCGCTCGCGGACCATCTCCCGCTGGGCGTTACGCTGTGCCTTGCTGGGCTGGTACGTGAGAAAGTCATGCACCACCCAGCCGGAGTCGGTCTCCACCCAGAGACCAGCGGCCACGAGTGCCCGAGCATCCTTCGGTGAGCCGCCCAGCACCCTGAGGGCGCCGCGGGGGATGTTCCCGTCGGTCTCCTGCTGATTGCACCAGCACAATGCGAAGAGCCACAGCCTGACGGCGTTCCCCGACAGGTCGGTGAACTTCGGATGAGACCAAGCCTTGTCGTCGACCTTCACCCAGCTCATCGTGTCCCTCGCTTCAATCCAAGCGCCTTGGCCACTCGCTGGTAGTGGTCACGCGCCTCGTCCTCGGTCCGCGTGGAGTCGGCCTTCCTCCATGCGCGCGCGAGCTCGATCCATCGATTGGTGTCGCGCCAATCCTGGATCGTCTCGTCGTCAGTCTGGCTGATGAGGGCGCGCATCGACCTCACCGT
>JAEWOQ010000531.1 GCA_023460875.1 Pseudomonadota bacterium
CTGCGCCGCGTCGGCTCCGACCACGAGATCGAGGAGGCCGTAGGAGAGGCCGCTCACCACGCTGACGAGGCGCCCCGTCACCATGGCCGCCAGGCGAATGCCGTTGCGCACGTAGCGGCGCACCGCGGCGCGATCCGAGGCCGCGGCGGCCTGCGCGACCATCGGGAAGAGCACGAAGGTGATGCTCATCAACAGCTGATAGGGCAAAAAGCAGAACAGCTGCGCGGCGCGGTAGGCGCCGACGAGGGCGTCCGCCGCCGTGACGTCCATGCCGGCGGTGGCGGCCGCCTCGGACGCGAAGCGGCGCAGGAGCAGGGCGTCCGCCTGGAACAAACAGTTGAGCAGCGCCTGCCCGAGCAGCAGGGGGAGCAAGAAGGCGAAATGTTGGCGGAAGCTCGGCCGCGTGCCGCCCGGTTTGCCGATGCCCACCAGGAAGACGGACACGAGCAGGATCAGCGTCGCCGAGACGACGAAGCCGAGGATGGCGCCTTCCATACCGCCCAGGCGCCCGGCGAGCGTGCTCGTGGAGCCAGAGGCTCCGCTCGCGACGGCGGCGGCGCGCTGCGCGAACCAGACGGCGCCGCCGATGAGCCCCACCGTGCGGAGGGTCGCCGCCAGGGCGTCGAGGCCGGCCTGGGCCAAAAAGCGATGGAACCCGTTGAGCGCCCCCACGAGCGGGGCATAGAGCCCGTAGGCGACCATCACGGCGCTGAGCAGCTGGAGCGCGAGCACGATGTGCGGCGCGCCCATCCAGCGCCCGAGGGGCCCGGCGAGGGCGAAGAAGAGCGCGCCAGCGAGCACCGCCACCACGGCGTGGGCGCTCAAGGCACGCCGCAGGGCTCGGGGGCGCTCCTCGTCCTTCGCCGAGGCGACGACGCGGCTCACCCCCTGGATGGAGGTCTGCACGAGGGGGTTGTAGGCGATGCTCGCCGCCTGCAGCGCGCTGGACAGAGCCCCGTAGGCCTCGAGCCCCAGCACTCGCTTCAGGGCGATCTGTTGCACGAGGCCGACGAGGATGAAGTACACCTTCGCCAGGGCCCCGGCGGCGCCTCCGCGCCCCGCCTTCTTGGCAGTGACTGGGCCGGGGGGAGGGGAGGTCGGCGCCGGTTCGAGCGCCTCCGGCGTCGGGGGCGCATGCGCGGAGGGCGCGGGGGGGGCGGCGGGCATGGCGCTCTGCATTCGCACTCCACCCGTCGCTGCGTCAAGCCGCGGCGGGCTCCGAGGCGAGCGCGCCACTGCGGGTCAGGCCCGACTGGGCTCGCGAGAGCTCAGGGGATCGGGCGCCCCAGGGTCTCCATGAGCCAGGTCATGGCGGGGCGCGGTGACCCATCTTGCCGCACCAGCCCGCTGTCCGGCGCTAGATTCCAGGTCTGTCCATAGAACCAGCCCCAGATCGTGATGCCCTTGATGTAGTCCGTCTCGAGGAAGAAGGGGACGTGCTGCTGATACAGGCTCAGCTGGGTCGCGTCGTCCGCGGAGCTGATGTCGTACTCTGTGATGTAGATGGGCAACCCGGTCTCGTCGTGGAGCTTGGCGATGAGGGTCTTCATCTTGTCCGTCGACACGGACGCGTGATCCAGATCGTGGGCCTGGGCGCCGATGGCGTCGATCTCGGCGCCGTTCGCCATGATCGTCTTCACGATGTCGATGAAGTGCGCGTTGTCGTTGTCCCACTCGATGTTGTTGTAGTCGTTCAAGATCAGAACGGCGTTCGGGCAGTGCTTCCGCGCCAACTCGAAGGACTTGGTGATCCAGGCCCAGTCGCCGTTCGTGCCGCCCCCCAGGGCGTCGACGTAGTTGGGCTCCGTGTGAGGCGGCGGCTCGTTGACCACGTCGATGAGCTTCGTGTTCGGGTAGCGCTCACAGAAGGTCTGGATCCAAGTCTCCACTTGCTGCGCCGTGGGGGCGGGGCCGCTCGGCTGCTGGCTCCCCCAGACGAAGGCGTGCTGCTTGAAGATGATGCCCTTGCTCTCGGCGTAGTCGTAGATCGCGTCGAGGGCGCTCCAATTGAAGGGGCTCGTCGTGGAGCTCTGTACGGAGCCCCACTTGCCGGCGTTCTCGGGGGTGATCTGGTCCCAGTGGTCCGCGAAGACCTTCCCGCCGTAGTCGACGTCGTGGCTGTAGGTCGTCGTGATGTTCCCCACGAACTTCGGCAGATCGCCCCCGGGGTCGCCGCCCCCGCTGCCGTCGCCTCCGGTCCCTCCGGTGCCCACGGGATCACCGCCGCTCCCTCCCACGCCGGGGCCACCGCCGGTGTCCCCGACCCCGCCGGTCCCCGGGACGCCACCAGTCCCCACGTCGCCGCCCGTCCCCGGGCTCCCTCCCGTGCCGAGGCCTCCGGTCCCGCCGTCGTTCGACGACCCATCGTCGCCGCCAGCACAGGCGAGGTGGAAGAGGGCGGTCAGGAGAGCAACGGAGCGGAGGGGAGATAGGTTAGTCATGGTGGAAAATTCCAGGAAAGAAGAGGGGGTTGACCTGCGGCGCCGCCGCGTTCGGACCTGCGACCGGGGGGCGCCGCCAACGATCTCATTCCCATGAGCGGCGAGACTGATCCAGGGAGGGCGGAGAGTTGGAGCGGGGCGTCCAAAGGAAAGCCGTCCAAAAGAAAGATTCTGAAAAAAGCCTGGTCGGCGCTGTCGATCTCGGCTGGGCTCGTTCGTCGCCTCGATGAAGACCCGGGCGGAGGCGCCCAAGAAAAAGGAGACAGGCTGATGAAGGTCATGGTCATTGTGAAAGCCACGAAGAACAGCGAAGCGGGCGTGATGCCGGACGAGTCGCTCCTCACCGCGATGGGCAACTACAACGAGGAGCTCGTCAAGGCGGGGATCATGCTGGCGGGGGACGGGCTCCACCCGAGCGCGAAGGGGAAGCGGATCCAGTTCGTGGGGGGACAGACGCGCGTCGTCGACGGGCCCTTCGCCGAGACGAAGGAGCTCGTGGCCGGGTACTGGATCTGGCAGGTTCGATCGATGGAGGAGGCCGTGGAGTGGGCCCGACGCTGTCCGCCGCCCATGCCCGGCGAGGAGAGCGAGCTCGAGATTCGTCGGATCTTCGAGCCAGAGGACTTCGGGGACGCGCTCACCCCCGAGCTGCGGGAGCAGGAGGAGCGGCTGCGCGCCGAGGGCGAGCGGCGCAAGCAGGCGTGAGCGAACACGGCCAGGAGCGAGCGATGCGTGCGCCGGAAGAGCTCACGCGCGAAGCGATCGAGGCCGTCTGGCGCGTCGAGGCCGCCCGCTTGATCGGCGGCCTCGTGCGCCTCGTGCGGGACGTCGATCGGGCGGAGGATCTCGCCCAGGAGGCGCTCCTCAGCGCGCTCGAGCGCTGGCCCGAGACCGGGATCCCCGCCAACCCGGGCGCGTGGTTGATGACCACCGGGTGGAACATGGGGGTCGACGAGGGTCGACGCCGCGCGATGATGCGCGGCAAGCACGAAGAGGTCGAGCGCTCCGCAGAGCGCTCGACGGAGCTCGAGCTCCCGGACGAGGCGGTGGAGGACGACGTCCTGCGCCTGATGCTGGTCGCCTGCCACCCGGTGCTCTCGCGGGACGCCCGGGTGGCGCTGACCCTGCGCCTGGTGGCGGGCCTCTCGACGGCGGAGATCGCGCGGGCGTTCCTCTCGACGGAGGCGACGGTGGCGCAGCGCATCGTGCGGGCGAAGCGGACCCTCGCGGCGGCGCAGGTGCCCTTCGAGGTGCCCGCAGGGGACGAGCTCCGCGCCCGCCTCCCGCCGGTGCTCGAGGTGGTGTATCTCGTCTTCAACGAGGGCTACGCGGCCACCGCGGGGGACGATCTGCTCCGCCCGGAGCTGTGCGAGGAGGCGATGCGGCTCGGGCGCATCCTCGTCGGTTTGGCGCCCGACATCGCGGAGGTGCACGGCTTGTTGGCCCTGATGGAGCTGCAGGCCTCCCGGAGCCGGGCGCGCGTCGGCCCCGACGGAGAGCCCGTGCTCCTGTTCGATCAGGATCGCGGCAAGTGGGATCGCCTGCTCATCACGCGTGGGCTCGAGGGGCTCGCGCGGGCGGAGGCCTGCGGGGGACCCCTGGGGCCCTACACGCTCCAGGCGGCCATCGCCGCCTGTCACGCCCGGGCGAGCGCGCCCGAGGAGACGGACTGGCTGCGCATCGCCGCCCTCTACGACGCGCTCCTGGAGGTGACCGGGTCGGCGGTGGTCGCCCTCAACCGCGCGGTGGCCGTGTCGCGGGCCTATGGTCCCGAGGAGGCGCTCCGGCTCGTCGACGAGCTCGCGGACGCGCTGCGCGGCTACCACCTGCTCCCGGCGGTTCGCGCCGATCTGCTCCTCTCCTTGAGACGCTACGACGAGGCCCGGAGAGCCTTCGAGGAAGCGGCCCGCCTGGCGACGAACCTCCGGGAGCGGGCGCTCCTGCTGGGGCGCGCGGCGAGCTGCGTGCGTCCTTCGGCGCTGAGTTGAGTCCCGTGCTGGGAGCGAGTCGAAGTCGCGTCGATGCCCTCGGGACGTTGTGATAGCGTCGCCGAATGCGCTCCCGAGCTTTCGCTTTCATCACTTTGATCGGAACTTTTTGCCTGGGCGGCACGCTCCTGGGGTGTGCTGGCG
>JAEWOQ010000532.1 GCA_023460875.1 Pseudomonadota bacterium
AGCTCGATGGCCTGCGCCGGCGGGTCAGGTGGCTGGAGCAACGGATGGGAGACGAGTCATGACCATCGAGGCCTTCATTTTCGGCTACGTCGCCCTGGGTCTGCTGGTGCTTCCGGTGGCAGCGCGCCTTGCCGGAGGGAATGAGCAGTGACCGTCTACCGATACCGTACGGTCACCACACCGTGCCTCGGGGTCGTCGTGGACTGGCGATTCGAGCTCGGGAGCGGTCTGGGTCCTGAGGTGGTCGAGGCGCGATCCGTCGACGGCGGCGAGGAGCTGCCGCGCACTCACCCGATCTACGGGGTGCTGGATGCGCTTCTGGAGCGCGAGCCGCGCAATCCCCTCGGGGCCCTGGATGCGCTGGAGAGGATGGGGGTGGCGTCGTGAGCGCAGCGGAACGCGTGGGCGACCTAGCCATCGAGGGCGTGGAGCCTGGAGCGGTCTACCTGCTCCGCAGCTCGGTGGGGGCCCACATGTGCTACGAGGCGCGCGACCTCCTGCACGTCATCTCGCGGTACCGCGGCGGAGAGGTGCGTGGGTACGAGCGCCCCGCCGGGAGCTCGGAGCCGTGGCGGGTGCGCCTCCCGGCGCGCGAAGGTCACTGGCCCGAGGTGGACAGGGCGGTTGCCGAGGCAACTGGTGAGCGCGTCGTGGGGTGCGACGGCGAGGAGGTGTCGCCGTGAGCCCCCACGAGTCCACGAACCAGGCCCTGCGTCGCCTCGGCTACCACCGCGTGGACCACGAGCGCGGGGGCGAACTGTGCCGGCGTCTGCGTGAGATCTCACGGCAGGGTGGCAGCGCCGGGGTGTCCTGCCACGGGCGCCACGTCGAGCGGATCGCAGACAGTGAGCCCGTCTGGGAGCTCGGGTGCTCGGCGAGTGTCGAGACGGCGAATGCGTGGATCGAGCGCATGGAGGAGACGCTCCTGCGACGACTCCTGGGAGGCGCACCGTGAGCGACCGCTGGGTCCACCGTGCCGGGGCCAGGATCCGCCCGGGAGAGTACGTCGTCTCCTACCTGGAGACGCGCGGGGTGCCGCCGTACCGTCGCGTGGCGTTCTGGGACGGGTGGCGGTGGCGTTCCGGTGCGAACGGCTCCGTCATCCGCGATCCCGACCACATCTACCGCCCCGACGACGGGCCTATCTGGGAGGCGCTCCGTGGGTGAGCGCTTCGTGCGTGATCACCTCCGGAAGCTCCAGCTCCGCGCCCAGCAACTCGCGCGCGCCGGGATGCTGACGGAGCAGATCGTGGAGGACTTGGGCGAGGCGCGTCTCGTGCTCTGGCTCCTGCAGGGAGGCCCGCCCGACGCCTGAGGTCCTGAGTTCCCGTGGTCACGCGAGGGCGCCCAACCCCTCCCCCTCACGCCTTCGCGTGACCCCTGGAGAGCAGAACCCCACAGGGAGAAAGCAGCATGGCAGCAGAACTGACACTACCGGCGAAGCGCGGAGAGCCGCGCAAGCCCCTATCCGAAGCCACCGAGCGAGACCTCAACTTCTGGGGCAAGAAGATCGCGGACGGCCTGAAGGAGAACCCCGGCAAGCCCTACGCGGAGCAGGATCGCGCCCTCGTGGAGGGCATCCGCGCGGAGCTGCAGCGGCGCAAGGCGGGGGCGGCGGCGGCCTCCGAGCAGCGGTCGCAAGCGCTCGCCAAGGCCGCGACGACCACGCTGGGCCGAGCCATCCAGGATCCGCAGGCGATCACGCGGCAACTCGTCGAGCTGTCCCAGAGCTATCACATCGTCTCGCCGGCAACGCGCGTCGACGTGCTTCCCGAGGGGTGCGGCGTTGCGATCAGCTACGTGGTTGTCGACCCCAGCACGGATCGGGACGGCCCGAAGGAGGTCTATGAGGTCGGCGGACGCCTAGGCTTGTCGGGCGACACGCTGAAGCGGGTTGCGGCTGCTGCTGGGCTCGACTGGGATCCTCGGCAGTGTGGCCGGCTCGACGACGGGCGCGACCCTCACTACTGCCACTACCGGGCGGTCGGCTACGTCCGCAACTTCGACGGGTCGATCCGGACCGTCACGGGCGAGGTGGAGATCGATATGCGCGAGGGCTCTCCGCAGATCGAGGAGATCCGCGCGAAGTCCGCAGCTGCGGCGAAGAAGTACAACAGGCCCGACGATGGCGGCGTGAGCCAGATCCGCGAGCTCCGCAAGTTCATCCTGCGTCACGCCGAGTCGAAGGCGAAGAACCGCGCCATCGCCGACATGGGCGTGAAGCGAAGCTACGCGCCTGCGGAGCTGCAGAAGCCCTTCGCCGTGGCCCGGCTTACCTGGACGGGGGAGACCTCCGACCCAGAGCTTCGTCGGGTGTTCGCCGAGAAGACGGCGGACGCGATGATCGGCGGCATCTCGGCGCTCTATGGGCGCCAGCCCGTGGCGCTGCCACAGCGGGCCCCGGCAGCCCCCGAGTTCACGGGTCATGCGCCGCCGCCGGTGGGCGCTGTGCGCGACGACTTCGATGGGTACGATTGGGACACGGAAGGGGAGGCGCCTCCGAAGTCGGAGCCCGTGCCGGCGCCGGCGCCGAAGGCCGAGGGCCAGGAAATCGATCGAGGAGATGACCCCAGTGCGTACTGAACCCCTGCAGCAGTCCGCGCTCGACGTGCGAGCGGAGGAGGACGCGATCCTGGAGCAGTACGCCCGCGCGAAGGCGCTGGCCGCGGAGGCCAAGCAGCTCGAGGCGGAGGCGAAGGAGCGCGCTCTCGCTCTCTGCTCCGCCCTCAAGCGCTCCACCCTCTCGGGTGACGTCGGAGTGCTCGCGGTCACGGATGTGGCTGGAGCGCGCCGGTTCAGCGCGGAGAAGGCTCGCCAGTTCCTCACCTCAGAGCAGTTCGAGACCTGCTTCGAGCTCGGGAAGCCGCACGTCAAGGTCGTATTCACGGCAGCGCGGAGGGGGCGATGACCCGCGCTGCCGTGGTCGCCGACTCGCACTTCGACGAGTCGAGCAGGTTCGATGAGTGCCTCCGCATCCACGACTGGATCGTCGAGGACGTCGCCAATCGACGCGTGGACGTCGTGATCCACACAGGCGACGTGTACGAACGCAAGAGCACGCCGCTCGAGCGCCAGGCGGTGGCTGACTGGGTGCGCCGGGTCGCTGAGCGCTCACCGATGCTCATCGTGCGCGGCAATCACGACGCGGTGGACGATCTGCCGTTGCTCGAGCGCTTGGCGACGGAGCACCGGGTGGTAGTCGAGCAGGCGGCGGGTGTGCACGCGTTGGGGGGGGTCGAGGTCGCCGCGCTCGCCTGGCCGAGGAAGGCGGCGCTGCTCGCGGCATCGGGTGCGGACGGCAAAGAGGTGGGCGAGGCGGTCGCGGGGGATGCCCTGCGGGCGGTCTTGCGTGGCCTCGGCCAGGAGCTCCGGCGACAGAGCGGGCCGCGGCTCTTCGCGGCACATGCCCTGGTACGCGGCTCGGTCACGTCCACAGGTCAGCCTCTGGTGGGCTGTGACATGGAGCTCGGTCTCGATGACCTCGCCCTTGTCGGTGCCGACGCCTACGCGCTCGGCCACATCCACAAGGGGCAGCGCTGGGAGCTCGAAGGGCGCCCAGTGGTCTACCCGGGGAGCCCGCGCCGCACGGCGTTCGGGGAACTCGAAGCGAAGGGCTACACGATCCTCGAGTGGGACGATTCGGGGCACGTGCGCGACACCTTCATCGAGGCGCCAGCCACCCCGATGATCCAGCTCGAAGGGAAGTGGCTCGACGGGCAGCTCGTAGGCCTCGAGCACCGGAGCCTCCGGGGCGCCGAGGTGCGGCTGCGCTATTCGGTGCCCTCTGACCGCCGCGAGGAGGCCGCAGTGCAGGCGCGGGCCTGGCGAGACCGAATCCTCGAGGGCGCGGTGAGCTGCAAGGTCGAGGAGGTCGTGGTCGCCGAGACGCGCGCTCGCGCTCCGGAGATCGCCCGGGCGGTGACGCTGGCGGACAAGCTCGCGGCGTACTGGGGGGCGAAGGGGTTTGAGCCTGGCGCCCGGCGCGGGTCGCTGCTGGGCAAGGTGTCAGAGCTGGAGGAGCACCATGCGTCTTGAAGCGTTGAAGATCAGGAACCTTGGCCCCTTCCGCGACTTCGCGGTGGACCTGGCGGACTACGACGGGGCGACCTTGGTCGCCGTCACCGGCCCGAACGGCGCCGGCAAGAGCACACTGCTCGAACTCGGCATCCCTGGGGCTCTCTACCGCTCCACGCCTACGCGCGGCAGCCTGCAGGACCTCGCCACGGCGCGCGACGCCATGCTCGAGGCCCGCGTAGTCAACGGGCGGGCGTGGACGCTCCGGCACTTGGTCGACCCCGTCAGCGGCAAGTCGGAGGCCGTGGTGCTCGATGCCGAAGGGCGCCCGGCGATCGACTCCGGGAAGGTCCGGGACTTCGATCGCTGGGCAGCAACGCACCTGCCAGCTCCCGAGGTGCTGTTCGCCAGCGTGTTCGGTTCCCAAGGCTCGTCCGGCTTTCTAGGACTGAAGCCCGGGGAGCGGAAGGCGGTGCTCCTCCGGACGCTCGGACTCGAGCGCCTGGAAGCGCTGGCGTCGGAGGCGCGCGAGCGTCTGCGCTCTGCCCGCAGTGCGGCCGAGATGGTGCAGGCGCGCCTCACCGAGACCGTGGGCGGGCTCGACACGACAGCCGCCCGGGCAGCCGTCGACGAGGCGGGACGCGAGGTCGAGCTTGCCGACGAGCGAGCGGCTGCGGCTGCGCGCTGCCTCGAATCGGCCCGTCTCGAGGCGGCCGACTACGCCCTGGCGCGGCAGCGCTGGGAGGAGCGCGAGCAGGCGCGGGTCTCCCTGCGCCGGGCGATCACGGACCTAGAGCAACAGCGTGATGGCCTCGCGATACGGATCGCGAACAACCGGTCCGTCCTCGCCGAGGCTGAGGCTATCCGCGCCGCGGTGAGCCAGTCGACGGAGCTGGAGCGGGAGCTCGCCCAGGTCCGGGCGGAGCTGGGCGACGAGCGGCAGGCGCGCGCCTTGTGGGAGCAGCGCCAGGGAGAGCTTGACCGTGCCGCGAAGGCTGCGGTGGAGCGCCTGCGGAGTGTGGATGCGCAGACCCAGGGGACCAGCGCTACGCTCGACCTGGCCGCGACGCTCGACGAGCGGTGCGAGCGAGCGGCCGAGCGCCGCAGCATGGTGGCGGCCGCCGAGCTCGCCCTCCGGGGGCTCCAGGAGTCGGCCCTGCTCGGCGCAGAGGGGCGGATCGGGCTGCTGCGAGGAGGCCTTGACCAGATCCGCCTCGACGCAAAGCACGGTGCAGCTCCGGGCGCGCTGGCGGGGATCGCGAGCCATGCCCTCGACGAGGACGCGGCAGCTGCGGCGCTAGCCCAGGAGCACCCGGCCAAGGTAGCGGCGGCGCGGGCCAGGCTCACGGATGCGCAGGAGCAACTGCGGGTCGCCGAGGCTGCGGTGGCCGAAGCTGAGCGCGCCGCTGCAGCAGTCGAGCGCGTTCGCCAGCTGGAAGGTGAGCAACGGGAAGCGCTCGCGCGCCTCGCTGCCGCAGAGGAGGAGCTCCGGGCGCATGGGGCGGCGGGGCCGACCCGTGGTCTCCTCGAACTACTCACGTCTCGAGTTCGCACGCTGGACGGTCGCCTGGCTGAAGCGCGGCAGGTTGCCGCAAAGGCCGACCCGCTCGGAAGGGCGGAGGCGCGCCTCGCCGAGCTCGAGCCCCAGGCCGCACGGGTCGCGGCGGATCTGGAGCGGGCGGCGTCGGAACTCGCAACTCTCCCGGAGCAGCCCGCACCGGACGCAGGACCCTCGCTTGCTGCTCTGGAGACGGACGCCCAGTCCGCTCGCGCGGCGGCAAGTGAGGCGGCTGGGCAGCTCGGGGCGGCCCGCGCGCGGCTTGCCGCGTGTGAAGAGGCGGCCGCTCGCGCCGCGGAACTGGAGCTGGAGCTGGAGACCGCTCAGTCCGAGGTCGCCGACTGGACCCGGTTGGCCGCGGACCTCGGGCGCGATGGCCTGCAGGCTGCGGAGATCGACGCCGCTGGCCCGGAGCTCACCGAGCTCGTGAACGACCTGCTCCACACCTGCGTGGGACCGCGGTGGACGGTCTCGATCGAGACGACCCGACTCAGTGCGGATGGCAAGCGCCAGATCGAGGGGTGCGACGTCCGGGTCATCGACACCGAGCGCGGTCGCGATGCAGAGGCGTCGACGTTCTCCGGGGGGGAGCGAGTCGTTATCGGCGAGGCCGTGAGCTTGGCGCTCTCCATGCTTGCCTGCCGGCGCGCCGGTATCGAAGGGGCCACGCTGGTGCGAGATGAGTCTGGGGCCGCCCTCGATCCGGCGAATGCACGGGCCTACGTCGCCATGCTCCGGCGTGCTGCGCAGCTGGTGGGCGCAAAGCATGTCCTCTTTGTGAGCCACAGTCCCGAGGTGGTCGAGATGGCGGATGCGCGGATCGATCTTGCGGAGAAAGGAGCTGCGGAATGAGCTGTCTCCCCGAATTGGCCCTCACAGTCCGACAACCGTGGGCGCTCTTCATTCTCAGTCCGAGGATCGGCAAGGATATCGAGAATCGGACCTGGCCGACGCGGCTTCGCGGTCGTGTGTGGATCCATTCCTCGAAGGGGACGACCCAGCGGGAGATCGCTGACGCGATCAACTTTGCCGAGATGACCGGCACCGTCGATCCAGAGGCGCTGTCGATGCCGGCGGACTCGGAGTTCGGCGCCATCCTCGGTTCAGTCGAGATCGTCGACTGCGTGCAGCGTAGCGACTCGCCATGGTTCGTGGGGCCGAACGGGTTCGCGCTGCGGAATCCTGTACGACTTGTGAGGCCAGTGCAGTGCCGTGGCGCGCTTAGTTTTTGGCGCGTGCCTGCCGACGTGCTCGAGCAGATTCGGGGGGCGGGGTGAGCTCGATCGAGTGGACCCAGCGCACGTGGAATCCGATTCGCGGCTGCTCCCGCGTCTCGCCCGGATGCGATCACTGCTACGCGATCGGCCAGGCGCATCGCTTCAACGCGCCGCCCGTACAGGATCCGTCGGGCGACAGGGGTCTCGACAAGCCGGCCGGGCCTTACCACGGCCTCACCATCATCCGCCGCGGCAAAGTGGATTGGACGGGGCGCGCGGTCTTCGTTCCCGGGCAGTTCGAGGTGCCTCTGAAGCGGCGGAAGCCGACGACCTGGTTCGTCAACTCGATGAGCGACCTGTTCCACGAGAGCCTCAGCAACGAGGAGATTGCGGCGGTGTTCGGTGTGATGGCCGCCTGCCCGCAGCACACGTTTCAGGTCCTCACGAAGCGCCCCAGGCGGGCGCGGGAGTGGTTCGAGTGGATTGCGGCCTCTCCCGTAAGCCAGGGCGGACCGACAGTGAACGCAGAGCGTGGGGTTCGCTGGCACGCCTGGCAGTACCTCGGTGACCTGAAGGTGTACGATCCTGCCCGCCCATGGGTGTGGCCCCTGCCGAACGTCTGGCTGGGAGTGAGCGCCGAGGACCAGCAGCGCGCCGACGAGCGAATCCCGCTACTGCTCGACACGCCTGCGGCTGTGAGGTTCGTTTCGGCTGAGCCACTTTTGGGCCCCATCGACTTCACCCGCATCGACTTCCCGGGGCTCAACCTGCCACCGACGTTCCGCTTCGACGCGCTCGCAGGCGGTGGCAATGAGACGAGCACGCCGTGGAAGATCGACTGGATTGTAGCTGGTGGTGAATCGGGGCCCGGCGCGCGGCCGTGCGCCATCGAGTGGATCGAGAGCATCGTGCGGCAGTGCAGGTGGGCGGGTACCGCCTGTTTCGTGAAGCAGCTCGGGGGCCACGTACTCGCCCCCTGGAAGCTCGAGTGGAGCGAGCGTATGGACGGCTCGTTCGACCTGTTCTCAACGGACCGCGTCGGCGTGAAGGGAACCAACCTCGCGACGGTCTACCCGAACTGTCACTGGCACACGTGGGACGCCAACGGCACGGGCGGCGAGAACGATACGGCTCCAGACATCGAGACGGCCAAAGCGCAGGCCATCAAAGCTCTCGCCCGGCAGCATGTGCACCCCCTCAAGGGATGGGCGCGACACCGGCACATGCTGGTCGACCGCAAGGGCGCCGACCCGGAGGAATGGCCCGAAGACTTGCGGGTGAGGGAGATGCCGGAGGTGCGCTCGTGAGCGCGACCATCCACGTCGTCCCTGTCGAGCGCATCGGCTCGCGCAAGATGCTGGCCTTCGTCGAATACGACGACCCATCGAAGAGCGGCCTGCACGAGGTCGTGCTTCCGGTGTACCCAGACTCTCCTGGCGGCCGCGAGCTTCGCGCGCTGCGCCTTCGTCTGGGTCTTGGCCTCCGGAAGTGTGCCAGTCTGCTCGGGATCACGGCCGTCGAACTGAGCGGTCTCGAGCGAGGAAGCCACATCCCTGCATCCGGTTGGGATGCAGTGTTCGGGCACCCTGCCTTGCAAACTGAGGGATGCTGAGGGCGATGTCTGAGCGCTGGCACAAACGAAAAAGTCCCGGCGCCCACCTCCAACTGACGAGCAGGGGAGGCGGGGCCGGTAGATACGCCTAGTCGCCGGGGCCGTCTCCGGCTCCACCGCTTTTGAACTCATCTGGCTCCTCCTCCATCGTCTCGTCGTCAGAGGCCGGGCGGAGGTGTTTGGCGATGTAGTTTTCCAGCAAACCTCGCTCGCGCCTGGGTGGCTGTGAGTCCCACCCTCGGCGGGTCTCTCGAGCGTTTGATCGGCGCGCGGCCCACATGTGTGCACTGCACAAAGCGCGAATGTACTCTCGCTTGTCGACGAGTTCGTCGTCAGCTCCGACCCAAACTCGACCAAACGTCCTGGCGAGCCCAGCGAGAAAGAGGCGGCCGATCCGGCCGTTTCCGTCGATGAACGGATGCACTTCGAAGAAGCGCTGTAGGAACAGCGCCATGGTGACCTCCGGCGCTTCGCGCGCCTCTATCAACCGGCACATGCCGGCATAGACCCATTCCTTCAGGTCCTGCTCGATGAGCGGACCGTCCGTGCCGTGCCGCGAATGGCGTTCGCCCTCGTCGCCACCGAATATGATCGGCTCGTCGGCGGCGCGGAAGCGCCCGGCGACCGAGGGGACCGCGTGCCCGAAGATGAACCCATGCCACTCCTTGAGCCAATCAACGAAGCGCTCCGCGTTGCTGGGTACAAGGTTGAGGTCTGAGACGGTGATGTTCGCGGCATACACCCGGGCGGTGATGTCCGAGTAGGCGGCCTTCAGGCTGGAAAAGGTCAGGTCATCGACGAGGCTCAAGAGCCCGACGTCCACCTGCTCGCAAAGGCGACTCGCGGGCTTCCCGTCGAAGCTGTACTTCGTGCAGCCTCTCCAGCCCTCGACCTTCAGGCAGTGCGATTGGCAGCCCTGGCAGCGCTCAAGCCTGCGCTTCAAGCGCTTTTGCGAGCTCATGCAGGCTTCCAGCGCGGAGAGCCGGGAGCCCGTCCACTGCGAGGCTCCAGGACCCCACGAGGTTCCTCGGCGCGTAGACTGGCGCGGAGAACTTCTGACAGAAATGTCCCCGCACAGATTCACTAGAGATCGCGTCGCCCAGCCTTGTGGCGATCCACGGCGCTTCCAGGTGAGACTCCTGCCGCAGCTGCCAGGCCGAAAGCTTCTCGTAGACGCGAACGGCCGCCGCCGCGGCTCCGGTCAGAGCGCCAGCGCTGCCGACGTGGGAGAGCTCCGCACTGCCACACGGCTTGAAGTACTCGTACACCGGGACGCAAACGGGCCCGTGCTTCCAGCTATGGAAGACGATCTCTGGGACGTCCTCGTCGTGGGCGACGGCCGCTCCGTACGCGTAGAACACCAGCTTCTGAAGCTTCAGGTGCGTCACAGGGCCTGAGGCGGCCCTCAGCACGCGATGAGCGAAGTCAACGGATGGGTGCATAGGCTGGGCTGGGTTGCTGGGGGCGGTGCCCCTGCCATCAGTGATAGCAGGTGTGCACGGGGGAGCGTAGACACATGGATCGCGGGCACAAGACCATGTCCGATGCCGCGGTGAGCGGAACCGGCGGGCGCGGAGAGAAAACGCACGGGAAATCAAGGGTTTGGCGGGTGTGGCTGATGTGCCCTGGTCGGGCGCCGGGTCATCGCATGACCCATGGAATGACTGGAAAGAGTACGCTGACCTGTCCCAGGACCGGCCCTCGAACGCACGAACGCCCCCGGACCCGATCCCGCAAGGGGAAGGGATCCGGGGGCTACCCCAGGACACACGGAGGAAGGTGGAGGGCTACGTCATGGCAGGCTCATGGAGCGGCACGGGTGATCGTTAGGTCAGCGCCAACGCCCCGGGGGCTCGGAAGGCGCTCAGTCCTTCGGCGTCGGGTACTTCGCGTCGGTGCGGCGCTTCGGCTTCAGGTGGCCCAGCGCGGGGCCCTTCCACTCGTAGTGCTCACAGGGGAAGGTCTCGTTGGGCCGCCCCTCGTTGGCGTCGCAGAGCATGTCGGCCTGGTACACGATGCGCTGCTCGGCTAGCGACGTGCGCTTCTCGAGGGAGTCGACACGGAGCTTCAGGGCTTCCTTGTCGAGTCCGATCTCGATCCGTAGTCGCTCCTCGGCGGCGCTGATGGCCTGCTGCTGGGCCGCCGAGCTGCTCTGGACGTCAGAGGGCTTGGCCGCGCTGTTGGCCTGGTAGGCCGCGAAGGCGCTGGCGGCGGCTGCCATGACGGTGCCGAGCAGGACCCCGTACTCCTTCGCGCGGCTCTGCTTCGCGAACATCGACGGGCTCGTGCCGCGTTCGGTGGCCACGGGCTGGGGAACAGGCGCTGGCGCCGCCTGGGGCTGGGCAGGCTCCGGCGGCGGGCGCACCGCGGGGCGCGCCTCAGTTCCCGGCTCGGTCTCCGGCTCGCGGCGCGGGTCGAGGTGCGTCCTGGGGAAGCCCGGGATGGGGCGGGAGCCGTCAACCATCGATGCCCCCTCGGGCCGCCTCGCAAGCGGCTGCGCGACGCTCGAGATCGTTGAGGCGCTCCTCGAGTCTCCCGCGCAAATCGCGAAGCTCTGCGATCTCTCGACGCAGGTCTCCGATCTCGTGCTCGATGCCCTCGAACCTCCGCTCTCCCAGCCCGAGGCGGCGCTCGATGGTCTCCACCCTGGACGAAAGCGTGCGCACTTCGCCGAGCACGAGCTGTTGGTCGGTCGAGATCCGGTCCAGACTGCGACTGGCGTCTGCCAGCACCTCCATCGACGCCCGGAGCTCGTCGTGGTGCTGTTGCTGTC
>JAEWOQ010000533.1 GCA_023460875.1 Pseudomonadota bacterium
AGGTTGACATTTTGTTCGTTTTACTCGAAAACCGGGGCCGTGAAGATCCACGAACGTTTCCCGGGCCTCTCGATGGACCACCTGCGCTCGGTCGCGAAGGAAGTGGTGGCCCAGCGAAATGTGGTGGCAGAACTGAACAAGCCCTTGCGACTCTGCACCCTTGGGCTTGCTGTGCTCGGGTGCGAGGCGACCAAGGTGCGCTTCGCCCAACTGGAGCTTGAGGGACGGACTTCCTGGCTCCGGTTTTTGCGGGGCCCAGGGTTGGCGTACGTGCTCGTGCTGGGAGGCGTGCCCTTACGGATTCAGCCGGACTGTCCCGAAATCCGGATGACGCTGCCTGCGGAGCGCAAAGCTCTCCGGGAACTCGCATCGGGTCAGGGGCAACTTTTCGAGGAGCCTCCGAGCTGGGAGGTACTGCGCCTGGAGGTGGCACAGCGTCCCGCGCAAGCGGTGGACGCGCTCGACCTCTACCTGTTCAACGAGGCTACAGGCGAAACCCTTGATCGAATTCAGGTCTACAGCAAGGCCGCTGGGTACATCGGAGACGCCGCCATGATGAAGCGTCCGGCGCAGACTCCGTCCCTCGACAACGTCTTCAAGCTGCGCCCGTCGAACGATGTCAAAGACAGCGAGGCGTGACGGGCAGCAGTTCAATCCGCAGGCACTCTGGGTCGCTCGCAACTATGTTGGTCTCGCTGTCTCACAGCTTGCAGCCGAAGCCGACATTTCGCGCGCACTCATCAGTGCCTACGAGAACGGGTCCGAGAAACCCGGTCCACTCGCGCTCGGCGCCTTGGCTGCGGTTCTGAATTTCCCGCAGGCGTTCTTCTTTCGTGAGCTTGAGGTGCCGGCGCGGGACGCCATGCACTTTCGGAAGAAGAAGAAGGTAGCCGAATACGTCGTATCCCGAGCCAGGGCCAAGGCGACGGTTGCCGGTGTCACGCGTGAGGCCCTGGAGGAGTTCGCGGACTTCGATCCACCAAAACTGCCGTACAGGAACGCACGTGCCCCCGAGGCGATCGAGAAAGCTGCGGAAGAAGTAAGGTCAGCGCTGGGTTTGCGACTCGATACTCCTCTTGGAGACGCCATTCGGACGTGTGAGGCAGCAGGGGTGTTCGTCGCAACGTTCGACGCGCTCGGTGCGCCGATCGACGGCTTCGCCTACTGGTCAAGGGGCGTTCCGGTGATAATGCTGAACGCTGCTGCATGTTGGAGCCGGCGCCGCTTCAGCGTGTTGCACGAGCTGGGACACCTGACGCTTCACCGCGACGAAATCCCGGACGACAAGGAGGACCAAGCCAATCGGTTCGCCGGAGCGCTGCTGATTCCGCGCGCAGCCTTTTGGAGGGAGTTTCCGCGTCCCGGCAGGCGATACTTCGATTGGGCTTACTTGATCGAGATGAAGAAGCGGTGGGGCGTGAGCATCCAGGCGATCGTGGTGCGCGCTCGCGATCTGGGTCTCTTAGACGCAGCGCAGTACCGGACGGCCCTCATCCACATCAGTCAGGTTGGTTGGAGAACCAGCGAGCCGGCAGAAATGGAACCAGAGTCCCCCGCGGTTGGCGCGCGACTGCTTGAGGCGGTGAGTTCGCATTTCGGGGCGGACTCGGTCGCCGCAGCGGCATCTCTCAGGCCCTCCGTTCTCGGCGACGTGGTTGGATTCCACCCCGTTGCTGAGCAAGAGATCTCGAAGATCCACAAGATCTACTGAGCCGCCCGCATTGCCACCCGTCTTCGATCATCCCTGAGCTTGGCTTTTCGGAGCCCTGGCGTCCGCGGCTTGCCCGCGAGCACCCGTAGCTCGCGCTCCCCCGGCCAGACGTAGGCCTCCCCCCGGACCCTGACGGACAACGGGGCGACGAGCGCCAGCGGCTCGCCGGTGACTTCGCCGAGACGAAGGGCGACGCAGCTCTCCGTGGTGGCGAACCGCTCCGCGAGCAAGTGGTACCGGTCCGTTTCGCGGAGTGCGTGGAGGAACGCCCGCCGGGGGGCCACGAGGCATGCGGCAAGCGCGTCGCAACGCGCCTCGAGCTCGGCGCCAACCGAGCACTCGCCGAGGGCCCAATGCGCGAGCTCGTGGGCCACCGCGAACCGGAGCTGCGCCGGAGGCAGGCCCTTCCGGACGTAGATCCTCCGCTCGCCGTGGACGGTCACCAGGGCCGCGTCTCCGGGGAGGGCTCCCGCGTGTACCCGCTGGACGCATCCGGTCCCGAGCAGGCGGGTGGCCAGGGCGATCACCGGGGCGGGCTCTCCATCGTCGTAGCCGGCCTGCCGATACAGCGCGGCGGCGGTCCCTTCGAGATCGGCCAGGTCCTGCTCCATGCGGCCATGGAAGCTCCATGGGCCGCGGGCCGGAATTGACCGGCGTCAACGCCCGGACAGGGAAGGACCGGCCACTGACCACCCGGCCGAAGTGTGACCCGGCTCACACCGAGCGGTCGATTTCTGTTGTCGACCATCGTGAGTGTGATTACATTCACGAGTGATGGCAACGGTTGACCCCCAAGACCTCCCCGGAACCCCCCTCCGCCCGGTCGGAACCGCCGAGGCGGACTTCCGCCGGGCCCGGCTCGAGGCCCGGCAGTCCCTCCGCGAGACGCGCCGCCTGATCGAGGAGCGGCGCGCGCGTGAGGCCGCGGCCCGGAAGGGCGGTGCCCTGTGAGCTCCATCCTCGACACCTGGGCTCGCTCCACGATGCGGCGGCTGGCCGCTGGTGGGGACCTCCACCGCCGTCCGCTGACGCGCGCCGAGATGACCGCGCCGCTTGCGTGGCACGAGGAGCAGCTGGCGCGCCCGCGTCGGTTCGGTGAGCTCGAGGGCGGCGGCGTCGGCTACGAGGACGTGAGCCACCTCCGAGGAGGTGCCCGGTGATTGCCGCGAGCACCCCTTCGCTGCCGACGACCGTCCCGGTTCCTCCCGGGTGTCCCGAGGACGTCCGCGGCTGGCTGCAGAGCGCCCTGGCGGTCACGTCCCGCCATCGCGTCGAGGCCGAGCACGTGCTCGACGTGCTCGACGGTCGCCGCCTCTACCTAACCGACGCGGCCCGGACCTGGCTGGAGCGGGTCTCGCTGGAGACGACGCTGACCGGCGGCCACGCCCGCGAGCTGCTCGTTCTGTGCGGAGGTGCCCTGTGAGCCGCCACGCTCCCTTGTTCCTTGAGCTTCGAGCGGGCGACCTCGGGCTCGCGTTGGTGGACGGTGAGACCGTGAGCGGCCAGTCGCCTAGGTCGCTTACGTGGCGACTGGAGAGCCACGGCGCCGACGGGATTTCCTACTCGATGGTCGTGCACTCCAACGGCCATGCGGAGTGGGGCGTCAACGACGGACGCGGCTGGCGGCAGTGGAGACGACCGAAGGGCGCCACTTCGAGCCTGATCCGACAGCGGATCAACAACATGCGCGCTTGGGCAGATCGCAAGCGCGCAGAGAGGAGTGCAGCGTGATCTTGTTCGAGCGCTTCGAACCGGGCGACAGCACGAGCTACCTGCTCGGCTGCGCCGAGATCCCCGCCGGCACGGGGTGGTCACTCGGCTTCGGTGTGGGCTCCGGATACCTGGTTGCCTGCGCGAACTTCGGGCACTGCGTTGCTCTCCAGGAGGGGCAGCGCGTTGACGAGAACGACCTGCGCCGGCTCTGGCCAGCGGCGAACCCCTGGACGATCCGGGCGGTCCTGCTCTGGCTGAGCAAGCGCGACGACCTGTTCCTGGAAATCGTCGTTCCGGAGGTCGCCTGACATGGGCAACCTGATCCTCGGCTACGCCGTCCTCGGCCTGCTCGTGCTCCTCGTCGCGGTCCGCCTCGCGGGAGGGAACCGGGCATGAGCCGCGCCACTGCGACCGCGCTGACGAAGCACCCGACGAGCGTCACGCCCGAATACGACCTCGCCCCATGGACGGTCGAGCTTCTGGTCGACGGCTACGACAGCCGGTGGCCTGGCGGCCCCTACGAGATGCCAGACCGCTGCGAGGCGTGTGGCGCGCGCGGCGAGGAGTTGCTCTTCCGGGGGCACCATGGCGACTGGCAGTGTGGCTCGTGCGCCGCGGCCTGTGAGTACTGCGACGAGCGCCCCGCTGTGGTGAGCGCCCGTCGTCCCGCGAGCGACCCGACGGCGCCGGGTCAGATCGACCACGTCTGCGAGGCCTGCCTCCGCAAGCACTGGGACCCGGCGGAGACCGTGCTTGGTGCATGGATCTGCGAGGCCTGCGACCAGTACCACGTCGGCCCCGCCTCGTGCTGCATCTGCGAAGGCTCCGGGCTCATCGACGGCGGCGCGGGGGGCTACTGCCACTGCGCGACGGGACGCGGGATGTTCGAGGCGGAGCGCTCGCAGCACTCGTGGATGCAGGGCCACGTCCGGGATGCCGTCGAGGCAGAGCGCGCGGGCGACCTCGAGCACGCTCGGGAGATTCGCCGGTCGGTGGGGGTGGCGTCGTGACCATGACCTTCGAGGACCTCGGTCGCTGGTGCCGCGCCAGGCTGCGAAAGCGTAAGGCGACGTTCCGGTCGACCTGCGGGCAATGCCGCAAGGCAGTCGCACCCGGTGACACGATCGCCAGGCCGTTCATCCCGCGCCGGGTGCCCGGCGCAGGTGCGCCGCAGAACAGTACGATCTGCTGGTACTGCGCCGACTGCGCGGACTTCTTTCAGCGCGGCGTGGACTGCGGCGCGCTGGCCCTGATGGGCCCATGGCTGACGCACGCAGACAAGCAGACGTTCGAGGCTCGACCCGACGTCATCGCCTGGAAGAAGGAATGGGCAGCGCGCCAGGCCAGAAGGGACGCGGTGCACCATGCGAGCTGAAGTCGGCCGCCGCTTCCTCATCAACGGCAACCTCTACGAGGTCACTCGAGTCGACGTGACCGGAGAGGCGGGCCGCATCGAGCTCACGCCACGGAGCCGGAGCTCCGAGTGGGAGCGCGAGATGCGCGAGTTCGCCACGGACAACCGCAAGGACCCCGAGGCTGTGCTCGCCGTGAACCGCCACAGGCCCATGTACGTGGACGAGCCCTGGTTCCGGCGTCCCGACGTGAAAGAGGTGACCGATGGCTGAGCCCGCCCGCGTCGGCCCCATCGTCGACGACGAGCTCGCCCGCGTGCGCGCCCGCAACGTCCTGAACGGCCGCATCGAGAACCTGCGCCTCGAGCTCGACCAGATCCTCGACCTGCTCGACGCGGGTCACGCCGAGGCCGTGAGCACGCAGCTGCGCACCTCGCTTCGCCACACCGAATCCGTGCTGCGGCGCTTCGAGAGCGCGCACGGCATCGAGCGCCCACCCGAGTCCTCCTGAGCTCCAGGCGGGCGACGGGGTAATCCAACCAGCGCCATCACACCGCCCCGCCGCTCGCCTCGAACCCAGCAGGACACCCACCCAACGCCCCAAGGAGACCGCCATGGAAACATTGCGCGAAAAGACCGAGCGCGAGATCGACGAAGCGCTGACCGCCATCGAGGCCGATTGTCGGCCGGAGATCTGCGACGAGCTGGCCTTGGAGGTGCTCCGAAGCGCCAAGGCGGTGCTGAGCGTCGCGAGCCCCGGGACCGGCATCGAGGACGAGGCGATTCAGCGGGCGTCGCTCGTGGTCGAGTTGGCCTCGATCTACCGGATCGGTCTTGCCTCCAAGCTCGGCGAACTCGCCGCGGACATTCGCACGTGTGCTGTCCACGCGGCCGAGCACGTGCACGCCCGTGACGCCGCCCAGCGGCTCATGTCGCTCCGGACCGTTGCGGAGGCGCGGAGCTGATGCTCGCTCACTTCCACTCCCCCTGGGATGCGGCTCCTTCCTGCTTTATCGACACCGAGACGACCGGCGTCCGTGCCGGCACCGACCGCGCCGTGCAGGTCGGCTTCGCTCGGTTCGAGCGCGGCAAGCTGGTCCGGACCGTCAGCTTCCTGGTGAACCCCGGCATGGCGATTCCGGCGGAAGCGACGGCGGTGCACGGCATCACCGACGCCCACGTGAAGGACGCACCCACCATCGGCGAGGTCTTCGCGCGCAATGAGGTGCAGGCGCTGCTCGATGGGGCTCAGCCCGGTGCCTACAATGCAGCCTTCGACCGACACTTCGTGCCGCCTTTCGGGGACTGGACGTGGCCGTGGGCCGACGCTCTCTCGCTCGTGCGGAGCGTGGACAGATTCGCGAGGGGCCGAGGGCGCCACCGCCTCGAGGCCGCGTGCGAGCGGCACGGCGTGAGGCTCGCCAAGGCCCACGACGCCGGCGCCGACGCGGCCGCGGCGGGGGAGCTCTTCTACAAGCTCGGCCGCCGTGTCTTCGGCAAGTCACCGCTCGGCGACGCGCTGAAGTGGCAACGCGATGCGGAGAGCGCGGAGTGGCACCGCTTCAGCGGGTGGCTGGCATCCCAGCCGCCGAGGGAGGTGGCCCATGGCTGACGCCGCCCGCGAGCTCACCCCGGCGGAACGTACGCCCGAGGTGACAGCCTTCGCCGCCCAGGCCGAGTGGACCGGCGTCACGTCGACCGACAGGGCCAAGTGGCTCGCCCTGCGGAAGACCATGCTGACCGCGAGCGACGTGGCGGCGATCCTCGGCGAGGACCCGCACCGCAGCGCCCTCGACGTCTACGTCGACAAGATCACGCCTAGGCCGGAGCCGGAGGTCATCGGGCTCGACGACCCCAGGTTTTGGGGGACGGTGCTCGAGCAGCCGGTGCTACGGGCCGTGGCCGCCTACTACGGCTGGGGCTACCGCGAGGGCGGAGCGCTCCTCCGGTCGCGCAAGCATCCCCAGCTCGGAGCAACGCTGGACGCGGAGATCGACCGCCACGACGGCAAGGGCGGGATCGACTTCGAGGGGAAGACGACCCGCATCACCCGCGACTGGAACGAGGAGGAGGGCGACTTGCCCACTCGCGTGCTCATCCAGGTGCAGTCGCAGATCCTCGTTTCTGGCACCCCGACGGCTCTCGTGTTCGCGCTCCTGCAGGGCTCGCGACCTTGCCAGATCGAGATCGAACCAAGCGACGAGTTCCACCGGGTCATCGTCGAGGCAACCGAGGAGTTCATGGACCGGGTGCGGCGCATGAATCCCCCGGACCCGGACGGATCGGACGCCTCGAAGCGGGCGCTCCAGCGGCTCTACCCGCTCGACGATGGTTCGGTGGTCCGCCTGCCCCCCGAGGCGGCTGACTGGACACGGGAGATCAAGGAGATCGCCCAGCAGCAAAAGGCCCTCGAAGCACGCGTCGACGAGCTGAAGAACAAGCTCCGCAAGTGCATCGGGCCGGCGACGTACGGCATGCTCCCGGAGCCCATCGACGGCAAGACTTGCTGGCGCTGGCAGAACCAGAAGCGCGCCGAGCACGTTGTCCGGGCCAGTGAGTCCCGCGTCCTGCTCGCGATGAAGAACGCGCCGATGACCGCGGCCCAAGCCGCCCGGCTGCCGATGGTGAGTGCCGGCGGGGTGCTCGAGCAGGAGCTCGCCGGGAGCCTCGCCGCCCCGAGTCGCCCCTTCGACGAGCTGATCGAGCGCAGCAGCCTGGGCGCATCCAACCCCGAGGCCCCGCTCCCGATGCGCAAGCGCCGACGAAGCGCCCGCTGACCACTTCCCAAACGAGGACACGACCAATGAACGATCACGACTACGGGGCGACCCCGAACACGAACGCCAGCATCGTCCGCCAGGACTTCGGTGGCGGCGAGATGCAGGTCCAGCACGACACCGCTTCGACGGCGGTTGCCGCACGGGCGAAGGCTCAGATCGAGGCCCGCTACATCATGGCGCTCAAGCGCCCCCGCGTCTGGGATGACGTGCGGACACGCCTATTGAAGGAGTGCAAGCGCCCGGGCTTCGCGACGGCCGCTCGATACCGCAAGCCGGTGGGGCAGGGCATCGAGGGGCCGAGCATCCGCTTCGCTGAGGCTGCTCTGCGCTACATGACGAACGTCAGCGTGGAGACCACGGTCACCTACGATGACCCGACGAAGGTCATCCTTCGGGTCTCGGTCGTCGACCTCGAAGCGAACGTGCCGTACGAGCAGGACGTCGCCGTGAGCAAGACGGTCGAGCGGCGCAAGCTCGCCGCCGGGCAGCGGCCCCTCAGCCAGCGGAAGAACAGTTTCGGGGACACTGTCTACCTCGTCGAAGCGACGGACGACGAGATCCTCAACAAGACGAACGCGCTCATTTCCAAGGCCCTGCGCACCCTCGCTCTCCGTCTCCTGCCCGGGGACATCCTCGACGAATGCATGGCCGAGTGCATCCGCGTGGCGAAGGACCAGGACGCGAAGGACCCGGATGCGGCGCGCAAGGCGCTGACGTCTGCCTACTTCGACCTCGGTATCTCCGCGGGGCAGCTGTCGGAGTACCTCGGCCACGACATCGCCGGCATCACCCCGGCCGAGATGGTTGAGCTCCGGGCCGTCTACGCGGCCCTGCGTGACGCCGAGACGACCTGGCAAGAGGTCATGGACCACAAGCGCCCGGCGGCGGGCGGCGACGACAAGGGCAAGACCGAGAAGTCCAAGAAGGTCGAGGACCTCGTCAACAAGCACAAGCAGAAGGCCGCGGAGAAGAAGGGCGCCAAGGGGGGCACTGCTCCGACCGAGGCGCCCAAGCACAGTGCGGCCGGTGCCGCGGCGAAGGGCGGGAGCGCTACAGCCGAGGGCGCGGCGGTACCGGATCACGACCCGAAGACGGGTGAGGTGACCGGCGACCCCGAGCCCACTGGTGACCCGGAACCGACCGGTGACCCCGAGCCCAGCGGGAAGCCGCCGATGCGCGAGATGGGCGAGGACGGCTGAGAGCTCTGCCTCTTTCCGGTCCTGATGCTGCGACCGGGGAGGGGTGCTGGCCGCGCCCGGCGGTGGAGATCCGGGTCCTGAACGACGGGGCACTCGCAGGAGAAGCCGGCGAAACGCCAGGCGCCAGCGGAGTCGCGACAGCCGGAGAGACGGCGCCTTTCCCCCAGATCGAACCATGACCCCTGCCTACGGAATCAAGCACTGGTGGCGCAACTGCCGCCTCCCCGGAGAGTCGCTGAAGGCGTTCGCGCGCCGCAATCGTGGCCATCAGGACGGCGTGGCCGTGAACACGGCGGCGCGCTGGCTCGCCAACAAGGCCACGCGGAAGCGGAGGACTCGCTGATGCCCCGCCGAATCTCGATCCAGCCCGCAGGGTGCCTCGTGGCGGATCCGCCGTGGGAGCATGACGATCAGCTTCCGGGGGGCGGTCGTGGTGCGTCGAAGCACTACAAGACGATGACGCTGGACGAGATCAAGGCATTCCGTCTGCCTCGACTTGCCGACGATTGCTGGCTCTTCCTGTGGAGGCTGCACACCCACCAGCAGGAGGCCTTCGAGGTCGCCGAGGCCTGGGGGTTCGGAACGCGCCCGTGCTCGGAGCTCGTCTGGATCAAGCAAACCAAGGACGGCAAGCGCGTGCGCCGGGGCATGGGCTGGACGTTCCGCATGGCGCACGAGGTCTGCCTGGTCTTCAAGCGCGGCAAGCCGCAGCGCTTCCGCGCAGATCTCTCCTCGGAGATTCACGCACCGCTCGGCGCGCATTCGGAGAAGCCGAGGGAGTTCTACGAGCGAGTCGACGATCTGGTCGGCGGCGTGCACCGGGTCGAACTCTTCGCCCGGCGCCAGTGGAAGAACTGGACGTGCCTGGGGCTCGAAATGCCGGGGCACCGGAAGGGGGCTGCGTGACGGACTGGCGACGAACCGCGGCCGGGCTGTACGTACCGGCATCTCCGCGGCGTCCCGTCGCCGTGGATCTCTTTTGCGGGTGCGGTGGCTTCAGCCTGGGGCTGATCCACGCCGGATGGGACGTGCTGTGCGGCGTGGACTACGACGTCGAGGCGTCCAGGACCTACCTGGCGAACCTCGGAGCGTACCCGCTCGACCTGCGTTTCGTGGAGCCGAGCGACCGCGAGCGCATGGAGCGAGCCCTCCGGAAGGAGATGCGCCGCAACGAGCGGCGCAAGGGAGTGGCGAGGATCGAGGTGTCTGGAGCCCACCGGCGCGGTCACGACGGCGTGCCCGTCTTCTGGCTCGGTGACGTCCGCAAGCTCACCGGAGCCCAGGTCCTCGACTCGATTGGTCTCGCCGTCGGGGAGCTCGACCTCTTGGTGGGTGGCCCACCGTGCCAGGGCTACTCGATGGCGGGTCGGCGGAACGTGATGGATCCGCGCAACAGCCTGGTCTTCGAGTTCGCGCGCCTGGTCTGTGAGATGCGGCCGAGGGCGCTGTGCATGGAGAACGTGCCGGGCATGATGTCGATGGTCACCGAGACCGGTGCATCGGTGCTCGATGAGCTGTGCCGCATCCTCGAGGCGGGTGACTACGGCACGCACGAGGCAATGCGCGCCGTGCTCACGGGCGACCGGAGGATGATCTCCCGAGGAGCGGGCAAGAGGCGAGAGCGACCGGAGAAGACGAAGACGAAGCAGGAACCGCTGCCTGCCGACCGTCGCCAAGTGAGCCTGTTCGGAGAGGAGCCGGCAGCATGACCGCGCGCCCCTGGACCAAAGCGGAGCTCGAGGTCGTGCGCTCTCGGTACGAGATGGACGGCCCTACCAAGCTCGCCAGAGAGCTCGGCCGCACAGAGCAGGCGGTGCGGCACCGGGGCCAGAAGCTCGGGGTCGTTCACCGGCGCCGATGGACCGCTGCGGAGGAAGAAGAGCTGTGCCTGCTCTGGGGCGAGAAGACGCTCCCTCGTATCGCGGCGCACCTCCGACGTTCGCCCGAGGGCGTGTACCGGCGCGCCGAGTGCCTTGGCCTGACGAGAGGGGTTCCCCAGGGATTCGAGGCGCTGAGTGTCGCGGCGAGGCGCACGGGCTACTGCGACCCAACGCTCCGGAAGATCCTGGCATGGGCCGGCGTGAAGGTGCGCAGGACGATGTCCCGGCCGCCGAGGGGGAAGACTCGTCTGCCGTGCCGCTTCTGCGTGGATCCCTTCGACGTTGATCGAGCTGTCAAGGCATGGCTCGCGACGGAAACGATCGGGGAGGGAGCACGGCGGCACGGCTACTCGGGCGAGACCCTCCGCAAATGGCTCGCCGAGGACGGAAAGCTTCCGGAGAGCCGAGGCCGCGGATGCCATGTGCGGGTCGAGAGCACGGTCGTGGACACCACCGTTGCCGCGAGAAAGGGGCGCAGCCTCACCGCGCACGCGCACCGCCTCGGCTTGCCGGTGACCACGCTGTGGCGCTGGCTCATCGAAGCAGGCGTGCCGCGTGAACGCAGCCGCCCGTGGCTCATGGAGCCCGAGATCGTCGATCGCATCGTTCATGAACGCGGAAGTCGCCGAAGGAGAGCGGCGTGACGAGCGAGAGCACCAGGCGCAGGCCCATCGAGGTCGGTGAGGTGATTCGCGGCGCGAAGGTGCTGGTGATCACGGGCGACGGAGAGAAGCGGAAGTGCCGACTGCTCTGCCGGTGCCGCCGTGAATTCCTGCGCGCGTACAGCTCGGTGCTCGCAGCTCGGGCCACCAGCGCAGAGCCCCGGTGCAACACGTGCCTCCGCGAGAACAAGCGGAGGAATCAGACCATGTGGATGAGGCGGCCGCCGGCCGCGGAGTGAGACCCAGAGACCCCAGGAGGAAGCATGTCCGAAGAAGAGAAGCCCCTACACATCATCCGCCTTGCCACTGACAACTTCATGCGCCTGTCCGCGGTCGAGATTACCCCGCAAGGGAACGTGGTCACGCTGGGCGGACGCAACGCGCAGGGAAAGAGCAGCATCCTGCAGGCGATCGAGTGTGCCCTTGGCGGAGGAAAGACCATCCCCGTCGAGCCTGTCCGCAGGGGAGAACGCAAGGCGCGCATCGTGGTGGACCTCGGTGACATCGTCGTGGAGCGGACGTTCTCACCGAAGGGCACCGCGCTCGAGGTCCGGAACGCCGAGGGCGTGCCGCAGAAGAGCCCCCAGGCCCTGCTCGACAAGCTCTGCTCCAAGGTCGCTTTCGACCCCCTGAGCTTCGCACGCGAGGAGCCGAAGAAGCAGGACGCGATCCTGAAGCAGGTCCTCGGCCTCGACTTCTCCGACATTGATGCGCGTCGCGAGCAGGCCTACGCGGAGCGGACGCAGGTCAACCGGGAGGCGAAGCAGCTCTCGGCCCGCCTCGACGCGCTGCCCGTGCACGCCGGGGTGCCGGACCAGGAGGTCAGCGTCGCCGAGCTGACCGCCGAGCTCGAGCGTCTGCGTGACGTCGAGACGGCGAACGACGCGGACCGGGACCGGCTCAAGCTCGCTCGGGGGGCGCTCGTCAGGGCGAAGGACGAGGTGGCGGACGTAGACGAGGCCATCGCGGAGCTCGAGGCCAAGCTGGCGGAGCTACGAGCAGACAAGGTGGAGCTCGAGAACAACGTCAGGGTGGCCGAGACCGATGTGGCCAAGCTTGAGGCGACGGTCTCCGCGCTGAAGGACCCTGACCTGGCGCCCATTCGGCAGCAGATCGCCACGGCGGAGGAGACGAACCGCAAGGTCCGCTCCAATCTCGAGCGCAAGGGCATCGCAGGCCAGCTCCGAATGAAGGAGGGGCGGGCAGACGAGCTCACCGCCATCATCGAGGCTGCGGACGCGGAGAAGGCCGAGCAGCTCGCCGCGGCGAAGTTCCCGGTCGAGGGCTTGGGCTTCGAAGAGTCGGGCCCGACGCTGAACGGGCTCCCGCTCGAGCAGGCGAGCCAGGCCGAGCGTCTTCGGGTGAGCGTCGCAATCGGCGCGGCCCTGCACCCGCGCGTGCGCGTGATGTTGGTCCGTGACGGATCGCTCCTCGACGACAACAGCATGCGCTTGTTGGCCGAGCTCGCGACGGAAACGGGGAGCCAGCTGTGGGTCGAGAAGGTCTCCTCCGATGGCGCGGGCTGCAGCGTGGTGATCGAAGACGGGATGGTGCGCGAGAGCGCGGTGCAGGGAGCGGCGGAGTGAGCGACCTGGAGGTGAAGGTGCCCGTCGAGGTCCACGAGGTCGGGGTAGAGCGACCAGCCCAGGAGAAGCTGACGATCGTCGGATACCCCGACGAGGACCTCGAACCCGGCCAGGTGTTGCTTGCCGTGGAGAAGGTGTCGCTCGTGGTCAATCTCCACGACCTGCGCCAAGGCTTGCGCGCATTCCGGCGAGGGCGCCGATGAGCTTCACGAGGAGCAAGCAGTCGCCGGAGTTCGCCAAGGCGCTGCAGGCAGCGGTCAACGCAGCGGAGCAGGTTGCCGCACGCGACTGCCCGACTGCCGTCGGTGTCGTCGTAGTGCTGGTCTCGCGGGACGGGAGCGGCCTCGGGGCGAGTTCGGGGATCAGCACGCAGGGGGACCCCGTGGAGGTCCTCGACTTCGCTGCACTCACCGTAGCGGACTACGCGAAGCGGACACGCATCGCCCGGGGGCTCAATTGACGACGTCGACATGCGTGCAGCTGAAAGGGGCAATTCGCCGCCTTTTCGAGGAGCTGCCGGGGTGTTCCGCACTGGACTGCGTGGTTTGCTCGGAGCGAAGGGTGGACTTCGACAAGGCGAACCGCCTCGTCGACGCCGTTGTCTCTGAAGCTGTCGCCGGTGCGGTCCAGGGGATCGCTCGCGAGGCTCATGCGGTGGCTTGCCAGAATGGGTTCTGGGGCGACAAGCACCCGGAGGAGCCTGCGCGGCTGCACGGCGAAATCGACCCGGAGACCGTCGCCGCGTACCTCTGCGGCATCCACAGCGAGGTGAGCGAGGCCTACGACGCGCTGCGCACCGGCCAGACGGCAATCGAATACGAGGCCGACGGCAAGCCCGTGGGGCTCCCGATCGAGCTCGCCGACGCCGTGATGGCGGCACTGAGCCTAGCCGAGGGGCTCGGCGTCGACATCGCGGCGGCGATCCGGATCAAGCTCGCCTTCAACAGGACGCGGGCACACATGCACGGGGGCAAGCTCCTGTGATCGTCCGCCACAACCTGGCTCTGACCCACGGCGCCGAGTTTTCCGGCTGCATGCGGTACCGGTACCGGCTGCGACGCTCGCTGACCGGTTCCGTGCTCGAGCGCCCGAGGAAGCCGGTGGTGTTCCTCATGTGCAACCCAAGCACGGCGGACTCGATCCAGGACGACCCGACGATCCGCCGCTGCGTAGGGTTCGCGAACGCATGGGGCTACTCGGATCTGCTCGTCTCGAACCTCTACGCCTTCCGGGCGTCGACGGTCAGCGCTCTGCGGAAAGCCGACGACCCGGTGGGACCAGAGAACGACGACGTGCTCCGGGCGATCCCCGCTGGCGTTCCTATCGTCGCCGCATGGGGCGCCAAGCCCTGGGCCCGTGAGCGCGTGCGGCGCGTCCTCGAGCGCGTCGGGCGCCCCCTCCTTTGCCTTCGCACGACCCGCGACGGGTCGCCCGAGCACCCCCTCTACATCCCCCAGGGCCTCGAGCCCAAGCCATGGAGCCCACCCGCATGACACTCGAGTTCTACGAGTTCGACCCCTACGACGCGGTGATCCACAAGACCGCAGACGAGGCCGAAGCAGCTGCCACCCGGAGGATCGAGGACTTCCACAGCGACGCAGTGAAGCACGGCGAGTGGGACGAGGACGTCCAGCTCGTGGAGTACGGCGTCGTTCTGCCGCTCGGGCGCGCGACGTCGCACCCGACCGGGGCGGCCGCCGAGGCACCCGAGGTCAACCATCGGGACTACGCCTTGGCCGAGGTCGAAATCGACGCGGAGGAGTTCTGGCGGGAGCTCACGGAGCGGGCGCCGAAGCTGGCCGCCGCCTTGGATGACGCGGCACCAGAGGCGCGGAAGCACCGCCTGAACGTCGCTCGGGCGGTTGGCATCTACTACTCGGCGGAGGGCCACGGCGACCAGCCCGGACCAGACGAGCGGGTGCTCGCGGCTATCAGGAGCCTGTGCTCCCGGCGGGATCACCTCGAGGACGCGCTCACAGAGTGGAGGAAGCGGACTCCCTGCATTGTGAGGGCGTGCAGCTTCGTCCTGGACCGAGCTGCGGATGACGACGACCTGGCGGAGGCCCAGGAACTGCTCGATTGGGTGCGCGGGCTGCAAGAGCACGTCCCGCGGTTCACCAAGATCGTGCTCACGGTTGCCCACCTCGACCACGACCCGAGGAACAACGACGAGGCAAACCTCCGGGCGCTCTGCCAACGCTGCCACCTGGCCCACGACCGTGACCTGCATCGGGAGAACGCCCGCCGCACGCGAGAGCGGAAGAGCGGGCAAAGGAGGATGTTCGAGTGAAGGATTCAGCAGCAAAGGTGAGCCGGGGGCTACAGGGCATCGCTGCGGCGCTCGACAAGGTTCTCGCCGAGGTCGCCGGCGAGCGGGTCGCGTTCACGCTGCTCGTCTTCACCGAAGGGAGGGCGAACTACGTGAGCAGCGCATCCCGCGAGGACAGCGTTCGAGAACTGAAGGAGCTGCTCGCTTTGTGGGAATCGGGCGAAGAGGACGTGCCTGCCCACAAGTTGGATTGAAGGGTCGAGAGCGTTAGCTGTTTGTTGCACGTGAAACAGGAGCATTGAGGATGAGCAAGTTGGACGCAGTCATCGAATCGGCGCAGCGCACCCATGCGGAGGCGCTGAAACGCATTCGTGTCCCCGTGGGCGCGCGAGTGAAGTGGACCGGGTACTCGGGAGTCGTGGTTCACACGACGCCGGCGACGTACGGGCAAACCATCCAGGTGAGGACGCGGGCGGGGTACACCTGGATTCTCCGGGCGAGCGAAGTGGAGGTGGTGGGAGGGCTTGATGCCTGAGGGCGCCTTCATCGTCCTCGAGGGAATCGACGGCGCCGGCACCACGACGCAGGTGGACCGTCTTGCAATCGCCCTGCGAGAGCGCGGCGTGCTGACCGTGACGACGCGGGAGCCCTCCGGCGGACCGGTGGGCACCTTCCTGCGCCGCATCATGCGCGGGGAGGTGCTGGCCGACCTGCCTGCGGCCGCCATGGCATTGCTCTTCGCCGCGGACCGCCTCGACCACCTGGCGGGCGAAGTGGAGCCCAACCTCGCGCGCGGCGCCGTCGTCCTCTGCGACCGGTACGACCTCTCGACGCTGACGTACCAGAGCGCGACCCATCCCGAGGGGGAGCGGATTGCCCCCTGGCTCCGAGCGATCAACTCGCGCGCCAGGCGCCCGGACCTGACGATCGTGCTGGACGTACCTGCGGACGTTGCCGAGAAGCGCCGAGCTGCCCGAGGGGGAGCAGAGGAGCTCTTTGAACGCCGCGAGCTACAGCAGCGACTTGCAGGGCTCTACGCCCAGGCGGAGCGACTGCTGCCGGGGGACCGGATCGTGCGCGTCGACGGGAACCGCTCCCCTGCGGAGGTCGCCGCCACCGTGCTTGAGGTGACCCTGGCCTACCTCGACGCGCCGAGACCCTTCCCGTCGCCCCGTTCGAAGTCCTGGCCGCTGAGCGACGACGACCTCTGAGCTCGAGCGCGACGCCATGTCCCTGCGCGTTCCCACCTCCGACCTACTCCGCTGGATCGCGGAGACCCGCGCGCTCCTCGACCGGCTCGAGCGGGGCTTGGCGCCGGCGAGCTCGTCGCAGGAGACGCTCGACGCCTGGGTGGAGAGGTGGACCGAGCACCGCCGCGGCCGCGTGTCGCGCCCCGATGACGAGCGGCGCACCTACGAGCTGTGGATTCAGCCGAGGCTCGGGAGCCGACCCGTGGCGGCAATCTCGCGGGACGACCTGGAGGAATGGGTCGAGGACATGGACCAGCGCGTGGCCGATGGCGAGCTGATGGGCAGCACCGCGAAGCGCATCTGGTCGCTGCTCCGATCGATGATGCGGGATGCCGCCGGGTCGAAGGTCCGCGCCCTCCGCGTGCGTACCGACAACCCCGCGGAGCACGTGCGGCCCCCGGACAGCACCGCACCCCGGGCTTCGACCTTCCTCTACCCGTCGGAGTTCGTGCAGCTCGTCACGTGCGAGAACGTCCCCCTGGGTTTCCGTCGCCTCTACGCCTGCGCCGTGTACCTCTATCCCCGCGCCGGGGAGCTCCGGGCCCTGCGTTGGTCTGACACCGACCTCGCCACGGGGCGCATCCACATCCACCGGTCGCTCGACCGCGAGGGCGTCGAGGGCCGCACCAAGACGGAGAATGACCGCCAGTTCGTCTGCGAGCGGAAGCTGCTGCCGCTCCTGCGCGCCATGCGTCGAGTGGCCCGTGGCCGCGGCCGCGTCTTCCCCGAGATCAAGCAGCGCGACCAGCTGGCGCGGGCCCTGCGGCTCCACCTCGAGTACGCGGGCTGCGAACGTGCCGACCTCTTCGCCGACGACGAGAGCCGGCGCCCCCTGACGTTCCACGACCTGCGCGCGACAGGCATCACGTGGCAGGCGATGCGGGGAGACGCGCCCACCGACATCATGGAGCGCGTCGGCCATGCCGACCTGAAGACGACGCAGCGGTACATGCGACGCGGCCGGCTGATGGCCCTCGCACGGGGAGAGCGCGTCTTTCCTCCGCTGCCGAAGTGCCTGCTCCGCCGGGGATGAAAGTGAGGGCCGGTGTCGCTTTTCGGTTGCCTCTAATTACGGGTGCCCGTAATGTCGTCAGTGTGAGCAAGGGAGCTCACGCAAGTGGACCCCGCGAGGCGGCAACCTCCGGGGTCCTGGCCGAAACCTGTTGAGGAGATTTCGACATGACGATCACTATCCAATCCGAGGGACGCCGTCACTACCTGGTGGGGGACACCTACCCGATCAAAGGCGCGATCAGGGACGCTGGCTGCAAGTGGGACCGGGAGCGCGGGGCTTGGTGGACCGGCAAGCGAGAGACCGCGGAGTCCTTGGTCTCTCGAGTCCAGAGCGGAGCGGTCAAGGCCGTGGCGAGCTTCGCCAAGCTGGACGGCGGAAAGTGGGGCGTGCGCGTCCCCGGCGTGCCGGCGGTCGGTTCGACCGTCGAGGTCGAGGGCAAGTATGGCCGCAAGACCGTGACGATCGCCGCAGTCGTCGAGACCCGCGATGGTTACTCGATCTGCTCGATCGTTGCCGAGCCCCGCAAGGCACGCAGCTCGAGCGGGCGCAGCTCTCACGGCGGTGGCCGCTGCCGCGAGTGCCGTGGCCCGATCGTCGACGCCCGCCACCACCGCGCCATGGGAGGGCTCTGCGGGGCCTGCGCCTTCGATGAGTACGACTGCTGCTGAGTAGGGGGAGGCGGAAATGGCGTACACCGGATATGTAATCACCGATGGGGGCCGGGTCCTGTTGCAGGGGCCCGCCGACAACGAGCACGGCTTCGCGCTCTTCGACGGGTGGAAGAGCTGGCCGGCAGGGCGCGGCATCGACTACTGGGAGCGCGTCGGAGACAACGACCCGCGGATCGCCGAGGCCGACCGCGAGCAGCTGGGCTGGCTCCTCGAGGAACTGCGGAAGGAGGCGGCGTGACAGAGCAGCCGTACACCACGCGTCAGGGCGGCGCGACTCTCCCGGCCTCATCCGCGGACCCGTACTCGTTCGCGAGTGTCGAAGCCCCCGACGACGGCGTGATCATCGTGGCCGCTGGGCACGCGCCGACCTGCGTCGACTGCGGCCGCGGGACGCTTCGCTGGGCGGAGGCGGGACACGTCCCCTGGCACAGGATCTGCGACGTCTGCGGGGCGCACTGGGATCTCCACCCGGTGACGTACTTCGGGAAGGAGGTCGGCGAGGCCGAGCCGGAGCACCTGCCTCCCTCGCAGCGACCCCAGCGGTTCGAGTGGATGGGAACGGGCGTCGACGGACGATTGCGCCCGCTCGCACAGCTCGACCCGGACCCACGGCTGCCTGGGACGACCCATGCGGAGCTCCTCCAGCTGGCGCTCGAGGCCAGCGCTGTGCACCCCAACGGTCCCCGAAGCGACGAGCACATCGCGAGCGCCTGCTGGGCGCAGAGGGCGAGGTTCTATGCCCGGCGTTGACCTTCGTTCCGCGCCGATCCGGACCGCCATCGAGCGCCTCCGGGAGCGGCACGGCGAACACCTCGCGCGGTGGGTGGACCTCTACACCACCCTCGGGCGGGCTCTCGAGGCGGCCACACGGTCGGACTGGGACGGGGTGCAGCTCCTCATGGCGCAGGCCGAGTCCCTCGAGGAAGGCCTCCTGGGCGACAGCCCGGTCACGAGCGAGGCATGGGAGCGGCTGGGCTTTCCCCCGGACGGGGGGCTCGGTGGCTGATTGCCGAAGGGCCGGCGGGGTCGATACCCTGCCGGCCGTGGCGCCCCGGAAGTCCTCTGAACCCCCCAAACGCAGGCCCGGCCGTCCGCCAGTTGATGGCGAGACTCGGAGCGCCCGCCTCACGGTCAAGTGCACGCCGGAGGAGCTGGAGCGGTGGCACGACGCCGCTCGGAGGCGAGGGGTGGACCTCGCGCCGGTGGCGCGGGAGCTCATCGAGGCGTGGGTCCGGAAGGGGAGCTGATGCCCAAACGCCTGGCTCCCGAGACGTACGCCGACCGCGAAGCGCGCCGGCAGGACTGGGCCGAAAGAGAAGAGGAGCGGAAGCGGAGGAACCGCGAGAAGCTCGCGCCGCTCGTCGAGAACCCCTCCGAGGATCGGGCGACCGCCTGTCCGCTTGAAGGACCGTCACTAGAGACGCTATCTAGCGCCCCATGGCGCGCCCCCCTGCTCATCTCGACCACGTCGGGTCCCTCCGCTCCGCCCTGGCGTCCCCGTACCCGGCCCTCCGCGACGCGGCTCGGGCGATCGTCTCCCGGGCGCTTCTCCAGCCCACCTACAAGGCCGCCGCCGCCGAGCTCGGCATCTCGGAGCGCGCCTTCGAGCGTCTTCGCGCGGACTTTCCAGAGTTGCTGGAGGGGGCGTCGAAGAAAGCGACTCGCGCGCCCAGAAAGAAGGCCTGACCCGCTTGCTGACCCGTCGCTAGTGACGGTAACTGTTCGGACATGAAGAGAACAGCCAACGCAGAGACCGCGATGTTTGTGCTCGCCCGCGAGGGCCAGCTCAAGATCGTGCGCATCGACACCACGAAGCGGACCGTCGAAGTGGACGGGGAAGGCACCTTTGATTGGACGTCGGGCCTGGACCGATGGGGACGGCTCGAGGCCGAAGGGTGGAAGGCGAGGGGGCAGTTCATCGGAACGCCCGGCGCTTTCCGAGATGCCCTCCAGGGCCCGGCGGTGACGGATGGCGGCCGCGCTCGATACTTCACCACCGCCGACGGGTTCGCGGTGTCCTTCGCAGGCGCGGCGGCCAACGCCGAAGAGATTGCCCGGGGGATCCAGACGGGAACGCCCGACCGAGTCATCGGAATCGCGGTCAACTGGGATCGCGCGGAGCTCTACTGCGCGGCCACCGGGGAGCGGATCTGATGGCAAGCGACATCTGCTCCCGCACCAACACCCGCCGCGTCGCCTGCCTCTGCAGCGTCTGCTCCATCGACAAATCCCCCGAGCGCAAGCACGCCGCCAACAAGCGCGACGTCCTCGAGCTCCTGAACATGCTCAACACGGCGGTCCAGCACCATCCGGACCTCATCGAGGGCCCGATCACCTGGGGGAAGGCGGGCACCCTCGCCAACCTCCGCCAGCAGCTCCGGGAGGTCGCCGTCGGCCTCGCCCTGCGGGACGGGCAAAGCGAGGAGGAGGCTGCAGCCCGATTCGAGACCGCCCTCGGCTGCGACGACGGGGACGTGGGCATGGCCCTCATCGACGCGCTCTGAGGCGGGGAGGCACCCGGGCGGCCCGCGCGGTCGCCCGGGCGCGGTTGACGCTTGGAAGCGGCCATGCTCGACGTCTCCCTGTGATGGCTCGAACCCAGGCGGAACGCGAGGTCGATGCGGCCCTTGTCGCCGGCGATCTCCCGCTGGCAGCCGCACTCGCGAGTCGAGCTCGAAACCGGGGAACGGGCGACGAGGAGCGGAGGATGCTCCAGCTCATCTACGAGCTGACCCCGGCCATTCTGTGGCCCGTGAGTCCTGATGCAATGCCGACGCTCAGGCGCCTAGCGGCGCTGAGCTTCCTGCTGGGCGAGGATAGGCCGGCAGAACGAATTGTCCCGGAGGGCTTCGGGACTGGGATCCACCTGGACCCGGTGACAGCGGCCCGGATGCTGATCTTCGCGGCCTACCAACGGGTGCGGGTCGAGGCATGGACGTCGCTCGACGGGGGCCGCCTCCGCCGGCGGTACCCGATCCACGCCGTGGGTGACCAGGATACGTGCGCGGCGTGCCGCGATTTCGCGGCGCGTCCGGCAGCGACCACCCTCCAGGAGATCCCCGAGATCCCGCACCCCCAGTGCACCTCCCCGATGGGGTGTCGGTGCTACGTGGCTCGGGAGCGAGTGACGCCGTAGAGGTGCGGGACGTCAGCTCCCCGAGCTGATGAACCCCATCATCGTCATGGTGAGCAGGGCGACGGTGGCCACGTCTTGGGTCGCCATCACGTCCTCAGCCCCGCCCTCTGGAGACTCGTAGGCCTTGTCCACGGCTTCCACGCACGAGGCCGCGGGCGCCTTCAGGTCCTCGATCGTCTTCACGGTGAGTGTGAGCT
>JAEWOQ010000534.1 GCA_023460875.1 Pseudomonadota bacterium
GCGCTGGAGCCGCGGGGGCCTCGGGGCAGGCGGACCTGTTCCGCGAGGAGCCGCCCTGGCGGCACCCGTTCCACCACGAGTCCTTCTGGAACACGCCGATCGGCAGCGGGGCGATCTACGTGCCGACGGGCTCCTCCCGCCACACGTCGACCTTCTCCGGATCCAGCTTCAACCTGAACTACAACAACTGGACCGACCCGTTCTATCTCGCCACCGACTCGCATCCCCTCATGGAAGTCGAGAAGCGGGCCAATCTGCCGAGCGGGTGGTCCAGCCTCGGCAATGACGAGAGCGGCGGGACGACGGGACAGGGAGCCTTCGAGGCCCGCTACACCGGCGTCCGCATCCCGCCGCACGCCACCTGGCAGAGCACGTCGAACACCGATCGCAAGGTCATCGTGGTGCAGCCCGAGGTGACGCTCCGGCGCTACAACGCCGCGAACGAGCTCATCTCCACGCAGACCTACCCGGCCGGGACCTTGTCCATCGAGATGCACAAGTTCTATCGCGTCACCGGCGGGACGAAGATCCTCACCACGAACCTCTCGTACTCCGATCTCCGCGGGCACGGCATGGGCTACGGGGCGCTCGCCTCCGGCGTGTCGATGTCGCAGGGGTACGTGCGCCGCTGGGAGATCGACGCCGCCTTGGCCGGCGACCACACAGCGATCCGCCACGTGCTCAAGCTGGGCTTGCCGAACTCCAAGCTACAGGTCGGGCAGATCTGGCCCGCCTCGTACCAGGACGGCGACGCCGCCGCGAACTACTCCGGCCAAAACCCGATGGGCACGCTGATGGTCGTGGACCGCGCCACGAACATCGAGGCCCTGAGCTACTCCGGCTCCGTCGAGGCCCAGCGCCTCCAGAAGGCCTTCGCGTGGACGCTCCAGAATTTCGGCGGCTACGTGCTCATCCGGGCAGGCAGCGGGCCCATCACCCTCGGCGTGGAGGCGATCCCTCCGCACCTGAGCGGCACGCTCATGAACGCCGCGCGGACCGGGCTGACGGACGTCGTGTTCCCGCACATGCGCATCGTCTCCAACAGCGACGACGTCGGATCGCTGAACCCCGACCGCTCCCCGGTCGATCCCTCCCGCATCGCAGGAGGCGGCTCTCGGGACGAGTCGATCCGCCCCCTGCCCATCGATCCAGACGGCCCCTGGCTGTGACCCGCGCGCCTCGAGGTAGGGCGCCGGACAGGACTCGAGGTCCGGCTCCCCCAGGGCTCTGGAGACCAGGACCGCCAGAGCTTTCCAACGCTCAGCCCATCGGGATACACCAGAGGTCCGATGCCGATACCCGATGCGTGGACCATGGCCGACCTCGGTCGACTCGTCGCTCGAGGTGACATCGCCGATCTCATCGAGGTCCCGATCGCCATCACGAACCTCGGCACACCGGACGCTCAGTGGTCGGAGTCCGTTTGCCTCGCACTCGCCGAGCACGAGCACCCCGACGTGCGGGCGAACGCCGTCCTTGACGGGCGGCGAGCGGCGGGCGGCGCCCGCGCCTAATGTATCGGGGATGAGTGAGAACCTTATGACGCGCTACCAACTCGTCATCCAGTTCTCGGAGGACTTCTTCGCCACACACCAGGACCTGGTCGCCTTCGAGGAGCGCCTCATCGCCTCGCTGCCGCGCACGTGCACGGTGGACGGCCACGACGTCGGCGCGGGCACCGTCAACTTCTTCGTCCACACCAGCGCGCCCGAGGCCGCCCACCGCGCCTTCCGCAAGCACCTCGGCACCAACGCGATCGAGAGCAAGGTCCGCATCGCCTACCGAGAGCTCGACGGCACCACGTTCACGAAGCTCTGGCCACGACGCGACCCCCGGCCCTTCGCGTACACCTACGAAGAAGGTGCAAACCCCTTCGCCCGGGGAGCAAAGCGCGACATCCCGAAGCGAACTCCACGAGCGACGTCCACCGTCACGAAGACCAAAGAGCCCCGCTCCCCGGCGCCCCGAAAGCGCGCCCGGAGCTAGTTCACGTAGCCCCCGCTTACTGGCACGGGGCCCTCCGGTCACTCGAGCGGCAGGTAAATGTCCGTGATCTGTTCGTGTTCGAGGACCTCGGGCATCCGCCGGACGTACTCGAAGAAGATGGGGAAGTCGCGGAGCTCTTCGCCGCTCTCCGGGAGCCACTTCCGATACATCTCGAGGACGACGGGGCCGAGCTCATCCGTCGACCCGTGATGACGGACGACGGCGTGGCGCCCCCCAGGGATCGCTTTCTCGACGACTCCGAAGTCGTTCGGCTCGAGGGGGCAGAGGAGCTCTCCGCAGACGTCGAAGCGAAACGCCTTTGGGTCGCTGGTGTCCGGATCGTCGTAGGCGATGCCGAAGGTCCGCGCTTCGCGCACCGGTGAGCACGAGCTCGCGCGACGCCATTCAATGAATTTGCTCACGGTCGAGAAGATGGTCTGTTGCGGACCGCGGTGCTCGAGGACAGCCACGGGGATCGTCGGGATCGTCTTGATTTCGGGGTTCATGGTTCGATTCGTCGTCGAGAGGGGGAGCCGAAGGATCGGAGCTTCGCTCCACTCAGGAGCTTCGCGGAACCCGGTCGGTGTGTTTCCGTAGGCGGCTTTGAAGGCGCGGCTGAAGGTCTCGGGGTTCGAGAACCCGGCGTCGAGCGCGACATCGATGACCTTCGAGCCTCGTTCGAAGGCCAGGCGATGGGCGGCACGCTTCAAGCGTAAGAGGCGGACGACCTCCGCCACCGTCGAGCCGGTGTACGCGGAGAAGAGGCGATGAAAATGGAACCGCGACAAGCCCGCGACCTCACTGAGCCGCTCGAGGGAGAGGTCGCCGCTCAGGTTCTCGTGGACGTAGGCGAGCACGCGCTGCAAGCGACGCTCGTACGGGCTTCCTCGAGATCCACGCATGGGTTTTCGAGGCAGATTGTGGGGGCGTTCGTGGCGCGAGGTCCTGACGATTCTTGCTTCTTCGAGAGAAACCGTCGCCCGGCTTTCCGGTCGGCGCTGACCGCGATCCGTCGGACAGAGCCAATCAGGGGAGGATCGTCGCATCCATCACCGCGCACCGATCCGCTCGTGCCCAATCAGGCTTCCGCGGCGAGCTCGAGCCGCTTGTGCCAGAGCCAGTAGTTGATGAAGACGATCCCGACGGCCACCCCCACGAGCAAGAGCCCCGGATCGAACCCACCCCCACGAGCAAGAGCCCCGGATCGAACCCGGCTGCCATAATCCTGCAGCGCCCCCTCGAGCACTCCGCGACGATGTCCTCGCGCCTCGCCTAGCGGGCGTGTGGCCTTCGCTCGAGCGCGGCGGGGCACCCAGGGAGCAAATCGGACACCAATCAGGTGCACGCACGTTCAGCGACCATGACGCTTGCCGGTGCCTCCTCGTGGGTGGCGGGGCCATAATGGAGACCCATGAGTGCCCGGACCCGTCTCCGCTGGGCATGGTGGCTCCTGGCCTACGCGAGCCTGGGCCTCGGGATCCTCGGGATCTTCGTGCCGGGGCTGCCAACCACCGTGTTCGTGTTGATCGCCGCGGGGGGCGCGGCGCGCGGCGCCCCGCGCCCGGCG
>JAEWOQ010000535.1 GCA_023460875.1 Pseudomonadota bacterium
CCCCTGCTGGGCGCCCATGGCACCGCTAAAAGAGCTCAGTTCTCTTCGCCGGAGGCGAGGCGCCGCTCGATGGCCTCGAGGTGGGCGTTCACCTGCGGGTCGCGCTGACGCAGCGCCTCGACGCGGCGCACCGCGCTCATGACGGTGGTGTGATCGCGGTTGCCGAAAGCACGGCCCAGCTCCGGGAAGCTGGAGCGGATCCGCTGACGACACAGGTACATCGCCACCTGCCGCGCGAACGCCACGCTCTTGTGCCGATCCTTGCTGAGGAGCTCCGAGTTGGTGAGTCGGAAGTGATTGCACACGGCGCGCTGGATGTCGGCGACGCTCACCTGCCCCGGGCGAGACGGGCTGACCAGAGCCATCTCGCTCAGGGCGAACTCTTCGTCGATGGGCCGTCCCGTGAGCGACGACTTGGCGGCGAGGCGGATCAGCGCGCCCTCGAGCTCGCGCACGTTGCTCTGCACCTTCTGAGCGAGCATCACCGCGATGTCGTCGCTCAGATCGATCCCCTCGATCTGAGCCTTCTTCTTCACGATGGCGACGCGCGTCTCGAGCTGCGGCACCTGCACGTCCGCCACGAGCCCCGACGTGAACCGCGACACGAGGCGCTCGGGCATCCGCTGCAGCTGCTGCGGGTACTTGTCGCTCGTGACGATGATCGGCGTGCCGGCGTCGTGGAGCGCGTTGAACGTGTGGAAGAACTCCTCCTGCGTCTGCTCTCGCCCCGCCAGGAACTGGATGTCGTCCAGGAGCAACAGGTCACAGCACGTGCGGTAGCGGGCGCGGAACTCGTCCATGCGGTGGTGCTGCAGCGCCTCGATGAACTCGTTCGTGAAATGCTCGGCCGACACGTAGACGATGTGTGCGCCCGGGCGATCCGCCAGCACCTTGTGAGCGATGGCGTGCATCAAGTGGGTCTTGCCGAGGCCCGTCCCACCCGCGATGAAGAGCGGGTTGTAGCGCCTGCCGCCGCCGCCCGCCGAGGCGAGCGCGGCTGCATAGGCGAGCTCGTTGGACGGACCCACCACGAAGTTCTCGAAGGTGTACTTCGCGTTGAGCTGCGCCCGAGCGCTCTGCAGCTCGGGGTGGACCGGGCGCACCGAGGCTCGGGTCGGCTGACGAGCCGAGGTAGGCCGCGTCGCCGCAGGCCGCGCCGCGGGAGGTTGGGTCGAGAGCGCCGCAGGCGAGCGCGGCGCGCAAATCGGCCGCGTGAGGTGGGGATCGATGCGCCACTCGGTGGCCACGCCCTGACCGGCCAAGCCCGGATCCGCGGCGGCGAGCAGCTCTTCGAGCTTGCTGGTGAGGGCCGGCAAGAAATGGGTCTTCACCCAATCCTTAACGAACTCGTCCCGCGCCGCGAGCCGGAGGCTGGCGCCGTCGAAGGCGTCGAGCTGAACGGACGAGAACCACTGCTCGAACGACGCGGGTGAGCGCTGGCGCGTATGCTCCACAGCGTCGTCCCACAGTGACGAGGCGGGAAGCGCACTCGTCGAGCGGTCCATTTCTTCTTCCATGACGGATTCGTCCAGCAACGGCGTTTCTAGCAACGGCTTATCCAACGGAGCCTCTCGTCCGCGGGACCCGTGGTCCCAGCTAGGCCTCCCCCCCAGGCAGCCCTTCACTCCCCAGTCGACGACCCCTCACTCCGCGTCGAGCACGAAGTCAGTGAGCGAGCCACGCCCGCCATCGCGGGTGCGCCCTTTCCTGTCGTAGGACGTCGTCGTTCTCCGAATCACATTCCAAGTGCCCGCCTCGCGGCGGCCCCTCCCAGGAGGAGCGCGGCGGCCTCCGTGTCCCCGCTCCACGACTTCCCCCCAACCGTCGCCATCCAGCCCCCAAGTTGTCCACAGGGTGTGGACAGAGCACTCGCCTCGGCTCGTGGCCGCCCCTCTCCGTCGGGAGAGGCAAGTTCTTCGCGTCGTCTTCAAGCTGGGGCGCATCAAGAAAAAGTCGATCCTGCCGTAGACTCGATGGCGACCTCCGGCGCGCGCTAGGCACCGGAGAGGCACTCTTGCGAGGCAGCAGCACCGCCCCACCCGTTGGAAGACCTCGTAGCCAGGCTCCGAGGGAATTTTACGATGGCCCCGCAGCACGCTGCGAATCCAGGTCGTCCCCCGGAGACCACTGGAGCTGCACCCGCGATTCCCCCATCCGGGGAGGCCGACGAGCGCATGCGGTGTTCCGAGGGGCACCCGAGCTACCACTCGGCCGCGCCCAAGTTCAAGCTGTACATTCCTCCAATTGTCGTTCCGACGGTAAAACGGCTGCGGACGCGCGACGAGAAAATGATCCACGTCCCTCGACACGCGCGGGCGCTGCGCGATCGCGCTCCGCGCTTCCAGCGTGCTTCTTCGCGTCGCGGCCGTGACACCGCGCTCCAACGCCGTGCAGTCGATGCGCGGATTTGTTGGCCACGATCGCAAGCGTTCGATAACGGGAGAACCGCATGGCTAGCAGCTCGCGCGTCTCGAGGCTTCCGACATGACGAGGCCCCGTCGCTCCGACTCGATCCGCGCGCTCGATGTCGCACGGGAAGAGCGCGCGCGTCGTCGCGTCGCGCAGCGCCCGGCGGCGCGTGACACTCGACGCGTGGCGCTCGCCGCGGGGCTCGCGTGCCTCTGCTTCGCGGGGGCGGCGGAGGCGGACCCCAGCGAGCTGCCTCCCGAGGTGGGCTACAACTACGGAGAGACGGAGACCGCCCGCATCGCTGCCCTCGGCGGCGGCCTGCGCGCGCTGGGCAGCTCCACGAACGCGTTGTTCCAGAACCCCGCGAACATGGCCACCGCGCGGGTGTACCACGTCACCGCTCTGGGGCAGATCTGGCCTCAAGCGCACCGCCAGAGCTACGGCGCCGCGGCCGTAGACTCCATCGTCTCGAGCACGGGCATCGCTGGAGGCCTCGGTGGCACGTGGAGTCAACAGGATCCCGACGGGGCGGACCGGCAGTTCAACGACATCCGCGTGGGCTTGGCGATGCCCTTCGCCGAGACCTTCTTCGTCGGAGCCAGCGGCCGCATGCTGTCGTTGAGCCAGAACGGTCCTGGCCCGCTCGGGACCAGCCGCGTGTCCGCCGGGCTGCGGGACGAGCGCATCGTCCAGGCGTTCACCTTCGACGTGGGCGCCACCCTCAAGCCGCTCCCGGAGCTCGCCCTGGCGGTCGTCGGACACAACCTCACGAACACCGCCGAGGGCTTTCTGCCCCTCATGTTCGGCGGCGGCGTCGGCTATGGCACCCGGGATTTCGGGATCGAGGCGAACGTGGTGCTCGACACGAGCACCTGGGGACACACGACCGCGCGCTGGATGGGCGGCGGCGAGGTGCTCCTCGCCGAGAGCGTCGCGCTCCGCGCCGGATATCGCTTCGACACAGGGCTCGATGCGCACTCGGTGAGCGGCGGCGCGGCGTACATCGACCAGCGCTTCAGCGTGGACGCCTCCGTGCGTCAAACCCTCGGCGAGTACGCGGCGACGGCGATCGTGTTCGGCTTCACCCTGCACATCGAGGCGACGGGGCTCACGCCCGATCCCGCCGCCGGCTTCTGAGCGCGCGCGCCGCCGCGTCCGCGCTGGCGTCCACGCTGGCATCCGCGCTGCCATCCACGCTGGCGACGGAGCACGCGGGCCCGCGCACCGACGTGCGATGGGTCGTCCGGGGAGCTCAGACTCCGCCGCGCTCGGCGAACCAACCCATGAGCGCCGCGCGCCCTCGCTCCAAGACCGCTTCGTCCGCCTCCGTCGGCTGCGGGAGCTTCGACTCCTCTCGTAGCTGCTCCACGGCCCGCGGCGAGCGAAACCAGTCCTCGTCGTGCTCCTCCACCAAGCGCTCGTACGCGGCGGCCGCGAGGAACCACGCGGCGAGGCGCTGCGGGTCGTCCGTCCTGAGCCGTGTCAGTCCGAGGAGCGACTCCGGGCGCTCCGGTTCCCTCATGAGCCGCACCTGGAGCTGCTGTGAGGCCTCCGCGAGCACGCTCCTCCCCGCCAACGCGGCGCGGCGCGCGAGCACCCGCACGGCGACGAGCCTCACCCACTGGACCACCGCGAGCGCCAGCTCTCGCTCATGGGCCTGCGCGCGGTGCGGCGCCAGCCGAAGCTGACGCCGCAGGAACGGCGTCCGGCAAGCCACGAGCGCCCACAGGGCGCCTTGGGTCCAGGCGCGTAGCCCATACGGATCTTCCGCGACCACGAAGAGCTGCTGCGCTGGCGCCAAGCCCACCTGCCACGCGGCCCCGAGGCGCGCGAAGGCACGCACGAAGCTCGTCGGCGCGTAGCGCGCCGGCAAGCGCCCCGGCTCCAGCGTCACCCCACGAAACCAATCCCGCTGTCCCAACAGATCGAGCAAGGTGTCCGCCGTCAAGCGCGCGGGCCACCCCTCGCTGGCCCCCCGCGCCAACCCGGACTCCACGTATGCGCCCCAGCCAGGCTCGACCAGCTCCGCCACGGCCTCTGCGCTGCTCTCGAGCCACCCCTCGGCCGCCCCGTAGATCCCCCCGGCGGGCAGCTCGACCACGTCCGGGCTCCGCAGCCCCATCCGAACCGCGATCTCCTGCCGGCGCTCCCAGAGCAGCGCCCGGTGCGTCGCCAGCCCCAGCGATGCGTTTACGCGCGCTCGCTGCCAGTGGAGCGAGTGGGGGCCCGTGAGCGCCGCGTGCGTCATCTCGCCCACCGTAAACGGGCCTTCGCGCGGCTCGCGGATCGGGTGTCGTTCGAGGCGCAAGAGCTCCGCCTCCCGCGCCAACCAGAGAGCGTCGATGCGCTGCTCCGCGAGCCGATACACCCAGCGCGCCAGCGGGCGGCGCAAGGGGAGATCCGGCGGCAGCTCTTGCACGGCGTCGTAGAGCCCCTTGCCGAAGCGCGTCGAGGCTCCGAACGGCGCTGGCCCGATGACGCCGCGGCGGAGCTGCTGCCGCCAGCGCCGCCAGCGCGTCGCACCCGCGCGCAGCTCTCGGTCGACGGAGAAAGGATCGAGGGGCGACATATCCGTTTGCGCTTGGCCTGAGGTGTCATAGCCGCGACGGCGCGGCAAGGCACACCACCGGACCTCGAACGTCGCTCGGGCCGCGAGAGTGAGCCGGTTGAGCACGATCGCCCGAGGCGCTAGAGCACCAGCGGGGGACACGTCACCAGCGAGACGCCCACAGCGACATGACCGAACTCAACGAGCCCCAGCTCAGCGCCGTCCTCCACGAGTCGGGTCCGCTGCTCATCTTCGCCGGTGCGGGGAGCGGCAAGACCCGCACCATCACCTTCCGGATCGCCCACCTGCTCGCGAACCACCGGGTGCCGCCCTACCGGATCCTCGCGGTCACCTTCACCAACAAGGCCGCCGGGGAGATGCGCCACCGCCTCGAAGAGCTGGCTGGCCCCGAGATCGCGCGCGACCTGTGGGTCGGCACCTTTCACGGCATCTGCGCCAAGCTGCTGCGGCGCTACCCGGAAGAGGCCGGCCTCGATCGCAGCTTCGTCATCTACGACGACGCCGATCAGAAGGCGGTGGTGGCCCGCGTCACCAAGGATTTGCGCCTCGACGAGCGGCGCTACCCCCCCAAATACGTCCTGTCGCTCATCGGCGCGTGCAAGCGCGAGGGGCACGATCCCACTGAGGTCGACGTCGGGGACGGCTTCGATCTCGATCTCGCTGAGCTCGCTCGTGAGTACCAGAAGGCCCTCGCCCGCGCGAACGCCGTCGATTTCGAGGACCTCCTGCTCCGGGTGATGCGGCTGGTGGAGTCTCCGGACAGCCGCGCGGGGCAGGAGCTCCGCCGCAAGTTCGATCACGTGCTGGTCGATGAGTTCCAGGACACGAACCTCGTGCAGTACCGCATCGTGCGCGCCCTCAGCGCGGACACCCGCAACCTGTGCGTGGTGGGCGACGACGACCAGTCCATCTATCGCTGGCGCGGCGCCGACGTCCGCATCATCCGCGGCTTCCGCAGGGACTTCCCCGACGCCCTCGTGGTCAAGCTCGAGCAGAACTACCGCTCGAGCCAGAACATCGTCCGCGCCGCGCTGGGCGTCATCGAGCCCGCCGCGGATCGTGAGCCCAAGAAGCTGTGGACGGCGGCAGAGGCAGGCCCCCCCGTGGTGGTGCGCGCCTGTGGTGACGAGCGCCTGGAGGCCGCGTGGATCGCCGCTGGGGTCGCCCAGGCCCGGGCCGCCGGAGTCAACGCGGGCGAGCTGGCGATCTTTTATCGCGTCCACGCTCAGTCGCGCGTCCTGGAGGAGGCGCTCCGCGCGGAGATGCTGCCCTACCAGATCATCGGCGGGATGAAGTTCTTCGAGCGGGCGGAGGTGAAGAACCTGCTGTCGTACCTGCGCTTCATCGAGAACCCGCAGAGCGACGCCGACCTGCTGCGCATCGTCAACGTGCCGACCCGGGGCATCGGCGCGAAGACCGTCGCCGCGATCCTCGACGCCGCGTCGGAGAACACCTCCAACGCCTACGACGCCCTGCGCGCCGTCGCGAGCGGCGGGCAGCTCGGCGCAGCAGCCCAGAAGAAGCTCCAGTCCTTCGCGCAGCTCATGGAGGAGCTCCGCGCCGCCCGGCTCGAGCTCACGCCCCGGGAGATCGCCGAGCGGGTGCTCCAAGCCACGGGCTACCGGGCGGCCCTCGAGGCGGAGGACAGCGCCGAGAGCGACGCGCGACTCGAGAACCTCGCGGAGCTCATCGGTTCGATCGCCGAGTACGAAGCCGAGGCCCCGGAGGCGGGGGAAGAGCCCTCCCTCGCGGGCTACTTGGAGCGCGTGTCCCTCGTCGCCGCTGTCGATTCCCTCAAGGAGACCCCCGCCGTGTCCCTCATGACGGTTCACAGCGCCAAGGGGCTCGAGTTCGACACGGTGTGGCTCACGGGGATGGAGGAAGAGACGTTCCCCTACCGCGGCCTCGACGGCAACGATCCAGAGGAGCTCGACGAGGAGCGGCGCCTCGCCTACGTGGCGATCACTCGGGCGCGTCGGCGGCTCTTCATCAGCCACGCGATGAGCCGCACTCTGTTCGGGAAGACGAAGTACCTGCAGCGCAGCCGCTTCCTCGACGACATCCCGTCAGAGGTCGTCGAGCGGCAGGGGGAGCAGAGGCCCGCGGGATCTTTTGGCCAGGGCCTCGGGGGCTTGCCGGGACGCTCCTGGGGGGGGGCGCCCAGCTGGGGTGCGACCACCGCAGGCGGAGGGCGACGCAGCTGGGGATCGCGAGGAGGCGCCGCGGAGGCTCAGGACAGCGGCGCCTCACCTGGCGGACGCGTGGCCCAGCCGGAGCTGCGCCTGGCCCCGGGGCAGCGCGTGATCGATCACGACGTCTTCGACGACGTGCCCGCGGACGACGAGGACGGCGAGGTGGTGGTGCGGCCCGGGGATCGGGTGCGGCACTCGAAGTTCGGGCGAGGCGTCGTGGAGCGCGTCGAGGCGGGGGCCGCCCCCAGCGTCGTCGCGAGGTTCCCTGGGCACGGGACCAAGCGCATCCTGGCGCAGTTCCTCGACTTCGAACGCTGATCGGACGGTGACAGGTGCGCGCTCCAGTGCGACGAGAGCGCAGGACGAACACACACGCTGCGCCAGCTGCCGTGGACACGGCGCAGCAGAGCAGGATCGAACGATGAACAAGCGACTGGAAATGCTCGAGAAGCTCATCGCCAGCGGCAACGCCGACTCCTTCGCGCGTTACGCGCTGGCCTTGGAGTACCGTAAGCAGGGGCAGCTCGACGACGCCCTCAGCCAGTTCGAGACCCTCCGCGAGGCGGATCCGACCTACCTGGCTCAGTACCTCATGGCGGGACAGATCCTACTGGAGCTGCGCCGCCCCACCGACGCCCGCGTGTGGCTCGAGCGCGGCGTCGAGCTCGCCCGCGCGCAGGGCGACGGCAAGGCCCTCGGCGAGCTCGAGAGCGCTCTGGAGGAGGCGCGCTCGATGTGAGCGTCCGCCGCCCCTTCAGCCCACGGCAGGCGGCGGAATCGAGTAGGGAGACCCCGGGCCGCTCGGCGCGGGCGGCGCGGAGTCCAGCTCCGACAGGAAGTCGAGGATGTGATCGCGCTGCGCGCGCGCGTCGGAGCGCCCCAGCTCGATCAGCAGCCGCGCAAACTCACCATCGAACAACAAATAGCTCGCGAAGTCTGCTTCCTTCCCGCCCGCGTCGAGCCACTCGAGGATGCGCCGGGTCACGGGCGTGCCGCTCTTGATGCCTCCGCGCTTCAGGAACTCCGCCGCGAGGATCCCGATGCCCTCGGACGGACGGATCACCAACGGCGAGACCTGGTGCAGCGAGTGCCCGTTGCGGCGGGCCGCCGCCGCGTTCAAGTCCGCCTCGAAGCTGGGGCCATAGGCGAGGCGCCCGCTCTCGATGCAGTCGTTGAGCAGCTCCACCGTCGCGAGATCCGTGTCGAGGTGATCGAGCAAGAGGGCGTTCATGATCTTGCCGAGCACGAAGGAGGCCCTCGGCATCTCCAGGGAGGTGCCAGGGCTCACGCCGCGCACGAGCCGCGAGGTGCCCACCACCAGCACGTGCGTCGCGCCGAGCCGCAGGGCGGGGGCGATCGGCGTGTTCTGACGCAGGCCCCCGTCCATGTAGAGCTGCCTCCCGATCGCGACGGGGGGGAACAGGAGCGGGATGGACGCGGAGGCGAGCGCGTGCTTCGGCCCGATGCGCTCCCCCCGCATCAACATGCGCGGCGGAGAGTGGACCGGCAGCCCCGTGCCCGGGCCCGTCTGCATGAACAGCACCGTGCGCCCCGTCGACACCTCCGTGCAGGTGATGCTGAGCGCCCGCAGGGCCCCCGAGCGCATGGTCCGGGAGATGGCCCGCCACGGGATCTCTTGGTGCACTAGCCGCGCCATCGGTGTCACGTCGAAGACCCCGGCCGCGCCTGCGCCCGCGAACAGGCGCGGGACGAGGGACGCCTGCCGCCAGCCGAAGCCCAGCACCCGCTCCATGCGCAACGTCTGCCAGAGCTCCACGAGGCGGCGCACCCCGTGGCGCGGATCGAGCAAGTGGGCCGCGAGGAAGGCGGAGTTGATCGCACCCACGCTGGTCCCGCAGACGATGTCCACCTGGATCCCGCGACCGCGCACCCGGGTCAGCTCGTCGAACAAGTAGGAGAGCACGCCCGCCTCGTAGGCGCCCCGAGCTCCGCCCCCCGAGAGCACGATCGCCAATCGCCGCACGGACCTGTCACTCACGCTTCACTCTCCCCAGCGCCATGGCCGACGCCCGTGCGCCCGACGACGGATCCGGTCTCCGTCGCCCGCACCCGCTCCGGCGTCGCGTCCCCCGTGAGGAACGCCACCGCGGGCCGCCGCCCGAACCGCCTGCGCAGCTCCGCGCTGCGCAGCATGCCGCTCGACTTCTCCACGAACCGGAGGGCGCGCCCCCGCAGCTCGGCGACCTGCGGGGAGCCGGCCCGTTGCAGCGCCTCCACGCACAGCGCGCGCGTCTGCAGCCCGTACTCCGAGCCCTGCAGAGTGTCGATGGCGCCGAGGGCGGTCGTCGCGAGCAGCACGCCCGTGTGCACCTCACCATCGACGACCCTGGCGGCGGCCTCCACGGCCATGGCGTAGAAGTGGAAGGCCGCGTAGGCCTGCACCTCCGCGGCTTGACGCGCCTCGAAGGCGCGCGCCACCGCCGTGCGAGCGTCGCCGAGCTCGTAGGCCAGCACCGCCCGCAGGAGCCGCTCATGGATCGTGTCGTAGGCGCTCTGGGTGACCTGGGTCAGGGCAGCTGCATCCCCGACCAGGGTCTGCGCGGCGGCGAGCTGACGCTGCTCGATCAGCACCTCTGCCGTCGCCAGCAGCGTGTCCGCCCGAGAGTCGTGCTCGCCATAGCGCTCGTGGGACTCCCGAGCCCGCTCCAGGTAGGACATGGCCCGCTCGTAGTCGCCCGCGCCGAAATAGCACAGCCCCACGTTGCTCAGGGTCTTGGCCACCTGGAACCGCCCGCCGATGGCGAGATCGATCTGCAGGGCGTCGAGCCCCAGGGCTGCGCCGTCCTCGACGCGGCCGAGCACGTACATGGAGAACGCCATCGAGCTCTTCGCCCGCGCCTCCATGCGCCGCGCCCCCACGCGCTGGAACACTGCGATGGACTCCGCGTACACCTCGGCGGCCTCGAGCACCCGCCCTACCCGCCGCAGCAGCGTCCCCTTGATCATCAAGGCCTCGGCGCGCAGCCGCGCCGTGACCTGGGGGTGCTCGCAGTTGGCCAGCCCCCGATCGACCGCCACGAGCGCCCCTTGCATGTCCCCCACGTCCCGGAGCACCGCCGCCAGGAGGGTCTGCGCCTGCACGAGCAGGACGCGCGACGCGGAGGCCTCCGCGGCCCGCTCCCCGAGCTGCGCGAACACCTGCGCCTTCGCCAGCTGACCGGCGTCGAGCTGGTAGCGCGCCGTCCTCAGCAAGGCGATGGCTATCCAGTATCCCTTGCGGCTGGTGCGCGCGAGCTCACGCAGGCGCGCCAGGTGCAGGCGGCGCGGGCGCCACTTGCCCTCGTTGCGGGCGATGGCTTCGAGGGCTTCGTGGGCCTCGAGCAGCCGCGGATCGTCCGCGGGGAGCATGCTCGCCACCTTGCGGTAGCACCGCGTGGCCAGAGATATCTGATAGCTGCCCCGCGCGGCGCCCGCGGCCTCCAGGTACAACTCCACCGCCCGATCCGTGGAGCCGCCTCGGGCGAGGTGGCGCGCCACGACGGCCGCGTTGAGCCCCTGACCGAGGGGCCCCTCCGCGAGCAGCTCGCCGATGGCGCGATGCATCCGCGCCCGCGGCTCGTCGTCCATGGACCGGTAGGCGACGTCTCGGGTCAGCGGGTGCCGCACGTCGACCTGGTCGCCGCGCAGCTCACACAACCCCCGAGCGCACAAACTGTGGAGCGCCTTGCCCGTCTCGGGCCCGAACAGCTGCCGCAGCTCCCGCTCCTGGAGCGGTCCCCCAGCCACGGCGAGCCAGTCGATCAGCTCTTGCTCTGGACGGGGCAACTCTGCCAAGCGGTCGGCGATGAGCTGCTCGAGCGTCGAAGGGAGCGCCACGACGCTCCCCGCGACGTCGACACGCTCCAAAGTTTGTCGCCCCTCGCCCTCCTCACGGATCTCGAGCACCCCGCGCTCGAGCAGCGCGTCGACGATCTCGAGGAGGAAGAACGGGTTGCCCGCCGCCCGGGGCAGCACGTCCGCGCACACCCGCTCGACCCCCGGCCCCACCCCGAGCCGCACTTGCAGCAGCCGCGCCTGGTTCTCCGTGCTCAGCCCCGCGAGATCCAACCGCACGAGGCCGTCGATGTAGCGGGCGCTGCGCTCGTCAGGGCGCGTGATCAGGAGGACCAGCATCGGGAGCGGCTCCTCCGTGTGGGCGAGCTCGGAGACCAACTCCAGGGTCTGCTGATCGCACCACTGCAATCCGTCGAGGACGACGATCAGCGGGCCCTCCGACGCCGCCCGCGCCAACAGCCGCCGGAAGCCCGTGAAGAGCAGCGCCCGGTTGTGGGCGTCCTCGCCGTCGTCTTGAGCGCGCGTCGCCGAGCCGATGGCGAGCTCGGCCATGCGCTCGGCGATCGCCCGCTCCTCGTCGGGGTTCCCCCACTCTCCCAAGGCCGTCGTGACGAGCCCCATCGCTACGTCGGGGCGCTGCTCCACCTCGACCCCCGTCAGCTCACGGATCCAGTGGGCCACCGTGGCGTACGGCAGGTCCTGCCGAGCCGGCGTACACTCCGCGCGCAGCACGCGCGCGTCCGGGGGCAGCTCGTTGACGAACGCGCTCACCAACGCCGTCTTGCCGATGCCCAAATCGCCGGACACCACCCGCGTGGCAGAGCGCCCCTGCCCCGGGGTCGCTCCCACGACGCCGTAGTAGGCGGCGTGCAGATCCGCGAGCTCTGCGTCGCGCCCGACGAGCTCGCTCGAGGCCAGGGTCATCTCCTGGAGCTTCTCTTCCCGAGTGAGGGGGCGAAGCAGGGAGTAAACCCGCATGTTACGGGGCAGTCCCTGGCTCTCCGCGTCGTCGATCTCCACCGTCGGGACGTCACCCCAGAGAAAATCTCTGCGCACCAGCCGGTACAGCCCCCCCGCGACCAGGCTCACACCCGGCTCGGCCACGTCCCGCAGGCGGTCGGAGAGCAGGAGCGCAGGGGGCTGCACCTCCGCGTCCACGAGGTGTCCCCCGGGGTCGCGACTGCCGCTCGCGATGCCCCGCACGATGCCGATGCGCGCCGCCAGCTCCGTCGGCAGATCGGCGCCCGCGCCTTGGGTCACGTCGTGGGCGTCCACCGCGAACCAGACCGCGTCGGCGGCGGCGCCCGTCGGGTTCGCGAGCAGGCCGGCGACGGCGTACCCCTCGGGGAACACACCGTCCCCGGAGCTCCAATCGAGGCGAATGTTCCGCTTGAAGGCGATCTCCTGGAACGTCGCCTTCAAGCGCTCCGCGACGGCCTTGGCCTGGGCGCCCCCCACCTGCCGCGCGAGCTCCTCGAAGCCGTGCACCCGCAAGGCCCCGCCCGCCACGTGGCGCACCTCCTGCCCCGCCTTGCGCTTGGCGGCGGGGGGCTGCACAGGCGTGCCGGCGCCCGTCTCGTCCCCGAGCTCCTGGCCCAGCTCGTGACCCAGCTCGCTGCCCAACTCACTCCCGAGCTCGCTGCCCCGCAGGTCCCCGGCTCCGGCCTCCGCCGAGGGCTCGACCTGCTGCGCGTCCTCCCCCTGGACGTCGATCACCGGGGAGCGCCCGATGAGCTGCTCGATCGCCGCCTCGATCACGTGGGCGTCGACGAGCTCGTGCATCTCGAAGAGGGCGCGGGACAAGGCCGCCGCCATCTCCCGCGCCGTCTCGAAGCGCTGCGCCGGATCGACCGCGAGCGCCTTCATCACCAGCTCGTCGAGCTCCGGCGGGACCCCCAGCGCGTAGGTGCTCGGGGGCTCGACCTTGCCGCGCCGCACCGCCTCGAGGAGCTCGTCCCCTTCGAGGTTCCCGTGCAGTGGCCGCCCCGCCAGCATCTCATACAGGACGACGCCGAGGGAGTAGATGTCCGTGCGCCGGTCGACCTTCTCGCCCCGGGCCTGCTCGGGCGACATGTACGCGGTCTTGCCCTTGAGCACGCCGGGCTCCTCCCGGAACATGTTCGCGGAGGCGATGCCGAAGTCGGCGATCTTCACCGCCCCGTCGAGGCTGAGCAGCATGTTCTGGGGCGAGACGTCCCGGTGCACGATGTCGAGGGGCCGCCCGCCCTCGTCCTTGCGCTCGTGGGCGTAGTGCAGGCCCTTGGCGACCTCCGCGATGATGTAGGCGGACACCGGGGGCGGCACGCTGTGCTGCTTCTGCCGCGCGGCCTTGATGAAGCGGCGCAGGTCCGGGCCATCGACGTACTCCATGCTCAAGAGCTGGCCGTCTTCGCCGTAGTCCTGGAAATCGTAGACTTGAACGATGTTCGGATGATTGAGGCGCGTGGCGAGCTGGGCCTCCTCTGCGAACATGGCCCGGAAGCGCCTGGAGGAGGCGTACGCAGGCAGGATGCGCTTGAGCACCAGCAGTTTGTACGTGCCCTCGGCGCCGCGCTTCTTGGCGAGGAAGACCTCTGCCATCCCGCCCATGCCAAGCCGACGGATGACCTCGAAATCGGCCAAGCGCTGGGGCAGGGGGCGAGTCACGTCGCTCATCGGTAGGGGTACCTTACCCCAGATCCCGCCCGGCGTGCTCCAGGGCCGAAGGGCCCTGGCTGGCCGCAAATGGCTGCCCACATCACTTCCCCCCGGGCGGCTGTGTGATCGGCCTCCCGCAGAGAACGATTGCTTACCTTCCCGGGGCGGGTCACCGTACGAACACGAATCCCCTCGCGGCGAGGCCAGCTCTCGAGGAGCCCCGGCGCTCCGGCGGCGGGGCGGCGCCCGTCGACGCGGGGGCCTCCCTTGCCTAAAAGAGAACTCGTGAAAGTAGTCCCGATGCGACCCAGGGCCCGGACCTCGTTCTCGAAGCCGAGCGCCGCTGGCGCCGCCCTCGTCGCGTCCGCAGATCCGCCCCCCGCGTCCGCTCGACGCCAGCCGCCCCTGGGGCCCCCGCGGCCGCTGCCGGGGCTGGGGCTGCTCCTGCTCGCCGTCGCTCTGGGCTCGGCGGGGTGCTCCCGGGCGACATCGGGCCCCGCCGTCCCCGAGAGCCCCGTCGCGGCGGTGGAGCCGGAGACGGTGAGCGACGATCGCTTCGCTGAGACGCTGCACACCTTCCTGCTCGATCCCCAGCGCGGGCACACGGACAAGGGCCTCCTCGCCGGCCTGGTGCAGAACCAGCTGGCCCGCGCCCAGCAGCGCTTCGCCGCCGGACACGTCCGGGAGGGGGAGAACGCGCTCACGGGGGCCTTCCTGTTGCTCCAGGTGGGTCAGTCCGCGCCGGGTATGCTCGCGGGCAGCGCGCTGCCCTTGCAGCGGGGCGCCGACGAGGCAGCCCGCGTCGGCAACGCTGGCCGCGCCCGCGCCCTCTACCGTCGACTGGAAGAGATCCTGCCAGAGGGCAGGCAGCGGGACGACGTCATCGGCCACCTCGCCGCGTTGGACGAGTGGCTCGAACCGTCCGCGATGATGAGCCCGCTCCAGGCGGCGGGGCGACGCCAGCGCGCCGCGCTCCAGGAGGCCATCATGGACTCCTCGCCGGCGGTGTTCGACGCAGCCCAGAAGAGCGTCTTGGCCTGGATCCGCGCCGCCTTCAGCTCCGACGTCGGTGAGCGTGTGCCCACGAGCCCTGCGGACCGGGACGAGGCCCTCGAGGCGTTCCGCGCGGTGCGCAGCGGCAGCGTGATCCTGACGGGACTCCATCTACGTCACGGCGATCCCGCGGGCGCCCTGGTCGCCTTCGAGGACGCAGACCTCCTGCGCATCGTGCCCCCGGTGCTCCGAGACCGCCTCGAGCGAGCCGCCCAAGGGGAGCGCAACGCCTGGGTCGACCTCTTCCGGATCTACGACAGCGCCCAGCGCGGCGGTCCTCAAGAGACCTCCATCGATCCAGAGCTCGCCACGGCCGCCGCCTGGGGCGCCGCCCTGGGCCTCTACCGCAGCTCTCCGGGGGAGACGGAGGCGGTCATGCCCCTGAGCATGCTCCTGGTGGACCTCGGCATGCCCGAGGTCGCGAGCACGGTGCTCGCCAAGAACCTCGACGCGCAGGTCACCTCGGACGCCCTCGGCTGGGCCCTCGCCCTCGTGCTACGCGCCGTCGTCCAGGAGGAGCAGGTGGGGAATCTGCCCGCGGCGCGTCGCACCTTCGAGTATGCGCGCCCGCTGCTGGCGCTCGCGGAGGAGCCCCGCTACGCCCAGGTGCAGCCTCGCCCCGGGCGCATCGAGTACGTGATGGGGGCCCTCGAGGCACGCAGCGGCGACCTCGAGCGGGCCCTACCGCGGATCCAGGCGGCCGTGCGCAGCTTCCCGACGGTGCCCGCGTGGATCAGCCTGGCGAACATCGAGCGACAGCGCCGACACCCGGACGAGGCGATCCAGGCTCTGCAGATGGCCATCAAGCTGGCCCAGGCCGGCGCCGATCCCATCGCCGAAGCGGAGGCCGAGGAGCTCATCTATCAGGTGGAGCGCGATCGCGGTGACGCGTCCGCGGCGGCTCAAGCTCTGCGACGGGCCCTCGATCGTGCGCTCGGCGCGCGACAGCGCCAGACACCGACGGAGAACCTCGCCCGGGTGGAGCGGCTCTTGGCGCGGATCCTCGAGCACTATGGTGAGGCTCTGGCGGCCCGCCAGGCGGGAGAGCGAGCCCTCGAGGCGAGCCGCGCCAACGCGCGACAGATCGCCGCCAGCCTCACGGACATGTCACGTCGCGCCCTCACCTGGGGCGATCTGCGCGCCGCCCGGAAGGCCACCACCGAGGCTCTCGCCGCCCAGCTGCCCGCCGACGATCTCGTCTACATCGCCCTGTGGCAGCGGCTGCTGGAGCGCCAGCTCGGCGCCCGCACGGACGGCAGCTCCGAGGAGGCGTTCGCTTCCCTCGGCGAGGCGAGCGGGTGGACCGAGGTCCTGCGCAAGTGGGGCCGCGGGCAGCTGAACGACGAGGGGCTGGTGAACGCAGCGCACAACGTCGTCGAGGAGGCGGAGGCGCTGTTCTACGTCGCCATGGCTCAACGCAACCCCGAGAACCCCGAGGGCGGCGCCGAGCAGCTGCGGCAGGTGGCGGCCAGCCCCGCCGTAGACCTCGTCGAGGTGACCATCGCCCGAGACCTGCTCGCGCCGGCCCCACCCACGCGGCTGGCGCTGCCCTCGGACGTGCAATTGCCCTGAGCAGGCGCCTGTGCGCGGGGCCCCGTGTCGGGTCATCCCGACACGATGGCGCTACTCGAGGTGCGACGCTGCTGTTGATCGTCACTTGTGCGTCGCCCTCATTTCAGGGAAATCGCATCCATGTTGGATGAGAAAGTCGAGTTGTTGTTCGAAGAGGTGGTCCAGCGCAACGCGGCCGAGGTGGAGTTCCACCAGGCGGTCCGCGAGGTGCTGGAGTCCCTCGGCCCGGTGCTCGCCAAGTACCCGGAGTTCGCGCGGGCCAAGATCATCCAACGGATCTGCGAGCCGGAGCGCCAGATCATCTTCCGGGTGCCCTGGACGGACGACCACGGCGAGGTGCACATCAACCGCGGGTTCCGGGTGGAGTTCAACAGCGCCCTCGGCCCCTACAAGGGCGGCCTGCGGTTCCACCCGTCGGTCAACCTGGGCATCGTGAAGTTCTTGGGGTTCGAGCAGCTCTTCAAGAACGCCCTGACCGGGATGCCCATCGGCGGCGGCAAGGGCGGCGCCGACTTCGACCCGAAGGGGCGCAGCGACGACGAGGTGATGCGCTTCTGCCAGAGCTTCATGCTCGAGATGTACCGGCACATCGGCGAGTACACGGACGTCCCCGCCGGCGACATCGGCGTGGGCACCCGGGAGCTCGGCTACCTCTTCGGGCAGTACAAGCGCATCACGAACCGCTACGAGTCGGGGGTCCTCACGGGCAAGGGCATCGACTGGGGCGGAGCGCTCGTGCGTCGGGAGGCGACCGGCTACGGCGCCGCCTTCTTCCTGGAGCAGATGCTCAAGACCCGCAAGGAGTCTCTGGAGGGCATGACGTGCCTGGTGTCCGGCTCGGGGAACGTGGCCCTCTACGCCATCGAGAAGGTGCACGCCCTGGGCGGCACGGTCATCGCTTGCTCCGACTCGGACGGCGTCGTCCACGACCCCGACGGCATCGATCTGGAGCTGCTGCGAGAGATCAAGGAGGTGCGGCGCGGTCGGATCCTGCACTATGCGGAGGCCCGCAAAGGCGCCCAGTACCTGCCCCACGGCAGCATCTGGCAGATCCCCTGCGACGTGGCGCTCCCCTGCGCGACCCAGAACGAGCTCACCGCCAAGGACGCCGCCGCCCTCATCAAGAACGGCTGCATCGCGGTGGCGGAGGGAGCCAACATGCCCACCACGCCGGAGGGCGTGCGAGCCTTCGCGGCCTCCGGCGTCCTGTTCGGCCCCGGCAAGGCGGCGAACGCGGGCGGCGTAGCGACGTCCGCCCTGGAGATGCAGCAGAACGCGAGCCGCGACCGCTGGAGCTTCGAGCACACGGAGGAGCGGCTCTCGGAGATCATGACCAACATCCACGACATCTGCTTCCACACCGCCGAGGAGTTCGGGGCGCCCGGCGACTACGTGATGGGCGCCAACATCGCCGGGTTCCTCCGCGTCGCGCGGGCCATGGTGGCGCTGGGATTGGTCTAGTGTAGGCGCACCCCGAGCACGAAGAAGACGAACGCGCCGATGGCGAAGTGGGAGAGGGTCACCCCGACGAGGTGTCGTCGCCTGTGGAACAACCAGCCCCAGAAGACGCCAGGCAAGAACGCCAAGGCGGCGAACAGGAACGACATGTGCAGGTGGGTGATCGAGAACATCAGCGCCGCGACGAGGATGGGCGTCGTCGTGCGCCCTCGCCCCGCGAGGAAGTCCTCGAGGCTCGCTTGCAGGGCGCAGCGCACGATGAGCTCCTGCACCAGGGCCGACGCCCCGTACATCACGAGCAGCCAGCGGATCTCGGGGTCCGCGAGCCGCGCCAGGATGTCCGTGTGCTCGATCGTGGGCAGCCCGCGGTAGGCCGGCACGAGGCGCACCATCAGCCACTTGACGCCGATCAACGCCACGGCGACCAGCGGCGTGAGCGCCGTGGCCTCCAAGATCGATCCGAAGGCGTTCTTGAAGCCGAGCCCGAAGCGCGACAGCGGCCACCCCGTCGCGCGGATGAAGCGATAGCTGAAGGCCCCGAAGAGCGCGATCACCGGGAGGCTCAGCGCCGTCGTGCTCACGTTGGGCCACGTGCTGCGCACCCAGGGCATCGCGCTCAACAGCACCGCGTAGGCGCACAAGAGCACCATGCTCTTGACCAGGAGCTCGCCCATGGCGGCGCGCTCCTGCATGTACTCCACCGAGAGCTCGCTCTGGGCGCGGAGCCGCTCCGCGATCGCGCGCGCGATGTTCGTCACCAGCCGCGGGCGCGCGCGGATCAGGGCCGCCGGGAGGACCAAGACGCGGCTCGGCTCCGTGGCGCGCACCGTCGCGCTGCAGGGGCGCTCCTCCACCGCGGCGAGCTCCCCGATCAGCCCGCCGCGGCCGATGTCCCCCAGGACGTACTCGGCGCCACGGCGATCGCAGCGCAACACCTCCAAGTTGCCGGAGAGCAGGACGTACAGCTCTTCGGGACGCGCCCCCTCGCGCACCAGCAGATCACCCGGGCTCAACCGTCGCTCGACGGCGGCCTCATCGAGCTCCGCTAGCTCGCGCCGGGAGAGCCCCGCGACGAGCGCGAGATCCTGGGGCACCTGAACCATCACCGTCGAAGCTACACCGAACCGCGCGGAGAGCGGAGCGGAGAGCGGAGCGGAGCGGCGCCCTCGCCGCTGGTCCGCCCCTCAAGAGGCTCGGCCCCGACCGCGAGCTCGCCCCGCACCCGGGCGCTTGGCGGCCCGCGTCCCCCGGGGGCCGCTCTTCGCCTCGGTCTCCGGGGGGAGGCAGGGCTCGAGGGCGTCGAACAGCCGCCTCATGACGTCCCGCACCGCGCGGGCGGTCTCCGGCGGCGCGACATGCTCGAAGGGGACCCCGAGCAGGAGGAGGCGCGCCGCGAGGGACTCGTGATCGTCCCCGCCCAAGGTGAGGCTCGAGCGGCGCGGACCCGCGGCCTCGAGGACGCCGAGCCACTGCGGGACGCGAGTCGCCAGCTCGGACGGGCTGCCCAGGAGCTCGATCCGCGCCTGGTGTCGGTGCGGCGGGTGCGCGAGGGACCGGGAGACGTAGCTCACCAGATCTTCCGGCAGCGCGCGGGGGTTGAAGCGCGCGCCCCGGCGCAGGCGCCGCCCCTTGATACGATCGACGCGGAAGGTCCGGAACGCCTCGCGGCCCGCGTCCCAAGCCACCAAGTACCAGAACCGCTCCGCGTGCACGACGTGGAGCGGCTCGACGCGCCGCGAGCTCGCCCGCCCGCCCTTGTCCAGGTAGTCGAACTCGAGCTCCTCGTGCTCGCGACACGCGGCCGTCAGGGTGGTGAGCAGCTTCCAATCGACCGTGGCCCCTCGTGCCGGGAGCGCCAGGGTCGCCGACTCGAAGGCATCGAGCCGGGAGCGCAGGCGCTTCGGCAGGATCTGGTCGAGCTTGAGCAGCACACCCAGCGCGGTGTCCCGCAGCCCGGCGATGCTCCCCGCCGCCGCGCTGAGGGCGACGACCACTGCGCTCACCTCATCGTCGTCGAGCAACAGGGGCGGCATGCTCGCGCCGGCTCCCATCCGGTAGCCGCCGCCCACCCCCGCGGACGACTCGATGACGTAGCCGAGCTGCCGCAGACGCTCGACGTCTCGGCGCACGGTCCGCACGTCCACCTCGAGGCGTTCTCCGAGCTCCGGACCCGTCCAGTCGCGGCGCGACTGGAGGAGCGCAAGGAGGCGCAGGACCCGGGTGGTGGCCGTACTCACGAGCGGCAGCCTACCTGAGAATCGAGGACAGATCCTGTCCTCAATCAGTCGCCAGCGCGTGGGTCGACGAACAAGACTCGACAATTGAGGACAGTTTCTGTCCTCAATTGATCCCGACCCACGGGCCGAGACCAAGCGACGTCAAGGGGGCATCCAGGGACACCAAGTCACCGCCCTATTGCGGACAGGATCGGTCCTCAATTATTGTTCATCAATTGCTTTTTCGCTCTGGTTCTTTCGCTCCGGCAGGTTCGACGCGGCTGGTGACGACTGCCGAGAGTTCTTCGCTTAGTTCCCTGTAGAAGGGCCCCGAATGAAATCTCTTCGACCCGACGGTCTACGACGACTGGCTCGCCGCTGGAGGACCGCGGGTCCCCTGCACGGGCTCACAACGGCGACCTGGGGCGTGGCGGCGCTGCTCGCGAGCTGGAGCGCGTGGGAGTTCCTCCGCGTCGCGCTCGCGCGTCGTACGTTCCCCTACGGGCTCGAGTGGATGGAGGGCGGCATGCTGATGCACGTCCTCCGTGTCCTTCAGGGTGAGCCGCTCTACCCCCGGCCGTCCCCGGAGTTCATGCCCTTCCTGTACGGCCCCGGCTACAGCTACGCCGCGGCGGCGGTCGCGAAGGTGTCCGAGGCGGGCCTGCCAGCGCTGCGTCTCCTCAGCTTGTTGGCCACCATCGCGATCCTCTTGCTGATTTTCCGGCTGGTGTTCGTGAGCACCAGGAACGCTTGGGTCGCCGCCGTGAGCAGCGGCGTGTTCGTGGGGACCTTCGAGCTGAGCGGCACCTGGTTCGATCTGGCCCGCGTCGACTCTCTGGCGCTCGCCCTCGGCCTGGCGGCGCTCACCCTCGTGCAAGAAGAGGTGCGGGGGCCTCGACGCTCGTGGTCTCTGATGCTCGGTGGGCTGCTGCTCGGCCTCGCCGTGCTCACCAAGCAAACCATGCTCGTGCTGCTGCCCGCCGCGGCGTGGGCCGCGCTCATGCTCCCCGGATCGCGGAGCGCCGAGGCACCGAGCGTCGACCCAGCGGGGGCTGGGCCGCGGGGTTCTGGGCCACAGGGACCGGAGCCACAGGGACCGGCGCGCTGGCCTCCCGAGCTCTGGCGTCGGCGAGCCGAGTTGCGGGCGCTCGCCCTCTTCGGAGGCGCGTTCGTCGCGATCCTCGCCGTGGTCGCCCTCGCCCTGCAGATCCAGTCCGACGGCTGGTTCTTCTACTACGTGTTCGAGCTCCCTTCGACCCACGGCATGAAGGGGCGCGAGCACCTCCTGCGCGCCTTTTGGATGGACGAGCTCCCTCGCCAGCTGCCCCTCGCCACCACCGCTGGCGTCGTTCTCCTGTGCGGTTTTCCGCTCCGTCTGGGGGTGCGCAGGCACGTCTTCTTTTGGCTTCTCTGCGCGAGCTGCTTGGCGGGCTCCTACCTCTCTCGCCTCCACATGGGGAGCTTCACCAACGATCTCATGCCCGGCCACGCGGCGCTCGCCATCGCCTTCGGCGTCGTCCTGCATGCCGCCACGCGCGTCCCCGTAGCCACAGCGCGTCTGTCCGCCGGGCTGCTCGCGATCGCGCAGCTCCTGCTGCTCCTCCCCTCGGGGTGGCAGCGCCACGTCCCTGGCCCGAACGACTACGCCGCCGGCGACAGGGTCGTCGAGACGATCCGCAGCTTGCCCGGCGACGTCCTCGTCGTGAACCACCCCCACCTCGCCTGGCTCGCGGGGAAGCGCCCCTTCGCTCATCAAATGGCCCTGGTCGACGTGTTCGAGGCGGACCGAGACCCTCGCGGGGTGCGCGAGCTCCTCGAGGCCCGCTGGGCACCCTTGTTCCAGCAGCGGGCCTTCTCCGGGATCGTGCTCGACAACGACTGGTACATCTTCATGAGGCCCCTGCGGCGGGCCTACGCGCACACGGAGACCCTCCAGTTCCAGGGCCGCGCCTTGCTCCCCAAGGTCGGCACGCAGCTCCGCCCCAGCTGGGTGTACACACCCAAGCTCAAGCAGTGAGCGGCGGCCTCAGAAGAGCTTGCCGAGCACGTTCTTGGCCTGGTCGGCCACCGAGTCCACGGAGTCCCCGGAGATCGCGCTCAGCACCGGTCCCTGAAGCGGCGCGGGGAGCTTGTCTGCCAGGAAGCCCTTCACCACCTCGGCGACCTTGGTGGCCTGTTCCTGGTTCAAATCAGCCTTCGCGATGAGCGTCCCGATGAGTTCCTTCATGGCGCTCATGGCATCACCTCCGCTCCGGGGCTGCAAGGGGTCGCGCATCACCCGGCACCACGACGTGCTGCTGCCCATGCTCCAGGACGATCACCCGGTCGGGACCGAGGCCGCGCTCGTTCATCTCGGCGCGCAGGACGCGCGGCGCCTCGCCCACCTCGTCGAGGGAGTTGAAGAACGTGTCGAAGTGGATGGGGATCATGGCCCGCGCTCCCAGATCCGCGAAGGCGTCCAGGGCCTCTCTGGGGTCCATGTGGGTGCGGCACATGAACTCGCGCGGGTGGAGGGGCGCGATGGGGAGGAGCGCCAGATCGAGATCGGGGAAGCGCCGGCCCGTCGCCGAGAACATCCAGCCGCTCGCGGCCGTGTCCCCCCCAAAATAGACGGAGAGCCCGTTGTACTCGATGACGTAGCCGGTGAAGGCCGTGGCGCGCCAGGCGCGGTCCCCCGCGTAGCGCCAGCCGTTGTGCTCCACCGGGGTGGCGGTGATGCGCAGGCCGTCGAGCTCCAAGGACTCCCAGGGCGCCAGCTCGTCCGTCGGCACCGACGAGCCGGGCACGTAGGCGAGTCCTCCCTCCGGCAGCACGATGTGCCCGACCCGATCCTCGATCCGATCCAGGCTCCCCAAGGACAGGTGATCGAAGTGCATGTGGGAGACGACCACCGCGTCCACCTGCGGTAGATCCTGGGCGGCGATCCCGGGCGCCACGTAGCGTCGAGACACCACGCCGACCGTGGACGTGAAGACCGGATCCGTCAGCACGAAGCGATCGTCCAGCTGGATCAGCACCGTGGCGTGCCCCACCCAGGTGGCGACCAGCCGCGCGCCCTCGACCCGCGGCTCGACGACCCGGTAACGCGGCGGGCGCGTCTCCGGTTGGTTCAAGGAGCCCCACAGGAAACGCCCGAACAGGCGCGCGCGCTCACAGCTCACGTTGAGCAGGGCCGCGCACGCGGCCACGCACAGGGCCGTCCGCGCCGCCCACCTCCGCCGCGATCGGGGCGCACCCATCAGAACCACCTCACGCGCAGGCTCAGCTCCGCGTAGCCGTCGTCGAACCACGGCGCCACGTGCACGAACACGCCCAGCACCCCGAACAAGGTGGACAGCCCCGCCTCGAAGCTCGGCTGGACCCCTTCGTGCAAGAGCAGCAGCGACGCCCCGACGGAGTAGGACAGGGCGTCCCCCCGCTCCAACCACGGAAAATGAGCGCGGGCTCCGGTGCTCAGCCCCCAACGATCCCGCGCTGGTCGATCGCGCCCGATGTAGAACGGATCCGCGAAGAGCTCGACGCTGCCCGCGTGGCGGTACAAGGGCTCGGCCACGAACCAGCGGAAGCGGTTCAGCCGACGATCCGTGCCGAAGGAGTAGAGCAGCGGCGTCACGTGCCAACGCAAGGTGGCCGCCGGACCCGAGACCCCGAGGGCGACGCCCGGGCTGGGTACGAGCTGCAAGACGAGCCAGTCGCCCCGCAGCACCGGGCTCGGGTCGCGCGGTTGCTCACGGCTGGCGCCCGCCCCTGAGCTCAGGGAGAGCAGTGCGAGTCCGAGCGACGCGGCGCGAATGAGCCTCGACATCCTCACCCCCGGAGCCCCAATCGTTCTGCCATGTGGTGGAGGTTGCTGCGCGCCATCCCCAGAGCCCGGGCCGCCGCGGCCCAGTTGCCGCCGCTGGCCTCGACCGCGCGGAGCACCAAGGTGCGCTTCGTCTCCTCCAGCGCCGCCCGCAACGGGAGGCCGCCGATCGGCAAGACCACAGCGCCCTCCGAGTTAACGCCCTCCAGGTTGGCGCTCTTTACATCAACGCCCTCCACGTCGGCGCCAACGACCTCCGGCGGGATCGTACTCGGCCGCGCCGCCTCGAGCTGGAGGTGCTTTGGCTCCAACAAAACGGGGGCCCCTCGGTCGACGCCGGCGCTGGCCCGCAGCACCGCCCGCCCCAACAGATGGTCGAGCTCCCGCACGTTGCCCGGCCAATCGGCGCTCACGAGCGCCTGGCGCGCCCGCTCCGTGAGCCGCACGGGACCGAGCCCGAGCCGGCGGCGGTAGAGATCCAAAAAGTGCCCGGCGAGCAGGGGAATGTCCTCACAGCGCTCGCGCAGGGCGGGGACCCGGAGGGGGTACATGTTCAGGCGGTGAAAGAGATCCGCGCGAAACCGGCCCACCTGGACCTCCAGGGCGAGGTCCCGGTTGGTGGCGGCGACGGTGCGCACGTCGACCCGGAGCGGCTTGTCGGAGCCGACCCGCTGGATCTCCCCCTCCTGGAGGGCGCGCAGGAGCTTCGGCTGGACGGACAGGGGCAGCTCCCCGATCTCATCGAGGAAGAGCGTCCCCCGGTGGGCCACCTCGAACTTGCCCGCGCGGTCCGCGGTCGCTCCCGTGAACGCCCCGCGCAGGTGGCCGAAGAGCTCGCTCTCGACGACCGCCTCCGGCAGCGCCGCGCAGTTGACGTAGATGAGCGCCTCGTTCCGTCGCGACGAGCTGTCGTGGACCGCGCGGGCGACGAGCTCCTTGCCGACCCCCGTCTCACCCGTGATCAGCACCGCGAAGTCCGTGCGCGCCACCAGCTCGATCTCCTCGCGGACCCGCTGGATGGCAGGGGTCGTGCCGATGATCTGCGTCCCACCGTCCCGCAGGGCCGCGTCCCGCTGCAGGACGTGAGCGATCTGTTGGTGGTGACGGGACGTCACCTCGAGGGCCTCGATGAGTCGCCCGGTGTGGAGCGCCGCGCCCGCCAAGGCCCCGAGCATGCGGAGGAAGCCGTGCTCGAGCCCGTCGAAGGCGCCGGGGTCCAACGCGTCGGCGGTGAGCACCCCGATCACCCGGTCGCCCTGCAGGAGGGGACAACCCAGGCAGGCGTGGACGTGCCGCGTGGCGTCCGGGTTGACGAGCAACAAGCCGTCGTAGGGATCGGGGAGCACGCTGTCGGCGGGGAAGCGCACCGGAGCGCCCCCCGCGACGACGACGTCCAGCCGCGGGTGCTCTCGACGCGCGAACCGACGTCCCCGCACCTCGGGCACCAGACCGTACGTCGCCAGCGGGACGAGATCGTCCCCGTTCAGCTCCAGCACCGCCGCCGCGTCGCAGGGGAGCGTCGTCCGCAGCGCCTCCAGCAAGCGCGCGAGGCGGTCCTCGGACGCCAGAGAGGTCGTCAAATCGACGGCGATGGACAGCAGGGAGTCCAGGGAGCAGTCCGGCGAACCCATGGTTGCTGTCGGCATAACACCCGTTCTGTCCACGACAACCGCCGGACGTTGTCATTTTCGTGACGAGCGCCCGGGGTACGACGGAAATCAGCTCCCACCCCGCTGGCACGGCTCGTGCTGTTCCAGAGGTCGAAGGAGTTCCCACGATGATCGACGCGAGCGCTACCCGCCCCTCTGCCAACCCACCCCGGTGGGACACCCAACCCCTCCCCGAAATCATCCACTTCGTGCTGAGCCGCTACCACGAGCCCCACCGCGAGGAGCTGCCCGCGCTGATCGACGCCGCGCGGCGCGTGGAGCGAGAGCACGCCGACAAAGCCAGCTGTCCGCGGGGGCTCGCCGCGCAGCTGGCGGAGCTCGACGCCGAGCTCCGCCAGCACATGGCCAAGGAGGAGCAGGTGCTCTTCCCCGCGATCCTCTCGGGGCGAGGTGGGCCCATGGTGCACATGCCCATCCGCGTGATGATGCAGGAGCACGAGGATCACGGCGCCAGCCTGCAGCGGCTGCGGGATCTCACGGGCGGCTACGTCCCGCCGCCCGAGGCCTGCGCGACCTGGCTGGCCCTCTACGCGGGCCTCGGCAAGCTCGAAGCCGAGCTCATGGCGCACATCCGCTTGGAGAACGAGGTCTTGTTCCCCCGGGCGCTGAACGGCTGAGGGGCGAGCTCATGGCCCGACCTCCTTGAAACTTTCTGGACGCGACGCGCGCCGCGGCGAAGGGCGCCGCGGCGACGTCGTCGCCCATCACCTCGAAGACGCGTCGGAGGGCGCGAGGAGTCTCTTCATGACGAACATCCTGGAACATTGCTACGTCGACGTTCACTGCGGTCAGTGCGGCGAGTTCGCCGTGCGGGCCGACGTCATCGCCGAGAGCCAGCGCTTGCTCGAGCAAGGTTGCCCTGGCTCCACCTACGAGTGCCCGCCGGCGCTCTTGGCGACCCTGCTGGAGCGGAGCGCCTTGGAGTCCCTGGAGCAGGCCTGGACGACGTTGGCGAGCACCGCCCACGATCCCGTCCAGCAGGTGACGCTCGACGACGCCCTCCACGTGCCGCGACAAGCGACGGAGGGCGCGCCCGCCCCGGACGAAGAGCTGCGCTGGGACGTGTCGCGCTGGGACGACGACGGAGGCTTCGTGCCGGGGGTGAAGCGGCTTCGCCCCGCGAGCGCCGCGACGCACCGCGCAGAGGGATTTCACGGGCACTGAGGGCCGCCGACCGCCTCAGGTGATCGACGGCGCCGCGCCCGCGTAGCTCTCCGCGTCGAGCACCCGGAGCTCGTCGAGGATGCGGCGTCGCACGTTGTCCGTCAGCAGCCGCACGTCCCGCGGGCGCAGCCCCTCGGTGGACACCGGCTCGAGGATGCGCGCGACCGCCCTCCCCCTCCCGAACCAGGGCGAGCGCGGTGCCCAGCAGGCAGGGGTACCCGCCAAGGCGATCGGCAGCACCGGCGCTCGCGCTCGAATGGCCAGGTGGAACGCGCCGCTGCGGAACGCCCCGAGGCGGGTGGGGTTCCGCGTCCCCTCCGGGAACAACATCACGGACAGGCCGGCTTTCAGGGTCGCCTCGCACTCCTCGAGCAGCCTCGCCGCGTCCGCCCGCGAAGCGCGATCGACGGGGATGTCGCCCGCCATGCGGATCAGAGGACCCACGAGCGGCACCGTGAGGAGCTCACGCTTCAACACCCAGCGCATGTCCCAAGGGACGTGGGACAGCAGGAACGGGTCGGCCGCGGAGCGGTGGTTCGCCACGACCACGTAGGGGCGCTGCTCGATGTCCGGCGGCGGCTCGCCTTCGATCGTGAAACGCCAGAACCACGCAGAGCGCACGACGTGCCGCCCGAACCGTCTCAGCCAACGCCCCGCCTCCCGGTGGGTCGCGTCCTTGGCGTGGCGCCAACGGGCGACGGACACCGGGAAGAGGAACCCCGCCGCGGCGATCCCGAGGGAGGTCGCCAACGCCACGCTCCGCAGGGGGCCGGCGGGCGAGAAGGGAGGAATGACCACAGAGGACACCGGAGCTCCGCCCCTTACAACACGGGGCCCCGAGCGCTGCCCATGATGGCCGTCACGCCGACGGGAGAACGCTCGTCCGGCCGCACGCGCACCCACGGCGGCCGCAGGGCGGCGCGCGGCTCAGGGCGGCCTGTGTCTCAGTCGTACGGCTTGCGGCCGAGGAGCTTCGTCGCGAGGTGCTCCCCGAGCTCGCGGGTGAGGAGACGCTCGACCTTGGCCTCCTTTTCCCGGCGAGCCTCGTCGCTCTGATACTGGAACTCGATGCCCATGCCGGCGGGATTGGCCTTGGTGGCGTCGCTCACCGCGGTCGTCCAGATGACCTTGCCCCGGAGCCGAAGGGGCTCCTCGAGCCCCGGCACGCTCAGGGCGAACACGAACTCCGTGCCCAGAGGGAGCGGCCGCTCCGTGCCGATGAAGGTGCCACCCCGGGAGATGTTGCGGGTGTAATCGGCGAAGAAGGTGTTGAGCCGTTTGTAGCTCACCTGCAGCTCGATGGGCTCGCGCTGCTCCTTCCTGCGGTCTCCCTCGTGCCCGTCACCCATGTGTGCTCTTCCAGCCGTCCAGTGTTCGCGCGCTCCCACGAGACTACTCGGGCGGCCCAGCGCGGCAAGGGGCTCGGAGCCCGGGCGCCTCGGAGGCGCGGCGCTCGCCGGGGGTGGGCACCGGCTGCTATGGGATGGCTCATGGAGCAGAGAATCGGGTTCATCGGCGGGGGCAACATGGCGGCCGCCCTGCTGCGCGGATTGATCCAGTCGGGGCTGTCTCGTGCCGAGCTGCTCCAGGTCAGCGATCCCTCCGAGGACCAGCGGCGTCGGCTCGCTGACGAGCTGGGCGTCGAGGTGAGCGCCGACAACCGCGCCGTGGCCGACGCGAGCGACGTCGTCGTGCTCGCCGTGAAACCTCAGGTGCTGCCCCGCGTGCTCGCGGAGCTCACGGACGCCGCGGCGGGAGGCCAAGAGACGGCGAAGCTCTGGATCTCCGTGATCGCCGGGGCCACCACCGCTCGGATCGAGGCCGGCCTCGGGGGCGCCCCCCGCGTCGTGCGGAGCATGCCGAACACCCCAGCCCTCGTCGGCGCCGGCGCGACGGCCCTGGCTCGCGGCGCCCACGCGACGGAGGAAGACCTGAAGCTCGCCGAGGCGCTGTTCGGCTCCGTCGGGCGAACGAGCCTCCTCGACGAGGGCCTCCTCGACGCCATCACCGGCCTCTCCGGGAGCGGGCCGGCTTACGTCATGCTCATCATCGAGGCGCTCTCGGACGGTGGCGTGCGGGCGGGGCTCCCCCGCGCGGTCGCCACGGCGTTCGCCGCGCAGACCGTCTACGGCGCCGCCAAGCTGCTCCTCGACAGCCAACAACACCCGGCGCAGCTCAAGGACGCGGTCACGAGCCCCGGGGGGACGACCATCGCCGGCCTCGAGGAGCTCGAGCGCCACGGTGTCCGAGGTGCGCTGATCGGCGCGGTGCAAGCAGCCACGAAGCGCTCCAAGGAGCTGGGCTCTTGACTCAGAAGATGACTCAGAAGATGACTGAGAAATCCCTGTCGAAACGCGCAGGACCGGGAAGGTGTCCGCGCAGAGGGGCCGGGGGGGACAGCCTCGCTCCACGCGGACGGAGCACAGCTAGCAGCGCCGATGTGCGCTGGCAACACACATCTCTCACTGGCACATCATTTCCCAACGCCGCCCGTCGTCGCGTTGCTCGGTCACAGTGAGAACGGCGACGTCCGCCGCGACCGCGCTCGGCGCTGCCTCGACGATCCGTACGGCGTCGCGGGTGCTCGCGCTCAGCTGGGAGACGCACACGTCTCCGCCTCCGACGACGAGCTGTCCGGTGATGCGCGAGAGGTCCACGCTGTCCGCCACACCTCTCACCTCGATCGATGGCGGGGGCGCCAGCTCCACAGTGAGCATGTAGCCCTCCACCGCATCGGAGCAGACACGGGGTTGCCTGCCGAGCTTCGGAACACGCACGGGATCGCCGAGGGCCGCGGTGTTCGGATCGACGGAGTACACGATTCGTCCCGCCTCCCCTTCCACCCAGAGCCCCAGGTGACGGCCGCTGACGCTGCGCACCACGCGCACCCACGGCGTTTCGCCTCGCCCGAGGCCCACGGAGCCGATCTCCTCGAGCTGCCCGCCGCGGACACGCAAGATGCGCAGCGTGGCCCCCACCCGCTGGCTCGTGAACCACGTCTCCCCCACCTTCACCGCGTCTTCCAACCCGTTCAGCCCCAGCTCCCGAGCCCCCCGGACCGCCACGGGCGGGCGATCGTCCTCGAAGACGTAGAGCTCGGCCTCCGACGCAGAGCGCAGCAACAGCAGGCCGCCGCCGTACGTGGGATCGAACGCCACGTGGAGGTGGGAGAACCCAGTCTGTCCCCCGTCGCCGAACGCCAACGCCGCTCGACGCGCGTCGGGCCAGACAGGGCGCGTCGTCGGCGTGCGCTGTACGGGATCGATGGTGAAGGGGTTGGTGAACGCCACCTGCATCCGACCGCGCTCCCCCCAGCTCCCCTCCCGCGGGCCCCAGGTGTACAGGCGCGCTCGCTCGAGGTGTGCTCCCAAAGAATAGCCAGCGCTCGTGGCGTCGAGCCGTGGAGCGCTCCACTCCCAAAACGGCTGCCACGCCGTCGAGCTCTCGGACTCACCGGTTCGTGGACGCACCGCGCGCGCTCGCCCGCCCGGCCTCGCCTCCGTGACGAAGGGGCGACTCGCGCGACCGGTAGGCTGACATCGGAACCTCCAGCGCCCGACTCCTTCCGCAGGGGGCATACGCAGCGGCGGCACGGGTGCCTCCTCCCACGGCCCGGCGGACCCCTGCTCCGCGTCGTTCCACCCCACGCGGATCCATGGGCCGACGACACAGCCCGCCGCCGAGCAGCCGACCTCGATCGTCGTCCAGGCTGAGGGCGGCTGGGTGGGCTCTGCGTCTCCGGTGCGGTAGGGCAGCGCCGCCTCCCGCCAGGTGAAGCCGCCGTCTACCGTCTCCTTCAAGAACCCAGACGCGCCCCAGAGCAACCCGAACTGCCCAGAGAGGAGCGCCCGGCGTACGGGCTTCTGGATGGGCCCCACCTCCACCCGCCCCCGCGCGTCGACGCGCACTCCCGCGAAGCGGTCCTGTTCTGCGACCCAGAACGCCAGACGCCCGTCCGCGGCGACGCTCCCACCTCCGAGCCACTGTCCCGTCACGAGGATGGAGCTGAGCTCCTCGTCCTCGGGCAGCTGAAGCGCCTGGCGCTCGCCGCCCCCGATCGACACGAACCCCGGCGCGTCGGGCGCCTCTTCCGGCTCGTCTCCCCGATCGTCCGCGGCAGACGGCGACGTGGCCTGCGCGCTCCGCGGGGGACGGACGGGCGGCTGCACCAGGCTCACCCCCGCGTGCGTGACCACGGGGAGCGCTCCGGGAGGAACCCCGCGCAGCTCCTCGCGCCCGCCCAGCCCGACGCGACACAACACCCGCGCTGCCTCCGCGGCGCTCTGCCTCGGCGGGGCCGGAGTCAGCGCGCCGCAGGCCCCCTCGAGCAGCACGCCCGTGGTCCCGGTGCTCAGCACCACCCGGGGCTCCGGCAGCTGCGCCAGCTCGCGCCACTTCCCCCGCTCCCAAGCCGCGACCAGGGTCCCGCCATCGGGCCGCTGACACACGAACCCAACGCTCTCCCCGAGGCGCACGCCCTGGCACACGGTGCCCGGGCCGACCACGCGAGGGCCCTGCCAGAGGAGACGTGCGTCCCTCAAGCTCACGCTCGTGAGCTCACCGTCGAAGACGACGATCGCGCTGGGTTCCTTCTGCGGCGAGCCCCCCACGTAGAGCCCACGCAGGACCGCCTCCCGGAAAAGGTCTCGCTGCCGCTCGGCGCGACGGCGCTGCTGGCGCTCTGCGCGCTCCAGCTCCGCGCTCTCCTCCGCGCTCTCCTCCTCCACCTCTCCGACGATCGTGAGGGTGCCCTCCGGCTCGAGCTCCGCCACGCCCGTGTCCGTCGTCACGAACAACCCGGCGCTCTGATCGATGACGGCCCGGGCGCCCTCGACGGGCCACCACTGCTGCCCGCCGTCGAAGGTCGCCAGGACTCCGCCGACAGGGATCTCCGCCAGCGCCGTCCAGGCGTCCCCGAAACGCAGCTCGCGATACGAGGCCGCTGGCGGCAGGGGCCCGAGGGTCATCCCCTCGCCCGTCCTCGCGTCGAGGGCGCGCGTCCCTCGACGACCGATCAGGTACAGACGATCGAACCCGGGCTCGATGCGATCCACGCGCATCTCGACGGTGGCGAGGGGGCTCAACGGCGCGGTCCACGACGCAGCGCGCCACAGGGACGTGTTCTGCCCGCGGCTCACGAAGAGGAAGCCGCCGCCGAGCCGCTCGGGCAAATGGACGCCCTGGAGCTCGTCATTGCCCGGCACGAGATCCGCCGCCACCACGACGCCACCTTCGGGGCGGCGCTCCGTGCGCAAGCCGGAGGAGATCGATCGCGACTCCCGCGCGACCCAAGCGTCTGCGGGGAAGACCCGCGCTGGCGTCGGGAATCCTTCGCTCGGCGCCGGCTTCGCGCGTGGCGCGTCCGCCGTGACACCTGTCGTCGTCGACCCGCGCCGCTCCCGCTGGGCCCCGGAGCACGCGCCGCACTGCAGCCCCAGCGCGAGGGCCAGGCCGAGATTCACGCCTCGATTCCAGGTCACGGCGGCAAGGCTAGCGTACTTCGAGGCGGCTGTAGTACGAGGCTGGGCATGTCCGAGACGCGTCGTCCCATCGCCCCCGGGGCCGAGGAGATCCTCGGTTTGTACTTTCCCGTCCTCGATCACGGGTTCGTGGCGCTCGTCGACTACATGGGCACGGACGCCTGCGTCGAGCGCGCCGCTCGGGTCTCCTATGGCTACGGCACCCGCCGCACGAGCCTCACGCGCGGGCTGCTCCGGTACCTCCGACGCCACCTCCACACGACCCCGAGCGAGATGGTCGAGCTCAAGTTCCACTGCTGCATGCCGATGTTCGTGGCCCGGCAGTGGATTCGTCACCGCACCGCGAGCGTGAACGAGTACAGCGGACGCTACTCCCTCATGCCGATGCTGTTCTACACGCCCGACGAGCAGCACCTGCAGACCCAGTCCGCATCGAATCACCAGGGGCGCAGCGGTGAGCGCGTCGACGCGAACACCTATCAGCAGGCCGTGCAGCGCTGGAACACCATCCGCGCGCAGAGTCGGGAGGCCTACGAGTGGCTCACGGGCGAGGAGATCGCCCGCGAGCTGGCGCGCATCGACCTGCCCTTGTCGACCTATACCCAGTGGTACTGGAAGGTCGATCTCCACAACCTGTTGCACTTCTTGACCCTGCGGGTCGACCCGCACGCCCAGTGGGAGATCCAGGCGTATGGCCAGGTGATGGCCGGCATGCTCGAGCGGGTCGCGCCGCTGAGCTACGAGGCATGGATCGACTATGACGTCTGTGGCAGCCGCATGAGCCGCATGGAGCTCGAGGCGATCCGCCATCTGCTGCAGGTCGACGGCGGCGCGCTCCGCGCCTCTGCCGGCTCCCTCGAGGAGTCGGCGCTGGGCGACCTCGGGCTCAGCCCCCGGGAAATCCGCGAGCTCTTCACCAAGCTGGAGCCACGAGAGCGCCCGAGCTTCTCCCTGGACGTCGCTCAGGGGCGGCCCGCCGAGCACTTCCAGGAGCGCTTCGCGGAGGCCGTGCCGAGCGTCGACGCGGCTCCCTCCGGCTGAAACCGCGCTGCCGAGGCTCGACGCGGGCGTGCCCGCGTGGCGCCCCTGACAGGTGCGCTTGACCGCGCCCCGCATCGGACGCAAACCAACTTTCCTAGCACGTGCTCACGGGTGAGCGCGCGCCCACGCTCGGTTCAGCAACGGGAGCTGCCCAATGAACGCGCCCATCGATCTCGCCACCCTCGACCTCGACAACGAAATTCGGCGCCTCAAGCGGGAACGCAACGCCGTCTTGCTGGCCCACTATTATCAGGACAGCGAGATCCAAGACGTCGCCGACTTCATCGGGGACTCGCTGCAGCTCGCGCAGGAGGCCAAGCGGACCCAGGCGGACGTGATCCTCTTCGCGGGGGTGCACTTCATGGCGGAGACCGCCAAAATCCTGAACCCCGAGCGCGTCGTGCTCGTCCCGGACATGGCCGCTGGGTGCTCCCTGGCGGACGGCTGCCCCGCCGACCGCTTCCGGGCCTGGAGGGCCCGCTACCCCGGCGCGGTCGCCATCAGCTACATCAACTGCTCGGCGGCCGTGAAGGCGGAGAGCGACATCATCTGCACGTCGAGCAACGCGGAGAAGATCGTCCGCTCCATCCCTGCGGATCAGCAGATCCTGTTCGCTCCGGATCGCAACCTGGGCAGATATCTCGTCAAGAAGACGGGCCGCGAGATGGTGCTGTGGCCTGGCAGCTGCATCGTGCACGAGACGTTCAGCCTGCGGAAGCTCGTCGAGCTCCAGCAGCGGCACCCGGCGGCGAAGGTCATCGCGCACCCCGAGTGCGAGGAGCCCCTCCTCGACCTGGCCGATTTCATCGGCTCGACCGCGGCGCTGCTGCGCTTCGTCCAGAGCGACCCCGCGCCGCAGTTCATCGTGGTGACCGAGAGCGGCATCCTGCATCAGATGAAGAAGGTGGCGCCGGAGAAGGAGCTGATCCCAGCGCCGCCAGCCGCCAGCTGTCACTGCAACGAGTGCCCGTTCATGCGCCTGAACACCCCCGAGAAGATCTTCCTGGCGCTCCGGGATCTGAAGCCCGAGCTCCAGATGGACGAGGCGCTGCGGATCGCCGCCAAGAAGCCGATCGAGCGCATGCTCGAGCTGAGCTGAGCTGAGCTGAGTGAGCTGAGTGAGCTGAGTGAGCTGAGTGAGCTGAGCCGGAGCCGCCCCCTCCGGCCAGGCTCGGAGCCTCCGGTGCTCTCGCGGCGCGTCAGACCTCCGTCAACCACTCGGTGATGACGTAGTTGGCGATGAGGATCGCCACGGCGCTCTGCACGACGGCGCGCGTGGTCGCTTCACCGACCCCCTTGGCTCCGCCCGACGCGAAGAACCCCTGGCGACAGGAGATCGTCGCGATGAGGAAGCCGAAGATCGCCGCCTTGAACTCCCCCATGAAGAAGTCGCGGGGGGTGAGGTACTTCTCGATGTTGCTGATGAACGTGCCTGGGTCCACCCCCAGCCACTGCACCGCGACGACCCACGCCCCGACCATGCCCACACACGTGTAGAGGATGCACAGCAGGGGCACCATCAACACCGAGGCCACCAGCCGGGGCGACAGCAGGTATTGGATGGGGCTGACCCCCATGGTCACGAGGGCGTCCACCTGCTCCGTGACGCGCATGTTGCCGAGCTCCGCGGCCATGGAGCTGCCCGCGCGCGCGGTCACCATCAACGCCGTGAAGACCGGGCTGATCTCTCGGGTCAGGGAGATCGCCACGATGCTGCCGACCACGCCCTCGGCGCCGAACTGCCGCAGGCTGTGGACCGTCTGCAGCGCGAGGACCATGCCGCTGAAGATCCCCGTCAGGGACACGATGAAGATGGACTGCACGCCGATGAAGTCCATTTGCAGGAACATCTGCCCGAGGCGCAGGGGCGGACGGACGATCCACGCCAACGTGCGGCCCGTCAGCAGCAAGAACACCCCCACCGAGTCGAACAGGTCGAGGACGGGCTCCAGCAGCCGCGACAGCCCCGCCTTCACCATGCCCGCGGCGGACGGCTTCTTGGGCGAAGGGCCCCCCTGACCTTTGGCCGGCACTGCGCTGGATGGGGCCACGCCGCGCTTGTACCACTGGCTCGACGCCCTACGAAACGGGCGCCGCCGCGGCCGTGAGCGCCTGCAGGAGCTCCGCCCCCCTGGGGCCCGTCGCGGTGCCCGCGACGCGCCTCGGCTCGACGGAGAAGTCGAGCAAGAGGGCGTCACCACCGAGCACCTCGATGAAGGGCGCGCCCCACTCCACCACCAGCACGCGCCCGTCATCGCGCTGAGCGTCGAGCCCGAGCTCGAGGACCTCTTCCTCCGCGTGCAGACGGTAGAGATCTGCGTGGCTCACCGGTAAGCGCGTCTCGTACTCGTGCACGAGGGTGAAGGTCGGGCTCGTCACGCGGACGTGCCCCGGCAAGCCAAGGCCGCGACACAGGGCGCGGGTGAAGAAGGTCTTCCCTGCCCCCAGCTCTCCGCTCAGGACGACCAAATCACCCGCCGTGAGGAGCGGCGCGAGGGCGCTGGCCAGGCGCTCGGTGTGCCCCTCCGTCGGGAGCGCATAGTGTGCCGCGCCGCGCTCCCCGACTCGGGAGGGGGGCTCGAGGTGTTCTTCGGTCATCTTGCTCCTCGCTCCGCTGGCGCCGCGGCGATGTGCAGCTCTCGAGCCAGGCGCTGCGCCCCGCCGAAGCCGTCCGCGCCCGTCGTCTCCAGGGGTGCTCGCGCGGAACGCAGCGCGTCCCGGGCGCGCTCTAGGTGCGCGCGCACCGCCTCACCATCGACGTCCGTGTTCTCCGGGAGCACGCTCAGCGCGGCGCGGGCCAGGCGCGCGGCGTCACGCCCCAAGAGGTCGTACCACGGCGCCGACGCGGACTCTGCGCCGCCGGGGAACACCCCCGCCGCTATGCCCACGGCCCCCATGGGGGTGATCTCGAAGAGCACCTCGGAGGCCTCGAGCCCGAGCGCGACGGTGAACCCGGCACGCAGCTTGCTCGCCGCGCTCGCCACCTCGCGAGCGCAAGGGGCGTCCCCCATCAGCAGCGCGCCCCCGACCCCCTCCCGCCCCCAACGGGCGACGGGGAACCGCGGCGCTCCCGGATGCGCCGGCCTGGCGTCACAGGGGAAGCCGCCGGCGCCCACCAGCTTGACCTCACCGATCCCGCGGCGCCTCAGCTCCTCGTCCAAGAGCGCCCGTTGCTCACGCGCGGACGCTCCCACGATGAACCCATAGCCGAGCTTCGCGGGAGCTTCTCCCGGATCCGTGAGCACCATCACCGGCACCCCGCGCTCCTCGGCGAACGCGAGGCCGACCAGCGCGCCCAGCTCGTCCACTCCGGCGATCAGCACGCTCGCGCCCTCCCCCGTCAACGTCGCCAAGGTAGCCGCCATGTTCCCGCGGTCTTCACGCACCAGGAGCCGCACGGGCGCGCCCCCGGCGGCGCGCCCCATGTCCAACGCTTCGATCACCCCGGCGACGACCTCCGCCGAGCGGCGTCGCACCTGGGCGTCCCCTTCCTGCAACACGACCCCCAGAGTGCGGCCCTCCACGCGCGCCTCGCGCATCCCGGCGCGCGCCAGCAGCACGAGCTGCTCGCCGTCGCTGCTCGTACGGAGCCACGTCGGGGCGATCTCGAGCAGCTGCCGCGCCAAGCGCGCGTCTGCGTTCTGGAGTGCCGAGCGAGCGAGCTGCTCCGTGATGGCACGCTCCATCCACCGCGCCGCGCCGCTCGGCTTGCGCACGGGCTCCGCGCGACGCTCCTCCAACAAGCGGACGAGGGCGTGGGAGGGGACCTGCGCGAGGCTGCGCGCGGCGCTCTGCCGGAGCGGCGTAGCCGTCTCGGAGCTCTCTTCGAGCCACTCCGTCAGCGCCGTCACGAGCAAACGCCAGCGCCGCGCCTCGAGGGCCGCGCGGGTGCGCTCACGCCCGTAGAGGCGCGTCATCTCGCGACCGACCAGCTTCCCCTGGAGAGGCTGGAGGATGGCGAGGGCCTCCTCGGGGCGTCCGCGGCGCGTGACGACGGCGGCCTCCACGAGCCGGGCGTGATCGCGCGTGCGCCCCTCCGGCGCCCCGCGTGCCGGGGCCAACGTCTCCGTCGCCGCGTCCAGCTGCCCGGCCTCGACCTGCACCCAGGCCAGCAGCACCCGCGCCCGGTGGGTGCCCGGATCATCGGGGTAGCGGCGCACGAACGCTTCGAGCCGGGGCCCGAGGGCGCTGCGTTCGCGGACGCTCGCCGCTTCCCAGGCGCTCTCGAGGGCGCGGAGCTCCTGCTGAGCCCGCGGGGTGGTGGCCAGGGCAGGCGCGATAGCCACGTCCTCGGCGCGGCTCCCGCCGCATCCCGTCGCCCCGCCGAGGCTCACCACGGCGGCGGAGACCAACGCGGCGGCGAGGACCAACACAGGGTGGGGCAGACCTCGGGTCTTCGACATCGCTGGGCGGGCTCGAGGCCGAACCTTGACGGTCCGGGAGCAGGAAGATAGGGGCTCCTCTAGCACATGCTCGCCGCCAAACAGCCACCTGCGGCCAGCGGCGCTGCCCTCGTGCCCGCGGTGGCGATCGCGGCCCACGTGATCCTGCTGTGGTGGGGCCCCACCTCGGCTGCCCTGATGCGTCCCTGGTTGCCCTGGCCCCTGGAGGCGCTCCTGGTCTGGCTCCCCTGGGTGTCCACCTGCCTGTGGACGGCGGCCCCTCGCCCCGCGCCGACCGGCGCGGCGAGCGCGCACCAGCGGGTGGGCGACGGGCTCATCGCCGCGGCGGCCATCGCCTGCGCCGCGGACTACGTGCTCAGGTTCCGCCTACCCGCTGGCCTCGAGGGTTGGAGCGCCGGACGTCACCTCTCGGAGCTCGCTGGCGAGCTCTCGACGACCTCGAGCGGCGTCCCCTGGCGCGCCTTCGCCTACCTCTTGGGGTGGGCCGCCACCGCGTGGGTGCTCGGCCGCGTCTTGGCGGCGCTCGCCGGAGAGCGCGGAGCCGGCCCTCACGCCGAGAGCGCCGGGCGAGGGGTCGCGCTGCTGATCTTCCTGTTTGGGTCGAGCGCCTTGCTTCGCTATGCCACCGGCAGTCCCTGGCCGCTCCTCGGCAGCTCATGATGTCGGTGGCCTTCGAAGCCCCGACCCCGATCTTCTGGGCCCAGCCCCTCCATCATCATGCCCCAATGTTACCTGCTCGGGATTAGCGCCGGTTCGAGCCTCGATCAGCAGAGCAACAACGTGTCGCTCTTCAACCTCGTCGAGCAGGTCAACGTGCCCCCAGGCGCGCCACCGCCTCCGAACAATCTCCTGCCGCTAGAGCTCCACGCGTACTTCCGCCTGGCCCCCGAAGAGCTGGGCACGCCCCTGGAGATGCGCTTCGCGCTCGTCGCCGACACGGGCCTCGAGACCCTGTCCGAGGTGGTGCGCCACACCTGCGCGACCCCCCGCTACCGCACCCGGACCCTCGGGCTGCCCTTCCCTCCCGTGTTGGGACAGTACGAGCTGCGGGTCGACTTCCGCGTCGCAGGCAGCGAACACTGGACGCGCGACATTCTAGCTTGGCCGATCTCCTTCGTGGAGGTCGAGAGCAGGCCCCGCGTCACCCACTGAAGCGGCTCGGGCCGGGCTCTTCGTAGGCAGAAAGCCTGGGTTGGAGGGGCCCTCGAGCACCGATCGGCTCGGTCCCTGTCGACGGTCGTTGCTCCTCTGGGTGGTTGGCGCTACTGGCGTCCGCCTATGGATGTCATTCGCATCGAGGGCCTGGAGCTGCGCTGCATCGTCGGGGTGCGCTCCTACGAGCGGCGCCGCGAGCAACCCCTGCGCATCGACGTCCGCCTCGGGCTCGATCTCTCCAGCGCCGGCCGCAGCGGCTACATCCACGACACCGCCGACTATGCCCAGGTCGCCGACGAGGTGACCGCGCTGCTCCGCTTCCGTGAGTATCGCTTGCTGGAGGTGGCCGCAGAGGAGGCCGCGGCGATGCTGCTCGCCTCCCACCCCGCCGTGCAGGAGGTCGGCATCCGCCTGGACAAGCCCCAGGCCCTCGCAGGGCGGGCGCGGGGCGCCTCCGTCGAGGTGTCGCGGACACGGGGCGCCTACAACCAAGTGCCCGTCACGACACCCTACGGCAGCCGCCACGAGCTCCTCAGCGGCCCCGAGGCGACCCTGGAGCTGCTCCGCATCGATCCGGGCAAGTCAGCCAGCTGGGGAGCCTCCGCAGAGCCCGTCTCCGCCCAGCCCGGCGAGGGCGCCCAGAGCACCCCCGGCGCTGCCACGCGCCGCCTCGAGTGGCTCGTGTCCGGTCAGCTCGTGGACTTGCCCGTCGAGCACAGCGTCCCGCTGATCCCTCCGGCGACGACGTCGGCGGGGAGCCCGCCCGCCGTCTATCGCAATCAACACGACGTCCCGGCGCTCCTGTTTCGCTGTCTGGCCCCTGTCCGGCCTCCGTCCTGGGGAGTCGCGGCGGAATAGATCCGCTCAGAGCGTTGAATTGCAGGCCACGGCCGAATGATCGATCTAGTGTCCTTGCCCTGGCTCAGCAGGCCGAATATTGCCTCGGGGGACAAAAAAAGTGGACAGTGTCCGCTTGGGACCTCAGGGGTGCGCTGAAGACCCCCAAGGAACTCTGGAGCGACGAGATTCATGGCGGGGAAATTGGAACGTTGGGCGATCGCGCCCCCGGCACTAGAGAACGGAACCGGGGAGTTCGATGACTTTCCTCCGGACACCACGGCGAGCCCGCGGAGCGCCGACGGACCGGAGCTCGACGTCACGTTCCCCGCGCAGAGCTGGGGTAACGACGAGATGACCGGTCGAGCTGCGCCGGCGCGGCCCACCGAGAGGGTGCCCCGGCGGGACGACGAGCCCCACGAGCCGGGGGACACGATCCCGTCGCCGCCCAGCTTCATCGACGACTGAGGGCGCCCTTCGACCCTATCGCACCGCGCGTCCATGTCCGCGGACCGCACCGCGAAGGCCCTGCGGCGGCCGTCATGGTGCCCCTGTCCGTGGCTTGTGTGTCCGCAGCCCGTGCGTGTAGCGTTCGGCCAGGAGGTATCCAACTTTGAATCATCAGACGTCATCGCCACGGTTCGTCTCCTCGACCTTGGCCCGCTTGCTCTTGCTAGCCAGCACGTTCTTCGTCGTCCTGGCCGCGACGACGCCCGCCTTGGCCGCGGGACGAGTCGAGTGGAAGAGCAAGACCATCAACGAGCGTACCTCCAACAAGTCTTGGTACCTCGAGATCAAGATCTTCCTGCCCAAGGCGCCGGACATGGCGCACATGCCCATGAGGTTCGAGTTCGAGCCCATCGCCTATTTCGACCGCAGCATGGTCGACGGGGACAAGCTGGTAGAGCAGCGGATCGCGCTCCAGCACCGTCAGCCGCTCATCGAGAGCGTCGACGTGGGCTTCATGGACCCGGGCAGCGGGCAGATCCAGAGCCGTACGAAGTTCTCCTTCAAGGTGACCCGCGCCCACGGCTACGAGGCGGGCGAATACAAGGTCACCATCCGGGACTCCCGGAGCGGCCAGACCATCGGCACGCCCACCGTCCTCAAGTTCGACGGTGAGAACGAGATCATCGATCGCCGCAGCATCATCTTCACGGGCAAGAAGAAGAAAAAGGAGGAGCCCGCGGAGGAGAAGGCGGAGCCGGCTGCGTCGGAGGAGAGCGACGACGGCTACGACGACGGCGCCAGCGACGACCCCTATGACGTAGAGGGCGCCGAGGACGACGATGGCTCCGCGCCGCCGTCGATCGAGGAGAAGCCCGGCTCCTGCGGCTGCCACCACGGTCCGAGCCACGATCAGCCTCTGCTCTGGCTCGTGGCGGGGGCCGTCCTGGTCGGCTTCATCATGCGTCGCCGCGAGCTGAACGCTCAGCGCTGAGACGCTTCACGAACACTGACGCGTCGCGCAGGCCACGAGCCTCCGCGACGCGTCGGCGAACTCCGCCTCCGGGAGGATCAGGCTGACCACGAACGACGGGCCCTGCTCGAAGTCCAAGAGCCACCCCGGATGAGGCGCGAGCCGCTCCCGGCGGAGCAGCACCTCGAGCCATTCTGGCTCGCCGAGCACCGCCGGGAGACGCACCGTCGCGTAACAC
>JAEWOQ010000536.1 GCA_023460875.1 Pseudomonadota bacterium
CCGCGTTGTCTACGAGGTTCGTCAGCACCCGCTCCAGAGCGCGCCGATCCCCCCGCACCAACCCGGTGCCCTGGGCGACCTCCCAAACGAGGCTGACGCGCCGCCGCTCCGCTCGCTCGGAGAACAGCTCGACCACCTGCTCGAACAGGGCGGCGGGGGGGACGCTCTCCAGAGACAAGCGGAACTGCCTCGACTCGATGCGGGACAGGTCCAGCAGATCCTCCACGAGCTCTTGGAGCCGCGCCGCGTTGCGATCGATGATCTCGATGAAGCGCGGCGCCATGTCGGGCCGCGCCTCCACGGCGGCTTGCAGGGTCTCCGTCGCCGAGCGGATCGACGTCACGGGGGTGCGGAGCTCGTGAGAGACGTTGGCCACGAACTCACGCCGAATGTTCTCGAGGCGTCGGGTCTCCGTGACGTCCACGAAGACGGCCAGCACGCCTCGCTGGTTGCCGTCCATGCGCGCAGCGCGCACGAGCAGCTGCCGCGGCTTGAGCCCGGAGACGTTGATCTCGGCGGTCGAGGGCTCACCGGACTGGACCTCGTCGATCAGCTCCTTCAGCTCGGAGCTCCGCACGGCGGAGAGCAGCGTCTGACCGACCTCGTCGCCGTGGAGCAAGAGCATCTCCCGCAGCGCGGGGTTGAAGAGCGCGACTCGCCCCTCCTCGTCGAGGAACAGCACCCCCTCCCGCATGCTCTCCAGGATCCCGCTGAGCCGATCACGCTCCTCGCTCAGGTCCCGCAGGGTCTTCGAGAGGCTACGGGCGAGCTGATCCAGAGCGCTCCCGAGCTCGGCGAACTCGTCGTCGCCCATCAGACGCGTGCGCATGTCCAGATCGCCCCCAGCCATCCGGCGCGCCGCGTTCATCAGCACCTGCGCCTTGCGGGAGGCCACCTGGACAGCGAGGGACGCCACGATCATGGCGATGGTCAAGGCTAGCCCCGCGGAGATGATCAGGGCCCGCCGCACGGGCCGCACCACGGTCTCGATGTCCGTCTGGGCCAGGCCCACCCGCGCCACGGCGACGTGCGCGTCCGGCACGGGCACGGCGGCATAGATCATATGGCGGTCGGTCGTCGTAGAGAACCGCTGGCTCTGGCGCCCGCGCCCGCCGAGGGCGTCCGCCACCTCGGGGCGCAGGCCATGGTTCTCGACCTCCGCCAGACCCTCGACGGGCACGACGGAGTCTCCGACGACCCTCCCGTCCTCGTCGATGAAGGTGATCCGCCCGCCCGACTCCTCACCGAGCTCGTCCGCCAAGGCGTCCCAGGCGACGACGTCGCCGGCCGCGTGGGGCGCCACGGAGGCTCGCGCCGCGACGAGCCGGGCGCGCACCGTGAGGTCTTCGCGGATGCGGGCCAGCGCGTCCTGCTCGATCTCTGCCCGCGCGTAGGCGTACGCGACGAACACGGACAGGGTGATCAAGCCTAGGGCGATCAGGAAGAGCTTCGCCCGGATGCCCAGCCGCAGCCGCGCCGGCGGCGTCGAGGTCGGCGAGCTCGTCGGCACCTCGGTCAAGGCGGAGCTTCCCCGACCTCGCCCACGAAGCGGTAACCAACGCCGCGGACCGTCTCGATATAGTCGCGGGCGGCCCCCAGCTTCTCGCGCAAGCGCTTCACGTGCGTGTCCACCGTGCGCGTCGTGACGTCGGCGCGGATGCCCCAGACGACGTCGAGGAGCGCGGTCCGGGTCTGAACCCGGTCCCGTCGGTCGTACAGGGTGGCCAGCAGCTTGAACTCGAGGGCGGTGAGCTCGACCTCCTCGCCCCCCACCCACACGCGATGCGCCTCCCGATCCAACACGAGCACCCCGAACTGCACCTTCGCGGAGACGGGCTCCGCGTCGGCGCTCGCCCGCCGCAGGATCGCGCCGATGCGCAGCATGAGCTCACGGACGCTGAACGGCTTGACGACGTAGTCGTCGGCGCCGATCTCGAAGCCCACCACGCGATCGATCTCTTCTCCCCGGGCAGTGAGCAGGACGACCGCGACCCCGTGGAGCGCGGGGTCTCCCTTGATCTGGCGGCACACCTCGAGCCCCGTGAGATCCGGCAGCATGATGTCGAGCAGCACCAGATGCGGCTTGCGAGCACGCGCGCGGCGGAGCCCCTCGCTCCCGGTCCCCGCCGTCTCCACCTCGTGACCATTTTGGGCGAGGTTGAACTCAATCACCTGCCGCAGATCGGCCTCGTCCTCGACGACCAGAATGCGCGCCATGGAAGTCTCGTCTCCGCGCTGATTGGAAGTACTATTTCTCTCCGAACGGCACGGCTTACATCAACCACCAAGCCAAGCACCGTCGCCGAGCGATCGACGCGGCTCTAGCAGGATTTTCCACCTGCTTCTAGCGCAATCCCTTGTCGGCTGGCCCACCACCTAGTCATCACCTGAGCGCCTCCGCTGCGTCACCGAACCGACACTTCCTCGTCACATCGCCGGGACCGTCACCTTCCCCTGGTCCGGGATTTTCCGCTATGGGGGGAGTCGTCCATCTACGGAGAGGTATCCCCCATGAAGCTTCGATTCCCCACCCGCGCAGGGGCTGCCCTGCTCATCCCCACCCTCCTGGCCAACGTGCTCGCCGGCTGCGGCTACTCCGAGGAGGAGTGGCAGCACCAGCTCGACAAGTACAACCAGCTCGACAACCAGCACCAACAGGAGCGGGCCGCTCACGCCGCGACGCGCGCGGAGCTCGACGCCGCCAAGGAGCGCGTCGGCGCCCTCGCCGACAAGCTGAGCGAGATGGGCTTCAACATGGATGCCCTGAGCGCTCAGCTGCAGCAGACGGGCACCGAGAAAGAGCAGCTCGCCGCGAGCTTGACGGAGCTCCAGCAGGCGCTCGAGGAGTACAAGCGCCGAGCGGAGCAGCTCGAGCGCATCAAGACCCGCTTCGAGACCCTCCGGTCGCGCCTGCAGAAGCTCGTCAACATGGGCCTCAAGGTCGAGATCCGCCGCAACCGCATGGTGATCCGCCTCCCGGGGGACGTGCTGTTCGCGTCCGGGCAGGACAAGCTGCGTGACGAAGGCAAGGAAGTCATCGCCGCCGTGGCCGAGGTGATCCGGACGGACAAGGCCTTGCAGAATCGGTACTTCCAGGTGGCTGGGCACACGGATGACGTGCCCCTCAAGGGAGGACGCTTCGGCGACAACTGGGGCCTGTCCGCCATGCGCGCCCGGCAGGTGCTCCTCTACTTCATCGCTCCCGTGGACGAGAAGGAGAGCGGCGGTGGGCTCAACCCCAACCAGCTCCACGCCGCGGGTTACGGCGAGACGGATCCAGTAGGAGAGAACGAGTCGGACGAGGGGCGCCAGGCCAACCGGCGCGTCGAGCTGGTGATCATGCCCGACGTCGAAGAAATGCTCGACTTGAAGGAACTGATCTGACCAGCCACGGACCCGGGCGCGCCGCTGCGGCCAGGACCGAAACCTCGGGGCCAGGCGGCGCGTACCAGGTCTGGTGTCTTACCTCGGCGTCGGTGGTCACGTCTCGGGGGGCGTACTAGGACTGCGCCCGGTGGATGACGTACGAGCTCCGCCGGGCACCGGCTCCGCTCGGCAGGGTCCTGCAGGGCAACAGCCCGCGAAGGACCCGCCGCAGCAGGCTCCCGCCCAGGAGCTGATGGAGCGCTACGTCGACGGCGATGGCGACGCCTTCGAGCAGCTGTTCCACCAGGTGGCTCCGAAGCTCTACAACTACCTGTTGCGGCTGACCCGAGACCGGGAGCGCGCCGAAGATCTGGTGCAGGTCACCTTCGCCAAAGTCCACCGCGCCCGGGACAGCTATCTTCGCGGGGCCCCGGTGCTGCCCTGGGTGCTGGCGATCGCGCGCCGCTCCTTTTATGACGAGCGCCGACGTGCCAAAGCGAGACACGAAGACTTGACCTTCGATGGCGTGGTACCTGAACCCAAGCCGCAGCCCGATCAAGTGCCCATCGACGTGGCCGAGTCCCTCGAGCGGGCCCTCGCGCGACTCCCCGACAACTACCGCGAGGCCATCGAGCTGACGAAATTCACTGGCCTGTCCGTCGCGGAGACCGCGCAGGTCCTCGGGACCACCGAGACGGCCGTCAAGCTGCGGGTGCACCGCGGCTACAACCAGCTGCGGAGCGAGCTGGAGCGATTCCGGCGGGGGTCCCCGTGAACTCCGAAGACTCGATCAGCGAGAGCCTCGCTCAGCTCCAGGCGCGCACGAACCTCGAGCCGTCGCCAGAGCTGCGCGCGGTGGTGTGCTCGCGCTGCACCAAGGATCTGCGGCCCCGACGTGGGTTGTCCCGCGGCGCTCGCCTCGCCTCGTCGGCGCTGCTCGGGGCCGGCACCGTGCTGCTGCTCTGGATCGTTGGTGCCCGCGGCCCAGACACGCTGAACGCCGTGCTCCTCGGGACGGCGGCCTGGGGTGGAGTGCTCGGCGCCGTGCTCCTGCTGGGGCTCGGTCGCACCGGGACCTGCCATGCCAGCGCGGGCGCCCGTTGGGCCATGCTGTTCGTCCTACCGATCGCCTTCTGCGGTGGTTTGATGTTCGTGAGCCAGCACACGCTGCCGATGACGGACTTCTTCCGCACGGAACAGGTCTGGCGCATCCTGCCCTGCGGCTCTTTGGCACTCGGGATCGGCGCGCTCGTCAGCGGTGGCATCATGCTGCTCTGGCGCCGCACGGACCCGTTCAGTCCAGGGCTCTCCGGGGCGTTGGTCGGGCTGCTCGGCGGCTTGGTGGGATCGGTGGGCATCGGCTTCGCCTGTCCGAACGCCGAAGGGTGGCACATGGGCGTGGGCCATGGCCTCACCCTGGCCGCCCTCGTCGGCTTGGGCTGGCTCCTCGGCAAGCGGCTCTTGCCCCCGTGAGTGCCCGGCAGAGCGCAGGGCAGCTCGTCTTACCCCTGGAAGTGCCTTTCGGACGGCGGTTGTCCAGGAACGCTCAGGGCGTCGCAGGACTCGGCGTCGCGGGATTCGGCGTCGCAGGACTCGGCGTCGCGGGATTCGGCGGCGCGGCGCGGGGCGGTGGTGCCGGCCGCGCTGGTGCCGGCCGCGCTGGGGTGGCTGGCGGCCCTGGCGGCTGATCAGCGGACTCCTGAGGTGCGCGCAGCGCCGGGGGTGGCGGCTCCTTCAGGGGCGGGAGAGGTGCTCCTGCGGCCAGCTCTCGGGTCGCCTTCCAGGAAGAGTCGATGCGGTCGAGCTCGTAGATACGGTCGAGCTCGTCGCCGGGGACACCTACGGTGCGCACCCGCACGAACGCGTTCGTCGGGCTGCGCCGCAAGACCGCCGCTACCGATCGGGTCACCTCGGCGGCCTGCCGCCGCCCCTCGCAGCCTCCCTCCTGGCAAGCCTGCTCGTCTGCCTCGACCGCCTTCGCGAGCTCGCCCGCCACCAGCTGCTTCGCGATCGAGAAATCCGCAGTGGCCCAGCGCTGAGCCAGCTCGAACGCGACGCCCTTCTCGTCCCGGGTGCGGGCCTCCAAGGAGACCTCCTTGGGGGAGAGACTCTCTCCTGGCTCGTGGTAGTTGCAAGCAGCACGGCCGGCCGCCCACGCGATGAGCGTGGTCGCCGCGACGACGGTCAACATGCCCACGGTTTGGCGCGAGGGCGCGTTCAGCTGGTCTTCGGACCACGTCCCCGACGTCGTACGGGATCTGGGCGAGCGGGGAGTTTCGCTCATGGCGAGCGGGAGCATCCCTGGCAGTGGCGCCCCTGGCAAACGAAAAAAGAGCGGGGTGCGGAGCTGCCCAGCAGGCCCCAACCCCTTGCGGGGGGCCTGATGGGCTCAGACAAGCCTCAGGCTTGCTCGCCAACCGCCCCTCTAGTCTTCTTCTGGTCGCGACCAACGCCTTGCCTTTCGGCAAACCGTTGCTCGCTCTAGGATGGCCACCTCGAAATGAGCGCACCACTCGAGCTCGGGCCCCCCAGCCCCACCTGGCGGGGCCCCTGGGCGTTGGCCCGGCTGGTCACCCGCGGTGGCTCGCAGCGCCGCGCGTTCCGCAGCGCCCTGTGGAGCGGGGCCTCCCTCGCCCTCCTCTCGACCCCACTGATCGCCGTGTTGGCGCGCACCAGCGCGGCGGACGCGACGGACATCCTCGCCATCCGGGTGCTCGCCTACGCCTCCTGGCTCATCGGAGGCTTCGGCGCATGGGCGTTCTTCGGCCCGGGCGCGGTCAGCCCGATGGCGGACACCCTCGCCCGCGAGCGGGGGTTCTCGACCAGCGACCTGGGCGTGCTGTGGAGCGTCGGGGTGGCCGTGCGGCTCGCTTTGGCGATGTTCCTGATCACGCTGCTGCCCCTGGGCATGAGCGTCGCCCTCAGCCCCAGCACCTCTCTCCTCCTGTCCCGCGCCCTGCTGCTGCCCGCGGTGGCCGCCTACGCGACGCTGCTGGGCGGGGTGCTGGCGGCCCTCGGCTCGCTGGCGCGGCAGCTCACGCCGGGTCACCCGCGCGCCACCCTCGCCCTCCTGGTGCTCCTGCCCTACTTCGCCAGCTTCTGGTTCTCCGCGATCCCCAGCGTGCCGGGGGTCTTCGGGTGGCTGCTGGACGGGCTCATCGCCTTGGGGGGCTGGCTCCAATGACCGCGGCCGCGGCGACGACTACCGCCAGCGTCACCTTCCAGGGCGTGCGCCTCCGCAACGGCTACACCCTCCACACGACCCTGGAGGCGGGCGTCCACACGTTCTTCGCCGACGCCCAGGAGCCCCTCGCCCAGGCCAGCCTCGAGGAGCTCTGCGCGCTGGTGGCGGGAGTCGCCGCCCCCCGCCGAGGCACCCTGCACATCCAGGGCCACCGCCCACACCACCACCCGCCCACGCGGCGCCGCATCGCCAGTGTGTTGGGCTCGGAGCCCCAGCTGGTGGGGCCCACGGTCGAGGAGCACCTCCACCGGGTGGGCTCCCTGCTCGGTGTGGACGTCACCAACCTCGAGCCTCCCCTCGAGGCATGGCGCGGGCGCCGCGCCGAACACCTCGACCCGACGGAGCGGCGCCTGCTGGCCGCGGCGATCGCCATCGCTCAGCCCGCGCCCCTCGTCGCCGTGCTCCACGAGCCCACCCGAATCGGGCCGCCCGTGGACGAGCCTCGGATCCTCGCGCGCATCCAGAGCTGGCGAGAGGCGGGCTGCATCGTCATCTGCGCCACCACCGATCCGCGGGTCGCCGCGCGCTTGGGCACCCCGGCCTGGTCCCTGTCTCGCGCCGAGCGGGCGGAGGCGCCTCCGCCCGAGTACCTCGTGCGGAGCAGCGGCGCCCGCGCGCTGGCAGCGCGGCTCGTGGATCATCCGACGGTCACCGGGCTCCGTTACGACGAGCTGCTCCCTCGAGACCTCTGGGTCCGGGGCGCCGACGCGGACGAGCTCGTCGATGCGATCCAAACGGCGGTGCTCGCCGAGAAGTGTGAGCTCCACGAGCTGACGCGCTTGCAACGCCAAGCTCGCCTCTCCTCCCCGGAGACACCATGAGCGGCCGCTTCTTCCCCTGGGAAATCCGGGCGCTGTTCCCCCCTCGGCGCACCCTGTCTTGGCTCGCGGTGCCCCTCGCGGCGGCGGCCTTGGTCGGGCGCGCCCGCAGAG
>JAEWOQ010000537.1 GCA_023460875.1 Pseudomonadota bacterium
GGTCCAAGGTGCGCAGTTCTCTCATCGTGGTCCTCCGTCGCCCGGTACACACAGCCGCCCGCCCGGACGGGCCGCGCACGCTGAGGGGAGTCAAGCAGCCGCCTCCGACACATCATCCACGTTCGCCGGCTGTCTCCCCCAACGCGACGCGCTCTTGTGGACGGGAGGAGCCTTGGGCGGGTTGTGGATCCGCCTCAGGGAATCAGTCCAGCCCGGTTCAGTCCGTCTCGCCGAGGGTGCGGCTGCGCGGAACCCTCGGGGCTGCCGACACCCACTCATCGGACTCCGCGAGGCGCCACAAGACGCCTTCCGCTTCGAAGGTCGGCGCTCCCGGGGCTTCGGCGGGTGCAACGCGCGCCGAGACCCACTCGCCGCTCCTGGGCACAGGGAGTCCGAGCGCCCGAGCGACTGCGACATCCCATTCGTAGTGGCCCAGCACGATGATGCCTTCACCGCCGAGGTACTTGGCCTCGCGTGCCATGCGGGCACGCCGCGGACCGTCCTTCTGCTGTGCGACGGTCAGGACCACGTCGCGGCGGATGATGCGGTGCTGCACCGACCGGAAGAGCTCATTGATGCGCTGCTGACCGCTCTTCGGGGCGAAGATGCGCTCGACGACGGCCGGTGGGAGGTGAAGGAGGAGGTTCTCGGGGAGGTTGCGGTCCCGCCAGAGCCACACCACGCGCTCGTGCCCGGACTTCAGCATCTTCTTCTTACGGTCCCGGTTGCCGGCTCCCCGGCCGAGGTGGCGGGGGTCGACCCGCCAGAGCCCTGCGGACCACCGGCTGGCGTCGTCGTCCGCCCAGGTCAGCAGGACCAGGTGCCCGAGAGACTCCAGAGGGAGCTCCCAGCCGCCGAAGAACATCGAGTACTTGCAGTCGACCTCATGACCCGCGACGCGGTAGTCCATCGCGACCCCGTCCTCGAGGTCGAACTCCTTGCCGAGGTTGATCTCGACGATCGTGCCGACGTGGGTCTTCTCCGTCTTCCTGAGGTCGGCGTAACGGAAACGCATCGTGCGAGGACCGTCGAGGACCTGGTCGAGCGACTCGCGGAGCACCGTCGCGAAGCGCTCGCCGTCCGGGTCCTGCCGGAGGAACCACTGCGCCACTTCCCGGAGGGCGCCGTCGTCTTCCGGTTCCGTGATCTCCTGGACGATCCGCTCGAGGTCGGGCTCGTCGGCCGGGGTGTCCGGCGCGTCGGGTAGATCGAAGAGCGACTCGCCCCCGACGCCGCCTCGCACACGGGGAGCGTAGCGAGTGCACAGCCTCCGGTCGGCGCGCTTCGTCCACAAGGGCGGAGGTCGAAGCTGGCGCCAGCGCGGGGAGGCCACCACGATGGCCGCATGGATCAGCCGCGGTTCACCCTCGAAGGGCACGACGCGACATGGCCCGCAGTGCGCTTCGGAGATCCCTGGAACGGATTCGCGACGCCGGTCGTCACGCGGTCGACGCTGGCGTCACTCCTCGAGGCGACGGGGGACGGCTACCGGTGGGAGGGCGATACCGCGTTCGTCTGGCCGTCGATCGATCTTGGTCCGGATGAACAGCCTGACGCCGACTCGGTCGACCGTCTGGACCCCGACGCTGAGGGGCACTACGACCTCGGCGCGCTCGGGTGGGTCTTCGCGGAGCCATGATCGTGGATCGGGCGTCGTCGCAGTTCCAGGCCGCGGCGCTGGCAGGGCGCAGCCGGGTCTGCCTACTCGTCGGGAGCGCCCAGGGTGAACCTCCGCGCCGCTGAGAGAGCGGAGCGCACCGTGATGAGCCACGCGACCACCCCGCTGAGCGAGATCACGGCTGCGCACGTCGCGACGAACCCGATCGGGAGGTTCATGTTGCCTCCTCCGTCAGGCGGTAGCGAGAGGATCGTCGCAAGGATCGCTCCCGCGGCAATCGAAGCAACCACGGGAGCGAGCACCCGCCAGCCAACCACGCTCCGCACGAACTTCGCCGAGGGTGCCATCAACTGAAGTGCAAGGAGGGAACGGACCACGCGAAGTAACTCGTTCGTGTAGTTCGTCCACAGTGCCATCAGCGAGATGATCAAGGCGAGCGCGCCGAACCAGACGACCCAACGCGCTTGGTCCTCGTCGACGCGGGCGCCGCCGAGCCAGCCGTCACCCGGGAACTCGGCGAACCAGCCCGGAGCCGTCACATGCGCGAGCATCTGACGAAGAGGCTCAAGGGCGACCGGTGCCCCGTCGCGCCTGCCGACCACGAGGGTTGTCTGAGAAGTCGGATCAGGGGTGATCTCGCCCATGAGGATGGCGGGCTGTCCTCCTACCGTCGAAATGTACGAAGCCCACGCCGGTTCAACGCCTTCCGTGGCTACGCCGAGGCCAGCGAGGTCGGCGGAATCCCCGATCAAGACCTCGCTCCCGTCGTTCTGCACGCGAAGTGCCGCGACGTAGTACTCGGTTCGTAGGCTCTCGAGGCCCGCGCTCCATGCCTCGGCGGATCTCTGGTGAAATGGAGTGACGATGGCAATCGAATCGCCGAGCTGCGCCTGGAGAGCGCGAGCGTTTCGGGCCTCGTCACTGTAGGTCGTGAGCGTGGTGAAGATTGCCGTGGAGATCACCATCAGAATCACGCAGGTGGCCGCGAAACGCGCTGCCGGGCGGGGGCGGTCCGCGAGCTGAGCGGCCCCCGTCAATTGGCCCGCTGAACCGCTCTCCCACGCTTCCGCGCGGGACCGAGATCCGATGCGAACGCCCCACTGTTCCATGGCGGCGGGCACGGAGGCCAGCGTGACCAGGGAGCCCACGAGGACGGCGGCTATCACTGCCTCCATGCGATGGGCGGCCACAAGAACGTTCTGAGCCACGACGCTGAGCGAGGCGAGAACGAGTGGAAGCCACGCGATGAGCGCTGATTGACGGGACTGACGGCTTGTCCGGCTCCTGGAGCTCCGTGGCAGCGTGAGGCTCCGCCGCGAGCGGCAGGCAAGGGCAGAGCCGCCGAGGCCGACGAGTGCCGCGACGGCGACAGCCAGGAAGGCGGATCGCAGGTCCCGGGCCTCAACGTGGAACGATGCCCCCGGGAGCGGAAGTCCCCACATGAAGCCCGAGGCAATGACGACGAGCGCCGAAATGGCACCGACAACCCACGGAAGGCGCGCTTCCCCCCAGAGGACCGCGCGCACCTGCCGGCGGTTGGCTCCGAGGAGTGTCAAGAGGCGTACCCGCCGCGCCCGGGCTCCACCGCCGACTGCGAGCGATGTCATGAGGAGCCACATAGCGGGAGCAACGGCGAAGGACAGTGTGATGCCGTAGAAGAGCGCAAGCGGCTTTCGGTACAGCAACAGCGAAGGTGGCGAGAAGCGCGTCGTGCCGTAGCCCGAGGCGGCGACCGCGGAGGGGGTGCCGTCGAGCAGGCCGGTCGCGCCGACGTAGACGAGCCTCTCGCCAGGATCGAGGAGTCCCTCCGCATCGATCGCTCCGGCGACGGTGCCCCACCTTGACTCGTCACCAGTGCCGAGGTGCATCTCGTCCGCGAGGCGAGGCGAGATCATCACCTGCCCGTTGGCGGGCCACTGTGCGAGCCCCGGTGGCAGCGGAGCGTCAGCAGTTGCGCGATCGAGGAACACGACATCAACGGGAAGGTCGTTCGGTGCTCGATCGAGCGTGCTATCCCATAGGAAGCGCACCGGCTCCTCGGTGTAGAGGGCGGTGTTCCGCGGAGCTCGGGCCTCAGCCCGTGAGTCCCAGCCGCTGTAGGTCGCGTACACTCCCGCGAGGCCGGAGGTTGCAAGAGCGAAGATGGCAACCGATGCGCCGAGCATGATTCCGCGCAGCGGTTCGAAGCGAGAGGCCGTCCTCGTCTTCGCTCCGAAACCGATCAGGGGCTTCACCTCTGGGCCGTCCCGAGGGGCGCGACGTGCGCGATGCCGGCGAGCTGCACGACGCGGTCGGCGCGCTGCGCGATCGCTGGGTCATGGGTCACGACCAGCAAACCGCAGTGCCAACGCTTCGGCGCGCTGAACACGACGTCCGCCACGCGACTCCTCGTGTCCGGGTCAAGGGCGCCCGTCGGTTCATCGGCAAGTATGAGGGCCGGTCGGTTGATCAGAGCGCGCGCAAGG
>JAEWOQ010000538.1 GCA_023460875.1 Pseudomonadota bacterium
TTTCCGCTCTGCGCTGCGGCGCCGTCCGTGCCGCGCCGTCCGCGCCGTGGCGTGGAGGTCCGTCGAGCGCACCACGGCAGCCGGCAGAACGCCTGCCCCAAGGTGGCGCAGGCGTTTCGAGTCTTCAGGGCCCTCGACCCGCGAGCCCTCAGCCCCGCGGGCGCCCCGAGGAGGTGCCTCGCACGCGGGTGCGAACCGTAAACACGCTGTCCCCGCTGAGCACACCGCCGCGCCCGAAGAGTCGCCCGTTCTGCCAGTTCGACAGGCCGAGCTCGGGCCGGCGCAGGGCGTATTGCCCGTCGACCCAGCGGGTGAAGCCGTCGCCGACGAAGGGCGCGTTCACGCGCTGATAGAAGCGCTCGTGCTGGGCGGGATCGGCGGCGAGCAGGCACGCGACGAACTGCGGGCTGTGCTCGTTGAAGCTGGCCGCGGCCTCGTCGACGGAGTCGACGACGTGCAGGGTGATCTCTGGGGTGTTCTCCCACTCCCACTCCCGACCGAGCTCGGTCACGGCGATGGGTTCGGCTTGGAGCTCCTCGTGGGAGCCATCCTCGCGATCCACCAGGACGCGCTTGGTGAACAGCTCCTCGGGCACGAACGGACGCGCGGCGTCCGTTACGTGCAGCTTGAACGTCGTCTTCCGACGCTCACCGGCGCGACGCAGCCCGTCGAGGACCGCGGGCAGCAGGCGGTCTGCGGCGGCGCGCAGCACGCAGCACGTGTTGAGCGTGTTGCAGACCTTTCGATCCAGCGAGTCGAGGACGGTCTGGCTCACCTGCTCCTGGGAGCTGTCCCCGTCGAGCACGAGCCAGGCGCCCCCGGTGCCGTGCAAGCTCACGGGGACGCCGACGCTCTGGGCGAGCTGCCCGAGGGTGTCCACCGCGGCGCCGGAGCCTCGGGCCACTGCGAGCGCCAGGCGGCGATCGGAAAACAGAGCCCAGGCCGCGGCGTGCTCGCTGCTGTCCACCAGGGTCACGGCGTCCTCGGGCAGACCCGCCGCGCGCAGCGCCGGGCGCGTGGCGAGCTCGAGGATGGTACGAGCGGTGCCCAGGGCGTCGCGGCCGATCCGAAACACAACGGTGTTCCCGCCCCGCAGCACGCCGGTGGCGTCGGCGACGACGTTGGGGCGTCCTTCGAACACGAAGGCGACCACGCCGAGCTCGGCGCCGACGAGCTCGGCGGACCAGCTGCCGTGGTCGACCCGTTCGATCACCTTGCCCCGCGGCGAGTCCGCCTCTGCCCAGCCGCGCAGGCCGGCGATCATGCCCTCACGCATCGCCGGGGTGGCCTCGAGCCGCGTCGTGGAGCGGCCCCGCGCCTGGGCCGCCTCGATGTCCCGTCCGTTCGCGTCGAGGACACGGCTCCACACCTGCTCGTCCGCCAAGCGCCCGGCGAAGAGCCGGAAGAACTCGCTGATGCTGTCCGCGTCCACGTCTCCCATGCGAGCGAAGGCCGCGGTGGCGCGGTCGACGGCCTGCCGGGCGATCTCGCGCTGGGCGCGGGGCAGGTGGAGGAGGTCGCCGCCGACGGCCGCCAGGCTATCGCCCGGGGCGAAGCGCGCCGCGAGGTCCGCGTCCACGGAGACGACATGATCGCCGTTCACCAGCAGCTGCATGCCGGCGACGAGCTTTTCCAGGGGGGCTGGTCCCGTCATGCGACGCAAGTTCACTCCGGGTCTGGGTCTTGTCAAATCCGGCGCGCGCCGCGCTCAGCTTCAGGCTCAGAGCTTGCCGTTCTTGCGCAGGAGCGTGAAGGAACGGCGGCCCGTCTCGCAGGCGGTGTCCGAGTGGAAGCGCACGTGCAGGTGCGTGTGATGGCCGCGGCGATGACGGACGAGGGGCTGAGACGCCCCGAGCTTCCTCCCCGTCCCGGATGATGCCGGCACGGAATCGAACAGCTCCGCGAGCCAGCTCTCCTCGAAGCCCTGCTCTCGCGCGTGCTCGACCAACAGCGTCTGCACGTCCCGGGTGATGAACACGTACTCCACGTTGCCCTGCGTCAGGAGCCCCATCAGGAGCGACCAGGTGCGGGGCCGATCCAGGTTCTGCGCGGTCGCCGGGGCGTACCAGCGGGGTCCGTCCTGATAGTAGTAGCCGAGGTCGACGTCCCTGCCGGACTGATGGCTCCGGTGGGGTCTCAGCCAACCTCCGCGCTTCCGACTGACGTGGCCGATGTGCAAGGGAGGGGAGCCGGGGTGGTCCGACTCGACGCGCTCGATGGCGTGTCGGATCGAGTCTACGGTCTCCCGTGTTCCCCAGGCGTTGCTCGGCTCCTCCAGGTGCCACAAGGGCCCGTCCGACATCTGAACGCCGTTGAAGAGTCCTCCCCGGTTGGGGCGGCCAAGGGAGACGGAGCCGAGCTCGGCGGTGCGGGTCCGGATCAGGCCCGCGAGGGCGAAATCGTCGAGCTCGGTCAGGGGATGGGTGGGCGGCGTCACCTCGATCGGCGTCAGCACCACGGGTCCGGCCACGCGAGGAGGAGCAACCGGGGAGGCTGCAAGCGGCGTCGCGGCGTCTGACTCGTTCGCGGCGCCGCGCGGAGACGGAGCCAGGGAGGCCGAGCGATGGCCCTCCGAGCGTTCGTGGGCTCGATCGTTCACCGGGGCGCAGGCGAGCTGCGTCGTGATGATGACGCTCAGCGTGGTGAAGGCGCGGAGCGTGGCGAGGCTGCGTCGCGCAGCGCGAGAGCTCGGCGTCCAGGCTGCCCACGGAGCGTCGCCGGAAACCAGACGCTCCAGCCGCGCGCTGGCCGCAGCGGCTCGCTCGCAACGAGGATGCGCTCGCGAGGGTAGGTGAGGGGCTTCGCCTGGTTCGGGGAGGTGCACGCTAGACCAACACAAGCCCCCCGGGTGTAGCATGAGCTTTCGTCAGGTCACGCGCCCGGAGCTCACACACGCACGCTCGGCGGAATCGTACAGGCGATTGCCCAAAAAAAGACGCGGTCGCACCGGCCTGAAAGCACGGAAGAACGCCTGGTTTTCTCGGACACGATGACCAACCCACGCCACGCCCGACGTTGCCCGGTTGGGCCGGAGGGTTAGGCTGAACATGGAGCCGAAGGGATGGGGCGTGGTTTGGCGGCGCGCGGCAATCGCTGCACGCGGCGGGCTCGCCCACCAGAGCCGACATCGTCGGTACGGAGGCCATCATGGGTCACACACGCGCACCCGAACAGCCCAGCACGTCGTCGCCGCCGCTCAGGTTGCCGCCCGAGGTGTGGACCAGCTTGGAGCCGCGCCGCCGCAGAGTATACCTCGTGGGCCAAGCCATCGTCGATGAGCTGCTCGAGAGCGGGACCCTGTCGATGCAAGACCTGGTGAATCGCGTGCCAGCGCCGCCGTCCCACTTCGTCGGAGCGCTCCAGTTGCTGCACTCGATGGACTTGGTCGCCATGGACCTGGGGGAGAGCCCCTCCCTGACTTTGCTGGCTCTGCCGGACGAGCACGTGAAGGTGATGGGGATCGACGGTCGGGAGCGCTGGGTGTTCATCGCGCGTCCGCTGCAGACGCCCGAGCTGGCTCCCGAAGACTTGAACTGACCGGGCGAGCACCGCAGACCGCGGCCGGACGCCCGCACGCGACCTCCAGCCCAGAGCCTCCGTCCTTCTCCGACCGCGCTTCCCTAAGCGCTCCGCTACCGTCTCCGCCACCAGGCTCCGTTGTCAGGCTCCGTTACCACGCCCTGTGTGTCGCCTACTTCCATCACAACGGCCGCTGGGGGGCGCGTCAGCAGGCCGAGTCCCGCGCTGAGCTCGACGGGGGGAGCTGGAAACGTCGCGGAAGTAGAGGGCGGGACGGCGCGCGGCGTTGTGCGGCCGCCCTGGGAGGCCGCCCTGGGAGGAAGACTCCAGGCGGAGACGGACGCCTTCCTGAGGGCGAAACTCGAATTTCCCGTGCAGCCCCTTGCCTTGCTGGCCCGGGCCGACGAAAAAGCCGTCGAAATGCTGGGAATCGATCTGAGCGGCAAGCGGGCGTTGGTGGCGGGCGTTGCAGACGCAGGCGGCTTCGGGTTCGCGATAGCGAAGGCCCTGGCCGAGGCGGGCGCGCTGGTGAGCGTGGCCTCATGGCCCCCGGCGATGGGGATCTTCGAGACCATGCTCAAGCGCGGCAAGTTCGACGACGCCCGACGCCTCTCGGACGGGAGCTTGCTCGAGTTCGAGCGCATCTATGCCCTCGACGCCGCCTACGACGAGATGAGCGACGTGCCCGAGGAAATCCGCGCGAACAAGCGCTACGCCGAGCGCGGGGATTTCTCGATCGGTGGGTTGGCGCGGGCCTGGCAATCGGACTTCGGGGACGACTCTCTCGATATCCTGGTGCACTCCCTGGCCAATGGTCCCGAGGTCGCCAAAGACGTGCTCGACACGAGCAGGAAGGGGTATCTGGCAGCGCTCAGCGTCAGCGCGTACTCTCTCGTGAGCCTCGTGAGCCGCTTCGGCCCGCTGATGCGGAAGCGCGGCTCGGTCCTCTCGTTGAGCTACCTTGCGAGTCAGCAGGTCATCCCCGGCTATGGCGGCGGTATGTCCGCGGCCAAGGCGGCCCTCGAGAGTGACACACGCTACCTGAGCTATCAGGCAGGTCGTCGCTACGACGTCCGCGTAAACACGATCTCGGCAGGACCGTGCGCCACGCGCGCCGCGAGCGCCACCGGTATCATCGGTGAGTACATCGAGCACTACGCGGAGCACGCCCCCCTCCAAGAAAAGCTGACGCTCGACGAGGTCGCGCACGTGGCCGCGTTCCTAGCGAGCCCCCTCGCGAGCGGGATCACGGGGACGGTGGTCTTCGTGGACAAAGGCTTCCATGCCATGGGCATGAGCTACGGCTGAGCCGGCCTTCGACACCAACTCTCGACGCCGGCCCTCGACGCCGCTTTCGGCGCAGGCCCTCCGAGGTGAGTCCACGACGTAGGTCGACGGACCGGTCGTTGCGGCCGGCCGACCACGTGCGAGCCGGGGGCTGTGCTTGGGCCCAAGGGCCGGCTTGGAAGTCTGGCCCACAGGTCCTGGTCTGAAGCGGGGGCGGGCGCGACGGTGGGGAGCGCTGCCGATGCCGTGAGGTGTCATGAGCAGCGAGCAAGATGGCGGGTGACGAGAGCGTGAAGCTGTCTCAGTATGAGCTAACGGCAGGAACGGACTTCCCCTCGTAAAATTGGCTCGATCCTGGACATCTATGTGGGGCGCGGGGGGCTTCGGACGCGAGCGTTTTCATCGGATCTCCCCTTGACGAAGGAGGGGTGCATCGGCCATCCTTGTGCTCACCGGTGGCGAGGGGCTGGCGGCGAGGGGGAGGAGTAGCTGCGCCTCCCGTTCGTCATCGTGCTCGTGGTCGGCCCACTGTGGCTGGCTCGCCGCGGTTCGATGGACTGCGGATGGGGACGTTTCGGCGGGGGCCGGAGCGAAGGTCGGCGGAGAGGAAGCCTGTGAGGTGCGCCCTCTCCGGTCTGCTGCCCGACAGGTTTGGAGACGACGGGGGACGGAAGGGAATAGGTCGCTGCCGCGGGGGTTTACCCAGTTATCGGCTGGGGAAAACGAGCCGATAGACGGGCAGCGTTGCACCACCGCAGAGAATCGGTCTTTGCGGGTGGGTTTTGGGGGAGACGTGAAGCTGAAGAACGTGTTGCACAAGGCCGCGCCGAGCAGAGGGAAACGCACGAGCGTCGTGGACGCGGAGATGCGGGATAGGGAGACGCGCGACAGAGAGACACGAGACGGAGACACAGGAGTGCGCCGGATTGTCCGCGACGACCAGGGCGGCGATGACCAGGGCCTCGACGACCAGGGCCGGGACCTACAGGGCGGCGATGAACAGGGCCGCTCTCACGATGAGCTCTCTGGAGTCCACGTTCCGCGAGACTCGTGGGTCGCGACCACGCCGCCCTCGGGAGATCGCGAGTCGGCCATCGTCGAGCGGTCGATGTCGGTGCAGCCGGACGCCGAGCGGGCGACTACCCTCGTCATCATGGAAGCGGGGGCGAGCTGGCCGGTGTGGGTGAAGGAGCTGCAACGGCGCGCGCCGAACTCCATGGTGGAGGTCCAGCCGGGCTCGGAGTCCATCGACGGCTTTGCGGCGCGCGTGCTGCGTCGCGCGCGATCCCTCCACGAGCGGGGCATCGCGTTGGTCGGCGTGGTGTACGCCGCGTCGTCACCTGCGAGCGCCCCGGAGCTGCGCGTTCGGCACGAGCTCTGCGCCGCCCTGCTCGAGCGCTTGAGCCCGGAGGGGCAGCTCGTGTTGTCCGGCGCCTGCTGGAGCACCTGGGGCGTCGACGCTCGCTCGCGCGAGGAGTTGATGGTCCTCGCTGGCGACCTCGCCTGCGAGCTCGAAGGGCGATCGCAGACGGTCTCCGTGCGCTTCAGTGACCCCATCGAGGAGAGCGGGGTGCACAACGCCGTAGATCTCCCGGGCCTGCGCAGGGGAGCTTACGGTCGGGGGGCTCGGGAGAGCGCTTGAGGGGCCGAGCGGGCGCAGTGCTCAGCGGGCGCAGTGCTCAGCGGGCGGCCGCGGCGGCGTCTCGCGCTGCGGGGATCGTCTCCGGGAGCTGCGCGTCGGCGCGGGGGGCCCGCCCCCGGAGCGCCCAGAGCGTCTGGGCGATGAGCGTCAGGGCTCCCCAGGCCAGCGCCACCACCACCCCGGCGTCGAGGATGCCGCGCCAAGGTTGTGGGAGATAACGGATGAGCACGACCGCACCGATGACCCCGAGCGTCACGCCCCAAGCGACGGCGCGTCCGCGGCTGGTCGCGTGAAAGAACGACATGCAGAACAACGGCGCCAAGGCCACGTGCAGCGGGCGTGGATGTCGAGCGAGGTGCAGTGCTCTCGCCACCACGCGGGGCGAAAAGCGGAGCTGGAACGCGCGATAACCCTCGGCGTACCCGTTCACGGCGATCCACGCGATGCAGATGGCGATCTGGCCCGCCGTGAGTCCCCCGTGGATGGCGTCGAGGGCGATGGGAGTGAGCCGCCAAATGGCCTGGCCGAGCAGCAGCAGCACCCCGCCGACACCCCACGCCACGATCGTGAGCTCCGTCGCTCGCCAGCGGGATTCGGGCCAACCAGTCTGTGGCCAACTCGGCTTCGGCCAGCCGGGCTCTGGGCGGTCCGTGAACATCTCAGCCCGCGTCTTAGCATGGTCCGGCGAGGGCGCGCCTGACCATCTTGACACGTCGCGTCGCCATGCTCTGGTGAGCTGGAGGGTGCCCACGCCCGGGCACACTTGGACCGCAGGGAGGATCGACCGGGAATGTCCAAGACCAACGGGAGCCGTCGTGTCGCCATCGTGGCGGGCCTGCGTACCCCCTTCCAAAAAGAGCGAACTGGTTATGCGCGGCTCACCGCGCTGGACCTGGGGATCGCCGTGGTCGGGGAGCTGTTGGCGCGCGCGGCCCTCCGGGCCACTGACATCGATCAGGTGGTGTTCGGCCAGGTGGTGCCCTCCCTCAGCGCACCGAACATCGCGCGGGAGATCGTGCTGGGGTCGGGGCTGCCGAAGTCGGTGGAGGCGTACAGCGTGTCCCGGGCTTGCGCGACGAGCTATCAGTCCGTGGTCAACGTGGCGCAGGCGATCTCCGCGGGCGTGGTGGAGTGCGGCATCGCTGGAGGCGCCGACAGCGTCAGCGACGCGCCCATCGCCGTGAGCAAGAAGCTGGCGGGCGCCCTGGTCAAGGCGAGCCGCGCGCGCTCGTTGGCGGAGCGGGTGCGCGCCTTCACGGATCTCAAACCGACGGACCTGGTGCCCGTGCCTCCCGCTCTGAAGGAGCCGACCACCGGGCTGACGATGGGCGAGAGCGCCGAGAAGATGGCGAAGGAGAACGGCATCTCCCGCGAAGCCCAGGACGAGTTCGCGCATAGGAGCCACGTGCTCGCGACCCGGGCCTGGGAAGATGGTCGGCTGCGCGAAGAGGTCATGAAGCTCTACGTGCCTCCGGAGTTCTCCGCGGTGGCGGAGGACAACCTGGTCCGAAAGAGCTCGAACCTGGAGGACTACGGGCGGCTGCGCCCGGTGTTCGATCGGAGCTATGGCACCGTGACGGCGGGCAACAGCTCCCCCCTGACGGACGGGGCCAGCGCCATCGTGTTGATGAACGGGGAGAAGGCCGCGAGCGAGGGGCGGGAGCCCCTGGGCTACCTGAGATCCTATGCCTTCACGGCGGTGGATCCGGGAGGACAGCTGTTGATGGGGCCTGCCTTCGCCGCGCCGCTGGCGCTCGAACGCGCTGGCCTCCAGCTCGAAGACATGGATCTCGTCGACATGCACGAGGCGTTCGCCGCGCAGATTTTGTCCAACACGCAAGCGCTGGAGAGCGAGGGCTTCGCCCGGGAGAAGCTCGGCCGCGCGCGCGCGGTCGGGAGCATCGACTGGGATCGGTTCAACGTGCTCGGTGGCTCGATCGCCCTGGGGCACCCCTTCGCGGCGACCGGCGCCCGCCAGATCACGCAGACCCTCCGCGAGCTACGGCGGCGCGGCGGGCGTTTCGCGATGTGCACGGCCTGTGCGGCGGGCGGTCTCGGCGCCGCGGTCGTCTTGGAGGCGCCATGAGCGAGAACGACCCTCATCCGGAAGCTGGACGCGGGCCCCTGCGCATCGAGCGGCGGGAGGACGGCGTCGCGGTGCTCGTCATCGACATCCCCGGTGAGCCCGTGAACACCTTGAAGGAGTCCTTCGCCGAGGACTTCTCGAAGGCCTTCGACGAGATCGACGAGGACCGCGATGTCCGGGCGGTGGTCATCGCCTCGGGGAAGCCGAGCTCCTTCGTGGCCGGCGCGGACATCAAGCTTTTGCGCGGCCTGACGGAGCGCGAGCAGGGGGTCGCCCTGGCGCGGGCGGGCCAGAAGGCGATGGATCGGGTGGAGCGCTGCAAGGTGCCTGTCGTCGCGGCGATCGCGGGGCCCTGCCTGGGTGGGGGGCTCGAGCTCGCCCTCGCCTGCCATGGGCGTGTGGCTGCGTCCGATCGAGAGGTGAAGCTCGGGCTGCCGGAGGTGCAGCTGGGCGTCCTGCCGGGCCTCGGGGGTACGCAGCGTCTGCCGCGCCTCGTAGGGGTGCGGACCGCGCTCGATCTGCTCCTCACGGGCAAGCAGCTGGACGCGCGCCGGGCCCACAAGGCCGGCCTCGTCGATCGGCTCTGCCCGAGCTCGATCCTCGTGGAGGTGGCGGCGCAGCACGCCCTGACCTTGGCGGAGCGCGTGGCCCGCCCCAAGAAGACCTTCGATACATTTCGTGAGTTCTTTCACACGGACGAGCTCGAAGAGCTGGCCTTGGCGGAGAACCCGCTGGGGAGAAAGCTCCTCTTCGATCAGGCCCGCAAGAAGCTCCTCGCGAAGACCCACGGCAACTACCCAGCGCCCAGGCGCATCCTCGAGGTCGTGCGCGTCGGGCTCGAGCGGGGGACGCGCCCCGGCTTCGAGGCGGAGGCCGAGGCGTTCGGCGAGCTGGCGGTCACCCCCGTGGCCAAGCGGCTCATGGAGATCTTCTTCGCCCAGCAGGCGCTGAAGAAGGACCGCGGCGTCGACGGCGACGAACGTCCCCGGCACATCGAGCGCGTCGGCGTGCTGGGCGCTGGCTTGATGGGCAGCGGCATCGCCTACGTGTCGACGCACAACGCGGGGACGTTCGTGCGGCTCAAGGAGCGAGACGACGCCGCGCTCGGCGCCGGGCTCCGCAGGATCCGCGAGGAGCTGGAAGAGCGGCTGCGGCGCAAGCGCATCACGCGACATGAGCTCGATCTGATGTCGAGTCGCGTCACGACGACGACGGACGACACGGGGCTCGCCTCCTGCGACGTGGTGATCGAGGCGGTGTTCGAGGATCTGGACCTGAAGAAGCAGCTGTTACAGCTCGTCGAGGCGGCTGGCTCGGAGCGCACGATCTTCGCCTCGAACACGTCCTCGCTGCCCATCGCCGCGATCGCCGAGGGCGCCCGGCGTCCGGAGCGGGTGATCGGCATGCACTACTTCTCGCCGGTGGCGAAGATGCCGCTGCTCGAGGTGGTGGTGGGCGAGCGCACCGCCCCGTGGGTGACGGCGACCTGCGTGGAGCTGGGTAAACGGCAGGGCAAGGTGGTCATCGTCGTGCGGGATGGCCCTGGCTTTTACACCTCGCGCATCCTGGGAGCGTTCCTCAACGAGGCGGCTCACGCGCTGTCGGAGGGATACCGCGTCGAGGCGATCGACCGGGCCTTGGCGCAGCTGGGGTTCCCCGTCGGCCCGTTGCAGCTCCTCGACGAGATCGGGCTGGACGTCGGCGCCAAGGTCGGCGGGATCCTCCACGACGCCTTCGGCGAGCGCCTGGCGCCTGCTCCCGGCATGGCGCGCCTCGCGGAGGACGAGCGCCTGGGGCGCAAGAACAAGCGCGGCTTCTACCTGTATGATCAAGACTACAGGAAGGGCCGTCGCCCGGCGGACGCGACCGTCTACGAGGTCCTCGGGGTGACCCCCCGGGACGAGGAGACGGAGGAGCTGGCGGAGCGCTGCCTGCTCCAGATGGTCAATGAGGCGGCGCGCTGCGTCGACGAGGGGATCGTGCGATCGGCCCGAGACGCGGACGTGGGCGCCGTCTTCGGGCTCGGGTTTCCGCCGTACTTGGGCGGGCCCTGCCGCTACGTGGACGCTACCGGCGCGCAGACGGTGCTGAGCCGGCTGGAGCAGTACAGGAGCCGCTACGGAGCGCGCTTCACGCCCGCGCCCGCCATCGAGCGGCAGGCGTCCGGCGGCGGACGCTTCTACGAGGAAGAGCCCGGCTGAGGGTGGGGCTGAGCCGGCTTCGCCCCGGGGCGCCCGGTGTACGCCGCCCCGGCCGCGCCTCAGGGCAGCTCGGGCCGCTCGAGCTCCTGGGGACAGTCGAGGGCCCCCAGGAAAGCGGTCACGCGGGCGAGCTCCGTCTCGGTGAGCTCGCGATCGGCGAGCAGCGGGGACTTGTGCTCGTTGTCGTAACCCCCGCTCGCCATGAACCGGACTGCCTCTTGCAGGGTCTTCGCGGAGCCGTCGTGGAAGTAGGGCGCCGTCTTGGTGACGTTCCTCAACGTCGGTGGCTTGAAGGCGGCGAAGTCCTCGTCTCGCTCCGTGACCTTCTTGCGGCCCACGTCGACGTCTTCGGGCTTCACCCCAGCGATGCCGACGCCCGTGTTGAAGAAGACCCCCTGTCCCGCCACCGCCGTGGTGAAGTGGGGCGGCGCGTGGCACGTGCCGCAGCCGGCCTTCCCCATGAACAAGAACAGCCCTTCCTTCTGCTCCGCGGTGAGGGCCGCCTTGTCGCCCGCAGCGTACCGGTCGTAGGCGGTGTCCTTGCAAACGAGCGTGCGCTCGTAGGCGCTGAGCGCCTGCACGATGGTCTTCGGGGTCGCGCCCTCCTCGGGGAACGCTTCGGCGAACCGCTCCGCGTAACCCGGGATCTTCCCGAGCTCCGCCGCCTTCGCTGCCAGGTTCTCCTCCCCGACGCCCATGTTCCCGCCCGCCCAGGCTCCGCGCGCCTGCGCCTCCAGGGAGTCCGCGCGCCCGTCCCAGTAGAGGGCGGGCAGATAGGCGACGTTCCAGAGGACCGGGCTGTGTCGCGTCAGCTGCTTGTCTCCCGCGCCCACGGCGAGCGGGGGCTCCCCTCCGGTGCCCTGCTCGTTCTGATGGCAGCTGTAGCAGGAGCGCGACCCATCGAAGCTCAGGCGCTCGTCGAAGAAGAGGCGGTGGCCGAGGTCGATCTTCGCTTGCGTCTGCGGACGATCTTCTGGGACGGAGACGGGCCCGAGCACCGACAGCTTCATCGCGTCCGCGGCCGCCACGGGGTCGTCACCCTTGGCCTGGGCGGCGGCCTTCGTGACCGTACCGTCGCCCTTCCCGGGCTCCTGCTTCCGATCACAGGCGGTGAGCGCGGCCACGAGCAGCGCTGCGGTGGTCAGGTGACGTCGAGGGTTCGTCGTGGTTCTTCCGGCCATGCTCGTCGATACAGGTCTGGACCAGCGCTGACAAGGAGACGTCCGGGCGAGCCTCCACGAACGCTCACTCCGGATCGGCGAGGCGGATGCCCACCTTGCCCACGTGCCGTTGGTCCGCGAGGGCTTGAAACGCCGCGGCGCCGTCGGCGAGGGAGTACGCGCCGTGGACGTGGGGCCGCAGGCGATGACGCTCATAGAACTCCGCCACCCGGGCCAGGGTGGAGCGGGGTCCGGCGAGGACTCCCTGGACGCGGATCTGGTTCATCAGGACCGGCGCGAGGTCGAGCGGCGCAGATCGTCCGGAGAGCACGCCGATGAGGCTGATGATCCCCCCGGGCAGGACGGCCCGCAGGGAGTGCTCGAGGGTCTGCGCGCCGCCCACCTCGATCACGTGGTGCACGCCCCCCGTGGTCGAGCGTACGTGGCGCCCCCAGTCCGGCACCGATCGATAGTTGATCGTGAGATCGACGCCCAGCTCCTTCATCACCGCGAGCTTGGCGTCGTCGCTGCTCGTCACCGCGACCCGCGCGCCCAGAGCCCGCGCGATCTGCGCTGCGAAGACGGACACCCCGCCCGTGCCGAGGCACAGGACCCACTGCCCGGCGAGGCTCGCCTCTCGTGACGAGAGCTCAGGCAGGTCGACCAACGCCCGGTAAGCGGTCGCGCCCGCGCAGCACAAGGCGCTCGCCGCGACGTCGTCCAGGTGTCCCGGCGCGCTCACGAGGCAGCTGGCGGGAGCGACGAGGAGCTCGCAAGCCGTGCCCGGCAAGGGAGCCCCCCAGGTGGCGCGGATGAGCTCTTTGCGGGGTGGACCCGAGAGCCAGCGTGGCGCGAAGGCGGGGAGCACCCGATCACCGACGGCGAGGCTCGTCACCGCCTCCCCCAAGGCGACGACCTCCGCGGCGGCATCCGAGCAGGGCACGAGGGGCAGCTGGAACCTCGGATCGTAGGTGCCAGCGATGACCCGCAGATCCCGGTGGTTGAGGGTCGTGGCCCGGATCCGCAGCAGCACCTCCCCAGGCTCGAGCCGAGCGGCGTCGGGATCCGGGAGCTGCGCCAAGCGCAGGTGCTCGAGGCCGAAGTGGTCCAGGACCAAGGCGCGCATGGGTCGACGATAGCAGCTCCGTCCGGCGGCGCCTCCGGCTCCCCGTCCCGTCGGGCGGTGCGCTCCCGACGGCGCGCTAGGGATCCGGGGCGCGGGCGCAGTGCAGCTGGGCGCTGGGCAGCGG
>JAEWOQ010000539.1 GCA_023460875.1 Pseudomonadota bacterium
ACCGTCGATGACCACCACCTCGATTCCCGCTCCCCCGCGCTAGCAGATCCCCGGCGACTTCGTCGATGATGAACTCAACGGCCGTCCCGCCGCCAGCGCTGTCCTCCACCAGCAGCCCGCCGGCACAGCACAGCCCGGCACAGCACAGCCCCCGTCCGTGACCGGCGGAGAGCGGGCTCTCCGCACCAGGACCCTCAGCGCGCGCCGCCTGAAACTCGGCCGGATACCGCCAAACTTCCCCGTGGAGCGCGAAAAGGGTTGCGGAGCTCTCCCTAGGTGCACTAGATACCCTCGCGCTCGCTCCCCGGGACCAGCGACGACCAACGCGGTCGGAGTCGTTTCCGGAAGCAGGCTCCAGTAAGCTGGGAGCGAGTCAGACGGTGAGAGAGAACCCACCCGCGAAGGTGGCGGAACTGGCAGACGCGCTAGATTCAGGTTCTAGTGCCCGCAAGGGCGTGGAGGTTCAAGTCCTCTCCTTCGCACGACGAGCAGGCGGCCGGGTAAGACACCCGGACCGCCTGCTCCCCATTTAGGGGGGTCTATTTGGGGGTCACTGGAGGTGTCGTCGCGCCGGGAGCCCGCTCACGATGGCCCCAGCAGCGCGGGGCGCCTCCTCGCGAGTCTGGGCGGCTGCTTCACGAGCCTGAGCGCCATCGCTTCGCTGTGAGCCGTATCGCCTCCCCGCCCCCGTTGCCGGTGGCCACCGCGCGTGGATCGCGGCGGCTCAGACGAGGCCGACCTCGCGGCGGACCTGCATCGCAGGTTCAGCCGCCCAGAAGAACACCATGTCTCGGATCGTGCGCACCGCCGCCTCCGTATGGACCGCCTCGAGCCCCGAGAGATCGCCCTCCGTGCGGCGAAGGATCTGTACGCAGGACACCACGTCGTCGGCGATCAACAGAGCGGCGCGGGCGGCGCTGAGGCGGACTCGTAGACTGAAGTCGGCGGCGTCCAGGGGGCCGGCGGCGATGAAGGCCCGGGCGGCGTCTTCCACCCTTCCCTTGGAGAGCCACGGGACCGACTTGGACACGCGCCGCGCCAAGGGCTCGAGCTGCGCCTCCTCGTAGATGCCCGAGCCGAAGGAGCCATCCACGAGGCGTCCCGCGGCGGTCAGCAGCAGGCCGAGATCGATGGGCGGGAGCGCGTCGACGACGGCGAGCCGCCGCGCGATGTTCGCCATGGGTCGCGAGAGCAGGAAGATCTGTTCCGCCTCCGAGCGCGCGGCGAAGCTCGCGGGGAGCACCAAGCCGACCGGATCCGTGAGCACGACAGCGATGGCGCCATCGAAGTCCGAGGCCACGTAGAGGTCGAACTCGTGCACCCCGAAAGCGCGGGCGACCCGCTCGGCCGTCGCCCGCAGGGCGTGGCCGCTCTTCGGCCCGATGCGATCCCGCGCCGTGAGCCCGAAGCGCTCGAGACCAGGTGCGTAGATCTTGCTCATGCCCTCCGCCAGCTGCCCCAGCAACGCGCAGGCGGCTCGCTGACGCGCCAGCAGATCGATCGCGACCAGGGTGGGCTCCGAGAAGGAGCCGTCGCGCACGTAGGCGGTGCGGGGCTGCCGCGCTGCCCACGTGGACTGCTGCAGGTCCGTCGCGCCGTCGAGCAGCAACAGCGGGCCGAGGGCCAGCTGGGCCTCCGGGTTGCGCCCCATGCGATCGAAGACCTCGTGGAGGTCGCGCCAGGTCTCGAGGCGGAGAGAGTCGACCTCCAGGAGCTTCCGCAGCTCATCGAGGGCTCGGTCCCAATGGCCGCCTCTCCGCAGCCGAGCGGCGAGCTCCGTACGTAGGGTCGCGTCGCTCGGGCTCACCCCGAGCCCACGATCCAAGGTGGCGATGGCCTCGTCGACCAGCGCGAGTTCGTCGGCCTGGACCCGGGCCAGCTCGAGGGCGGCCGCCGCGAAGGCCTCGGGCTCGCACTCGGGCGCGTTCATGTAACGAATGAGCGCGCCGGCGTACTCGGCCCAGGCAGGCTGGTTGCCCGCCACACGTCGTTGGACGAGGAGCTCCTTCAGCTCCGTCGCTGCAGCGCCGGACAAGCCGACGATCGCGATGGCTTCGGCGTAGGCGGAGCAGGCCCCCTCGAGCTCCTTGTGCTGCCGCTGCAGACGCCCCAGGGTCGTCCACGCTTCGGCCCGCACCGACGGGTCGGGGCTCACCTCGGCGAGGCGCTGCGCCGTGTGCGCCGCCGCCGCGTCCTTCGTCGTGAGCTGAATGGTGAGCAACCGACGGAGGGCCTCGGGGTGATCCGAGCGCTTGGACAGCACCGCGTCGAGGGCCTTGCGGGCGGCATCGAGCCGCTCCAGGCGCTCATGCTGGAGCTCGGCGAGGCGCAAGCTCGCGGCCACCACCACGTCGTCCTCCGGGTGCGTGGCGAGCACCCGCTCCAGGCGCGCCGCCGCCTGCCCCCACTGGGCATCTCGGCAGAACAGATCCGCGAGCTCCAGTAGGATCGGTACGTTCTGTGGCAGCTGCTTCTCGACCCGGAGCAGCGCCGCGAGGGCCGCCGGCAGGTCTCCCTTGTGATCCGCGTAGAGGTTCGCCACCGCGATCCAGTGACGGGCGCCGTGATCCGGATCGCTCGTGCGTTGGGCCGCGCTCGAGAGCACGTTGATCAGGCGATCGAGCTCGCCCTCGGCCACGAGCAGCTTCACGAGTGCCCCCGCGGCGCTGAGCCGGTCGGGGTGGACCTCCAGCGCCCGCTCGAGCGCCGTCGCCGCAGCGGCGACCTCGCCTCGGTTGCAGCGGAGGTCAGCGGCCCGCTCGAGCAGGCGCCCAGCGCGCTGCACGTCTCGGGTGATCTTCGCCTCGCCCGCCGCCGCCTCCTCGAGCAACTGGGGATCGCCGATCGACTCCGCGACGCGGCTCACTCCGCGCGCGGCCGCGAGGTTCTCCGGGTCTCGCTCCAGGGCAGCGCGATAGCGCTCGAGGGCGCGCACTGGGTTGAGGGGCTCGAAGTACTCGCCGAGGCGGGTGTCATGGGCCGCGGCGACGGACGGCTGGGCCACGTTGCCGAGCTGCGCGTCGACCTCAGCGAGCGCCTGGGAAGGCTCCGTGCCCTGCGGTTGCTCTCCGCGGAGGGCCGCCCGCTCGGCGACCTCGAGGGCCCGACGATCGAGGGGCGCGCGCACGAGGATGGCGTGACACTCGGCCCAGGTGGGCCGCCCAGCGGCCTCGTCGAGGCGCACGATCTCCCGCAGCGCGGCGACCTGGGCGGCTGGATCCACGAACGTCTCTGCCTGCACCAGCAACACGCGTCGAAGCTCCTCCGCGCGTCCGAGATCCGCGTAGAGCCCCTCGAGGGCCATCAGCGCCCCCACGTGCGACGGGGCATCCCGGAGCACCGCCTCGAAGTTCTGCGCGGCCCGCGCGGGATCCTTGAGATCGTCGCGACACACGTCGCCGGCGCGCAAGCGCGCGGTCACGCGCATCATCACGTCCGTGGCTCCCTCTGCCTCCACCTCGAGATCCGCCGCGAGCGCCTCGAACTGCCCGGTCCGGGCCAACAGGCGCGCGCGGCCGTCCAGCGCCGCGCGCAGGCCGGGCCGGGCCTCGAGGGCGGATCCATACGCCGCGAGCGCCTTGTCCGCGCGATCGAGGTGCGACTCGTACACCTCCGCGAGGCGGAGGGCGACGCGGGCCTTGGTGACCTCCGCGTCCGCGCTCTGGAGCTCCCCCTCGATGACCTGGACCAACTCCTTGTGTTTCCCGGTGGCCTCGAGCAGGCGCTGGTAGTCGTGCAAGGCGGCGGTGTGCGCCCCGTGGGCCTCGACCGCCCGACGATAGAGGTCGAGCGCCTCGTCTTCCTTGCCCAGGGACTCCTCGCAGAGGCGCCCCATGCGGTGGAGAATGGCCGCCCGCTGCTCGGGCCGGCCCGCGATGGCGAGCTCCTTCCGATAGATCTCGAGGAGGTCGTCCCAGCGCCCTGCCCGGACGTGGATACGCCCCAGGCTGGACAGAACCGGCGCATAGCGAGGATCGAGGGCCAGCACGTCGCGGTAGTGAGCCAACGCCGCGTCGTCGTCCCGGAGCAGGTCCTCGCTCACCTCCCCTGCCCGGTGGATCAAGGCCACCTTGCGCTTGGGCTCCTCGAGCAGCCTCGCCTCGTGAATCAGCCCGTCGACGAGGGCCTCCCACTCGCCGCTGCGCTCGGCGGCGCGTTGCAGCGCGTGGAGGGCCGCGAAATGCCGCTCATCGAGCTGGAGGATGCGACGATAGGTGTGCACGGCCCGCTGCGGGGCGTGGAGCAGGTCCTCGAAGATGCGACCGATCTTGAAGAGGAACGTGAACTTGGTCTCCGCGTCCTCCGCCTGCTCGACGGCACGCTCGTAGAGCTCGACGAGCTCGTTGAAGCGCCTCGCCTCCGAGTACAGCCGGCTCAGGGCACGGAAGGAGGGCTCGTAGCCGGGAACGATCCCCAGAGCGCGCGCGTGGTGCGCGATGGCCTGCTCACGCTCGTTCAGCTGGCGCTCGTAGATCTCCGCCACGCGGTGATAGGCCGCGGCGCGTCGCTCGGGCTCCAGAGCGTTGTTCGCCTCGCGCAGATGGAGGGCGACGAGCGGCTGCCACAGCTGCGCCTGACCGTAGAGCTTGGCCAACGCCTGGAGGGCCGGTAGATGGGTCGGATCTAGGGACAGCGCGCGCTCGTACCAGTCGATCGCGCGGCTCTCGTCTCCCAGGTGCCGCTCGGCGAGCTCCGCGCTGCGCATCACCCAGTCGAGCTGCGCCGAGGGATCGTCGCTCAAGGTCACGAGCCGCTCATAGGCGGCGGCGAGCGCCTCATGGTCCTGGACGCGCTGATAGCACCGCGCCAGCTCTTCGAGGATCATCGAGTCCTCGGGCTGGAGTCGCGTCGCTCGCTCGAGGGCGTGCACGGCGCCGCGCAGATCGCCGAGGCGGTCTGCGTGCACCCGCGCCGTCCGATACAGCGCAGTCGCTTGCACCCCGGGGTCGGCGGTCGCGGAGACCTGCGCCTCCAGCGCGACGATCAGGTCGCGATAGCGTCGGTGGCTTTCGTGCAGACGCTGCAAGTCCCGCAGAGCCCCCGACACTTCCGGGGCCGCGTCGAAGGCTTGCTGGAAGAGCTCCGTGGCCAGGGCGGCGTCGCCCTTGTGCACCTCGGTCAGGCGCGCCCGCTCCGCCACGCGCGCCGCGCGCAAGGGCGCCTCGGCTGCGGAGACCTGCGCCAGCTGCTCCAGGCTTCGATCCAGCGCGCCCCAGGCGTGAGCCCGTCGCTGACAGCGCGCGACCGCCCGAAGGATGGCGCCGTCCGCCGGGGCAAGCTCGAGGGCCGCCTCGTAGGCGGCGCGAGCCTCCGCCTTCTTCTCGAGGCGGTCTTCGAGCAGCCGCCCCTTCTCGTAGAGCAGGGCGGCCTTGTCCTCGTTCCTCGCGGTCAAGCGGACCTGGGCGTCGAAGAGGGCGAGCGCCTCCGCGTGGGACCCTTGACGGAGCAGCGCGCGGCGCAGGCCCGCGACGCTGGGTTCGTGATCGGCGACGAGGGAGAGGGCAGTGCGATAGTGTTCGATGGCCTCGGTGAGCGCCTCGAGGGGATACTCGAGCAGGCGCGCCATCTCGTAGTGCAGCCGCGCTCGCCGCACGGGCTCCTTCGTCTCCGGCAGCCGCGCCTTGCAGAGTTCGACGAGGCTGCGGGCGGCCTCGACGCGATCGGCGACGCCCCCCGCGTTCGTTGGCTCGACCAAGCTCTCAGAGCCGGGCCCCTCGTAGGGGCGGATGGACAGCGCCGTGCGGCGCCGCAACTCGGAGGCGTCCAGCAAGGCGCTGTCGTTCAGGAGGATCGTCTTGTCTGTGACCGCGACGGGCGCCTTCACGACCTCGGCTCGTGAGGCGGGCGGCTGGACGTCCTCGCGCCGAGGAGGCGCGGGGGGCGGCGGCACCGAGCGGGGCCGGGGTCCGGCAGGTGGAGCGGCGGACGACACGTGCGCTGCGGCTGGCGCTGCGGTGACGGCTGGTAC
>JAEWOQ010000540.1 GCA_023460875.1 Pseudomonadota bacterium
GGGGGGGGGGGGGCCCCACCTCCCCCCCCCCCCCCCCCCCGCCCACGACGCCCCGCGTGTTGGAGCTGCTCGAGGCGCGTGGGCAGCGCGCCACGTTCTTCGTGCTCGGGTGGAAGGCGGACGCCCACCCGGAGATCGTGCGTGACATCCAGCGGCGCGGGCACCAGCTCGCCCTGCACGGCTACCACCACGGTCGACTCTACGCCTTCAAGACGCCGGCGGCGGTGCAGGAGGATCTGCGCCGGTGTCAGGACGCCGTGGAGCGGGCGGCGGGCGTTCGCCCCGTGCTCTTCCGTCCCCCCGTCGGCCAAGCCAGCCCGCGCACCTTCGCGGGCGCGAAGCGCGCGGGCGTGGAGCTGGTCGGCTGGTCCGTGCGCCCCGCGGACGGGCTGCGCTGGAGCACCTCCGAGCAGGTCGCCGAGCGCGTCGCGCGGAGGCTGCGGTCGGGCGCCATCGTCCTGCTGCACGACGCCACCGAGGCAGGGAGTGAGGCGGAGCCGCGGGAGCCGTCGTCCCTCGCGGCGTTGCCCGTCATCCTCGACGCCCTCGCGGCGCGGGGCCTGCGCTCCGTCACCCTCGCGGAGCTGATCGCGGCGGGGGATCCCGATCCGCCTCCGGAGCTCCCGCGCTCGGCAGACGCATGACGAAGCGCGCGCCCTCGGCGTAGCTCGCGTCGAGGCTCAAGGTGCCGCCCACGCTCTCCACCAGGCCGCGGCTCACCGCCAACCCGAGCCCCGTCCCCTTGCCCACCTCCTTGGTGGTGGCGAAGGGCTCGAACAGGCGCCGCTGCATCTCCGGCGACACGCCGGGGCCCGTGTCGCTCACGCTGACCTCGATCAGCTCGTCGGTCTCCTCTCGGAGCAGGCTCGCGCGCAGGTCGATGGTCCCTCCTGGGCCGCAGGCGTCCGCGGCGTTCATGAGCAGGTTCAGCAGCACCTGCACGAGCTGCTCGTGACCGAGCCGCGTCGTCGGTAGATCCGGGGGGACCTCGCGACGGAGCTCCACGTCCTGGAAGGCCTTCTGGGGGACCACCAGCGCGAGGGTGTCGTCCACGGCGGCGCCTACGTCCCCCGGCGCCGCTAGCTCCGGGCGCTCGCCCCCGGGTCGCGCGAACTGCAGCAGGTCCCGCAGGATGTTGTGCACGCGGCTGGTCTCGCGCTTCATGCGCTCGACGAAGTCCCGTTGCTCGGCGGGCGTGAGCTCCCCCTCGAGGAGCAGATCCTGCAAGCCGAGCAGCGCCGAGATAGGGTTGCCGATCTCGTGGGCCAGGCCCGCGGCGAGGCGACCGACGGAGGCGAGCCGCTCGGAGCGCACCACGGTGTCCTGCGCGCTGCGGAGCTGATCCGTGGCGCGCTGCACCTCCTCGATCTGGCGGCGCAGCGCCTCCTCCTCGTGGAGGAGGTGGCGGGTCATCGTGCGCAGGCTCGCGCCGAGCTCGCCGAGCTCCCGGGGCACGTTCGTGGGCACCTCGAGCTCCCGAGTGCCTCGCAGCACCCGCTGAGCGGCTCGGGAGAGGGCGTCCACCGGGCGCACGATCAGGCGGGTCAGGGTGAAGTAGGCGCCGAGCAACGTGGCGAGCGCGAACACGCCCATGTAGAGCCCCAGCAGATGCACCAGGGGGGTGGCGCGGCTGCGCTCTGGATCGATGCGGACCACGGCCGCCACGGCGCCGCGCTCCGACGGCACGAACACCGCCAGCGCAGGCCCGAACGCCCCGCTCACCTCGACGGTCTCGATCTCGTCGGCGCCGGCCTGCAGCTCGCCGAGCGCGCGCACCGTGTCGAGATCCCCGAGGCGGGCCAGGGGGCGTTGCTGGGCGTCGTAGACGGCGACCGCCTCCACGTCGCCGGTCGCGAGCTGTCCCTCGAGCAGCTCGAGCAGCTGCTCGGGGTCGCGTCGCTGCCGCGCCTCGCCGACGTGGGCGGCGATCGAGCGCCCGAGCGCCTCCGCGTGGGCCACCTGCTGTCGCTGCAGGGTGAGGTGCACGTAGGTGGACATCGCGAAGTAGAGGGGCACGAAGGCGAGCACCATCAGGCCCCCCAAGAGCAGCAGCAGGTGCAGGCGGAGCCCGAGTCTCACGGCGCCGTACTCACTGCTGGGCCCAGTGTTTGCCGCGTCGCGCGCCGGGCCGCGCGTCGCGCCCCGAGCCAGTCGATCGTGGTCATGGCCGACCCCAGGTAGGCCGCCGTGGCGCCGGGCTCCACGTGATGCGCTGGAGATGAGCTGGCGCGCGCTGCCCTGGCGCGCGCTGCCCTGGCGTGGCGCGCGAGGGGCGCGCGATGGGGCGGGGGAGGTGGGCACATGGGAGCTTCAAGGGAGCCCCCGTCGACGGGGGGGCTCGTCCGTGTCGCGCGCAGCATACCGCGACGGGATCGCCGAGCGGCAGACAAAGAGCCGCGGCGTGGCCGCCGCCCGGGGCTAAGCTTGGATGGAGGGTGACTGTGGGAGGGGTCGAACAGGATGCCTCCAGGGGCACCGGCGCCACGCTCGCTCTGCCGTTGCGCGCTGTCGTCGGGGGGGCCGTCGAAGGAGCCGTCGGCAGGCCCGTCGAAGGCGACGGCGTGGACGTCGAAGGCGACGGGGTGGACGTCGAAGGCGACGGCGCGGTGGGCGTCGGCGTCGTGGGCGATCCTGCGCCCGGCGCCGTGCGGCTGCCGCCCGCGGGTTGTGAGCTCTCCGTCGACGGGTGCCTGCGTCGGATCGACGACGAGTCGTGTCGCTTGTTGGGCCGTCCGCGGGATCTCCTCCTGGGAAAGAGGCTCGACGAGATCGTCGCGCCCAGCGTCGCCCGAAGGGCCGAGGAGCTGTTCGTACGAGTCCTCGATACGGGGGAGCCGAGGTCCGACGAGAGCCTCCTGCTCCAGCCCGATGGCACCGAGGTGATCGTCACCTTGGCGTTCACGCGCCTCGATGACGAGCAGGGCCGGGCTCGCGGGATCTTCGGTGTCATCACGGATCTCACCGCGCACCGGCACACCCTGGAGGCCCTGGAGGAGTCTCGGGAGCGTTACCGTACGCTCTTCCACTCCATCGACGACGGCTTCTGCGTGCTGGAGGCGCTCTTCGACGAACGGGGTCGCCCCGAGGACTTTCGCTTCGTCGAGGTGAACCCCGGGGTGCGGCGGCAGACGGGTCTCCCCAACCTCCGGGGCAAGATGCTGAATCAGGTGCTCTCCGCGGACGACGAGCCCTGGTGGATCGACCTGTGTGGCAAGGTCGTGCTGACGGGGCGCGCCGAGCGCGTCCAGCTCGAGAGCCCGGGGCTCCAGCGCTGGTTCGATCTGTTCGTGTTCCCCCTCGGGCCGCCGAACGCGAGGCGGATCGCCATCATCTTCCGGGACATCACCGAACGCAGGCGCCGTGAGCAGAACGAGGCGCTCCTGGTCGAGCTCCACCGCGTCTTCGGGGAGCTGTCCTCCCCCGCCGACGTCATGCGCACGGCAGGGGAGCGCATCGTCGAACACCTCGGCGTGGAGGTCGTCTTCTTCGCGGAGATCGACGAGAGCGGCGAGCATACTCACGACGCCGTGAGCGCGTACTACTCCGGCAGCGTCAAGCTGGCGGCGGATACCTATCGGCTCACGGAGTACATGACGGACGAGCACCTCGGCCTCATCCGCGCCGGACGCACCGTGGCGATCGACGACATCCGGGAGCACCCCCTCACCAAGCCGGTCGCCGCTGCTTACGCGCACTTCCAGATCTGCGCCCAGCTCCAGGCGCCCCACCTCCGCGACGGTCGCCTCCGGTTCTTGCTCGGCCTCCAGCAGCGGACCCCGCGGGACTGGCAACCCCACGAGATCGACCTGGTCCGGGAGCTGTCCGGCCAGATCTGGCTCCGGCTGGAGCGGGCCCGAGCGGAGGACGCGCTGCGGGAGAGCGAGGCGCGCGCGCGGCTGGCGCTCAGCGCCGCGGATATGGGCATGTGGACCTGGGATCCCGGGACGGACGAGATCACCTACGACGATCGTATGGCGGCGGTGTTCTCCGCCACGCCGGGGGGGAGGGTGACGGGGGCCTGGCTGATGAAGCACCGGATCCACCCGGACGACGCCCCTGCCGTGCTCGCGGCCTTGCGGGGCGCGCTCCGGAAGGAGGACGACGGGCGCTACCGGGTGGAGTATCGCGTGCGACGTCCGGACGGAGAGCTCCGCTGGTTCTCGGGCTACGGCGTCTACTTCGAGGAGTGGAGGGACCGACGCTGCAAGGGCTGGCTCCTCGGCGTCGGGCTCGACATCACAGAGCGCAAACACGCGGAGGAGGCCTTGCGGGAGAACGATCGGCGCAAGGACGAGTTCCTCGCGACCCTCGCCCACGAGCTGCGCAACCCGCTGGCGCCCCTGGAGCACGGGCTCGAGATCCTGCGCCTCCAGAGCGGGCAGGGCACCGAGCGGGTCCGCGAGATCATGTCTCGGCAGGTGAGTCACATGTGCCGGCTGGTGGACGATCTCCTGGAGGTGTCGCGGATCACCCGGGGGAAGATCGAGCTGCGGTCCGAGCGCGTCGAGCTCGGGCAGGTGCTCCGGGGCGTGCTCGACGCCTGGCGAGCCGGGGCCGAGCGCGTCGGGCACCAGGTGATCGTGGCGCTCTCCGGGGAGCCCCTGTACGTCCGCGGCGACGCGGTGCGCTTGGCGCAGGTGTTCGCGAACCTGCTGAACAACGCGGTGAAGTACACCGAGGCGGGCGGTCGCATCGAGATCGGCGCGCGCCGGGAGGACGCGGGGGTGGTCGTGTCGGTGCGGGACAACGGGGTCGGGATCTCCCCCGAGATGCTGCCGCGCATCTTCGACATGTTCGCTCAGGTGGACCGCGCCTCGAACCGCAGCCAGGGGGGGCTCGGCATCGGGCTCACCTTGGTGAAGAGCCTGGTGCAGCTGCACGGCGGCACGGTGACGGCGCACAGCGCAGGTGTGGGCCAGGGCGCGGAGTTCGTCGTCACGCTGCCCGAGGCCGGAGAGCGCCGGGATCCTGCGCGGCGCCCGGACGACGAGGGGCGCCCGCTGTCCAAGGCCTGTCGGGTGTTGGTCGTGGACGACAACCGGGACGCCGCCGAGAGCCTGGGGACGCTGCTCGAGATGATCGGGGTGGACGTGCGGGTGGAGTACGACGGCGCCGGCGCCCTCCGGACCTTCGCGGACTACCACCCCAGCGTGGTGCTGCTCGACCTCGGCATGCCGGGCATGGACGGGTTCGAGGTCGCGCGGCGCATTCAGGCGCACCCCGGGGGCGCGGCGGCGACGCTCGTGGCGATGACCGGCTGGGGACAGGAGGAGGACCGGCGCCGGACGCGGGAGGCGGGGTTCGCGCATCACCTGGTCAAGCCGGCGGAGCTCCGAACCCTGCGGCGGCTCCTGAGCGCGGGGTCCCCCTGAATCTCGCTACTCGTCGCCGCTACACGACGCCGCTACTCGTCGCCGCTACTCCGTTGCCGTAATCCCGGCGATAGATGCGCAGCAGCGCCAGGAACAGGGCGACGGCGAGGGGGCCCACGAGCAAGCCCACGGCGCCCAGGGACGCCAGCCCCCCGAGCAAGGCGAAGAACACCACGGCCCCGTGCATCTGCACCTCGCCCTTGATGAGCCACGGCTTGACCAGGTTGTCGACGAGGCCGACGACGACGACGCCCCAGAGCGCCAGGAACAGGGCGGACACGGGGTGCCCCGACAGCAGCAGCAGGAGCGCGGCGAGGACACACACCGAGGCCGCGCCGATGGCGGGCACGAGCGCGAACACGAAGGTGAGGGCCCCGAAGAAGGCGGGCGCCGGGAGGGAGACGATGTAGTACCCGATCACCGCCACGACGCTCTGCAGGAGCGCGGTGAGGATCGTGGAGCGCAGGATGGCCGCGGTCATCCCCCGGAACTCCCGGATCAGCTCGTGAGTCTGTTCCTCGCCGAGGGGCGACGCGTCGTCGATCCAGCGGAGGATGGCCTCCTTGTTCGTGAGAAAGAAGAACAGAGCGATCAGCATCATCGCCCACTGGAAGGCGAGCCGCCCCGTCGCCGTCAGCAGGGCGGCGACCCCCGCCGCGGCCTGGGCGGTGAGCCCCGTGAACCCCTCCTGGAGACGTTTGGCGAGATCACGGGCGGCCCCGGCGTCGACGGGACCGAGGATGGATCGGAGGGCGTTGGCGAGGCTCCGCGGGAGCCGATCGATCAGCCCGTCGATCCCGGACGCCGCGACGGTGTTCGAGATGAAGTTCACGGCCTCGATGCCCTGGCGGACGACGAAGACGGTGAGCGCCGTGATGGGCGCGACGATCAGGGCGAGCAGGAGCAGGATCAGGATCCCCGCCGCGAGGTTCTTCCGTCCCCACAGGATGCGGGTGAGGCGCTGCTCGAGGGGCCACAGCGCGGTGCCGAGCACCCCGGCCAGGAACAGGGAGATCGCCAAGGGCCTGAGCACGATGGCCACCGCCAGCAGGCTCCCGAACAGGATCACGAACAAGGCACGTCGGGAGGAGCCAGGCGGAAGGTGAGCCATCACCGGTCTTGATCGGTCCCGAGACCAGGGAATGAAGGGCGGGGCCTACCCTAGACGTGGGGGCGGCCGTCCGCGGAAAACTAGGCCATCGAGCCGCCCCCCTGGTAGGGCCGAGGGACGCATGGATCCGCTCGTTCGGGCCGCCCTGGCGCTGCAACAGCTCGTCTTCCGTGGTGCAGGGGTGCTGCTCAGCGTCGGGTTGGGCCTCTACGTCGTGTGTTACGCGGCGGATCCCCCGCCGGAGCTGGCCACCTGGATCGCTGGCGCGCTGTGGGGCGTCTCGGTGCTGTGGCACGGCGTGTCCCGGTGGCGCAGCCTGAGCCCGGACGCGGAGCTGCGGCGGGATCTGCAGCTGTTCATGAACCTCGTGACGGGGGTGTACGCGGGGATCCTCCACCTCCCGGGGGACCTGAGCGGGCCGTTCTACCCGGCGATCTACGTGCTCATGATGGTCGCCGCGGCCTTCGCGCGGCCCCTCGCGGCGGTGCTCACGGTCGCCTACGCCCTCGTGCTCGAGGCGGGCCTCCAGTTCGTCGCGTTCGGCGCCGGCGGGGACGCCCTCTTGCCCCACGGCATCTTCCTGGCGGTCTTCACGGGGCTGAACGTCGCCCTGTTCCGGGCGGAGATCGCCCGGGTGCGGCGGGTCTCTCGGGCGAAGGTGGCGGGGGAGCTCGAGCGGCTCCGGGACGCCGCCCGCTCCTATCGGCTGTTGGGCTCCACGGGAGACGCAGACGATCCGGAGCGCCTGATGCAGTCGGGGGTCGACGAGATCCACGAGGCGGCCCAGTTCGCCTTGAAGCTCCTCCGGGCGGGGTTGGGCCTGCAGACGGCCGTCCTCCTGGGGCTCGAGCGGCGCGGGGAGGCCCTGCAGGTGCTCGAGGCGTCCTCCGAGGCGGGGGAGCTCGCCTCGGGGCTCCTGTCCGGGCGTGACGGGGTGCTGGGAGCGGCGCTGTCCCGGGGGGAGCCGGTCTCTCTGGAGGGTGCCCGGGCCGCGTCCCACGCGACGTACTATGTGGAGCGCCCGGTCATCGGCGCGATCTGCTGCGTGCCGGTCGTCGAGCACGGGGCGGTGCGCGGGCTGCTGGTCGTGGATCGGAGCGAGGCGCGGCCCTTCGCGGCGGAGGACCTCGAGGTTCTGCGCCAGGGCACCGAGTTCTTGCGGCGGGCGATCGAGAACGAGCGGGTGTTCGTGCAGCTGGAGCGCTCCCGCGCTGAGCAGGCGAAGCTCTACCGGGCGGCGGGGGCGCTGGGCGCAGCGACGACGGAGGCGCAGGTGATCGAGGCGGGGGTGAGCAGCGCCCGGGAGGTGGCCGCCTTCGATTTCGCGGCGGTGACGCTGTTCCATCGCCGCGCCAATCAGCACGAGATCTGCGCCGTGAGCGGAGAGGGAGCGGACGCCCTCGTGGGACGCACGTTCCGTCACAACGCGGGGCTCGTGTCGATGGTGACGGCCAACCGGCACGCGCTGCCTTACCGCGGGGAGTACGACGCCTCTCGGCAGACCGTGTTCGCGCGCGGGCTCGCGCCGCCGTCGGTTCCTTCTCTGTTGATCCTGCCCCTGGTGGTCCACGAGCGGGTGCTGGGCACCCTCGTGCTCGGCTCGGAGAAGCGGCGGGCCTTCGACGAGAGCGTGCGCCCGGCGCTGGAGGTCCTGGCGAGCCACGTCGCCGTCTCCCTGGCGAACGCCCGCATGGTCAAGCGCCTCGAGGAGCTGGCGACCACGGACGGCATGACCGGCCTGCTCAACAAGCGCACCCTGCTCGAGGAGGCCGCGCGGCGCCTGAAGAGCGCCGAGCGCTTCAAGAAGCCGGTCAGCGTGCTCGTGACCGACATCGATCACTTCAAGCGGGTGAACGACACCTACGGCCACGACGTGGGCGACGTCGTCATCAAGGGCATGGGCGATCTGCTCAAGCGCATCAAGCGGGACACGGACATCGTGGCGCGCTTCGGTGGCGAGGAGTTCGTGATCGTGTGCGAGGAGACGGACGACACGGGCGGGCGCAACCTCGCGGAGCGCATCCGCAAGGAGCTCGAGGCGACGACCTTCCAGACGGAGCTCGGCCCGCTCAGGGTCACGTGCTCGGTGGGCGTGGCGACGTTCCCCGCGGCGGGCCAGACGTGGCAGGCGCTGTTCAAGGCGACGGACGAGGCCCTCTACGTCTCCAAGCGCGGGGGCCGCAACCGGGTCACCGTGTGGAGCCCCCGTATGCAGGGCTGCGCCGCCTGAGGGCCCCTGACGGCGCCGCGTCGTTTGAGTTCACCTGGCATCCCCGGTATCACCCGGACCCGGTGAACGGGTACGCCAGGGCCATGTGCAGCGGAGTCGCAGCGTTCCTCGTGACGCTGGCGGGCGCGGCGAGCGCGCAGAGCGCGGACGAGCCTCACGCCACCGACCGAGCGCGTCCCGCTGACGACCCCCTCCCCGTTGACGAGCTCCCCGCCGTCGATGGGCCGGTCACCGGCGACCCGTCGATCGGTCTCGAGAACCCGATCCTGGAGGAGACGCCCGACTCGTTGCCTCGCGGTCTGCCGCGCACGCAGCGGGGCGCGGAGGTGGGGCTGCGGCTCTCCTACGGGGTGCCCTTCGGGAGCTCGTCGGAGGGCACGGGCATCCGGGATCTCATCGTCGGCATCATCCCCGCGCAGATGGACGTCGGCTATCGTTTGAACGAGCGCTGGTGGATCGGGGCGTATGGGGCGGCGGGCATCGGCGTGAAGGGCGAGGCCTGTCGCGACGAAGGCCAGGCGCCCACGGCGCCCACGACCCCCACGGACGATGACACGGGGGAGAGGCCCACCTTCGGCACGAAGTGCGACGCCCCCAACAAGTTCCGCGTCGGGATCCAGGCGCTGTTCCACGTGCTCCCGACGACGGACGACGTGTCGCCCTGGATCGGCTTGGGCATAGGCTACGAGTGGCTGAACATCTCCGAGACCCTCGGGCGGCAGACCTTCGTGCAGACCTTCGCGGGCTTCGAGCTCCTCAACATCCAAGCGGGCGTCGACTTCGCCCTCGGCTCCCACCTACGCCTCGGCCCCTTCGCCCAGCTCACCCTGGGGCGCTACACGACGATCGCCGAAGACGCGAGCAGCGGCGCCGACACCCTCCCGAGCCCCGGCCGCGCAATTCACCAGTGGTTGTCGTTGGGCGTCAAAGCGAGCCTGGGGCCCTTCGGGGAGTGAGGGCGAGCTCCATCCCCCCGGAGGACTACTCGTCGTCCTCCACGAAGTCTCTCGCGGCGGCCAGCTCGAGGGAGAAGGGGTTGGACACCAGTGTCTGCGCCAAACGTGTCAGCGGTCCCAGCCACGTTTCTCCCGAGAGCTCGGCGGCGACGGACGTGGTGCACTCTTCCTCGGGTGCGCCACAGCTGGAGCAAAAAGGAACCG
>JAEWOQ010000541.1 GCA_023460875.1 Pseudomonadota bacterium
TGCTGCAAGCTGTCGCCCGCGTGAACCGCACGGGCCACGGCAAACAAGCGGGCATCGTGGTGGACTACTATGGCGTGGCCCGGCACCTGAAGGAGGCCCTGGCGGTCTACAGCGCCGAGGACATCGAGGGCGCCTTGCAGAGCCTCGCGGACGAGATCCCGAAGCTGCGGGACCGCCACGCGCGGGTGCTGGAGCTGTTCCGGAGCCGTGGGGTCGCCTCCCTCGAGGACACGGAGGCGTGCATCGAGGTGCTCCGGGAGGAGCGGGTCCGGGCGGAGTTCGCGGTGAAGCTGAAGCAGTTCCTGGCCACGTTGGATCTGGTGCTGCCGAGGCCCGAGGGGCTGCCCTACGTGCGAGACGCCAAGGAGCTCGGCGAAATCTACGTGCGGGCTCGCAACCGCTACCGGGAGGGGCTGCCGCCCATCGGCAAGGCCGTGGGGCGCAAGGTGCAGCACCTCATCGACGAGCACGTGATCTCCCTGGGCATCGACCCGAAGATCGCCCCCAACGCCATCACCGACGCGAGCTTCGCCGACCACGTCAGCCGCCAGATCTCGCCGCGGGCCAAGGCCTCCGAGATGGAGCACGCCATCCGCAGCCACATCAAGAAGAAGCTCGACGAGGATCCCGTCTACTACCAGAAGCTCTCCGAGCGCCTCGAGGAGATCCTCGAGAAGTTCGACAAGGACTGGGAACAGCTCGTGATGGCCCTGCAGGACATCGTCGAGAAGGCGACCCAGGGGCGGGAGAAGGACGACTCGAACGGCCTCGATCCGCACATCCACGCGCCCTTCTTCGACCTGCTGAAACAGGAGCGGGAGAAGGAGGCGGCTCTGTCGGGCAGCGACGTGAAGTGGCTGGCGGACCTCACGGTGCGCATGGTCGACGACCTCATCCGGAGCACGATCCACGTCGTAGGTTTCTGGAAGAGCGCGACCCGCCAGCAGGAGCTCCACGGCAGCCTCTTTGTGTTCCTGGACGAGGAGAACATCGTCGACTTCGACCACGCCGAAGCGGTCGCCGATCGGCTGGTGGAGCTCGCCAAAGCCAACCAGCACAAGCTGACGAGGGTCTCGTGAACACGGTCGTCGTGGGGGATCTGGAATTCGAGCTGCGGCGCAGCGCTCGCAGGCGCAGCGTGCAAATCACGGTCGACCGTGGGGGCGAGTTGGTGCTCTCGGCGCCGGAGGAGTGCCCCGTCGGCACGATGGAGGCCTTCGTCCGGGAGAAGCGCTTCTGGATCTACACCAAGCTCGCCGAGAAGGAGGCGCTCCGTCGGGAAGCGCCCCGAAAGAGGTTCGTCACGGGGGAGGGGTTTCCGTACCTGGGGCGCAGCCACCGGCTCTTGCTGGTGGATGAGGACGCGCAGGGCGTCCCCGTGAAGCTCGAACGCGGGCGCTTCCACATGCGTCGCAGCGCCGCCAGCGATGGGCACCGGCACATGGTGAACTGGTACATTCAGCGCGGGCGCCCCTGGCTCGAGCAGCGGGTGGAGCGCTTCAAGGGCCGGCTGGGGGTCTCACCGAGCGGCGTCGCGGTACGGGAGCTCGGCTTCCGCTGGGGCTCCTGCGGCGCCGGGGGCAAGCTGTACTTCCACTGGCGCACAATGCTGCTCCCTCCACCGCTCATCGAGTACGTCGTCGTGCACGAACTGGTGCATCTGCAGGAGCCGCATCATACACCGGAGTTCTGGACGCGGGTGGAGCGGGCAATGCCGGATTTCGAGAGGCGAAGAAGGCTCCTGTTCGAGGAGGGGAGCCGGAACGGAGAGTTCGAGAGGAGATCGAGATGACGGAAGGGAGCCGTGCCCTGCGGTATGTCATGCCGGGCGTAGTGGTTTCAACGGTGGGCGAGCGCGCTTACCGGTCACCCTTCTGTCGTTCGTTGAGCAATCCTGCCCGCCGACGCGCCGGGTGACCGACTACGATGGCCGCGATGTTGCGCGCGCAGCCGGTCGCGTGTACAAGCGCGCTCGCCGTTGGGGCGTGCCGTTGCGCGAAGCCCTGGCAAGTGCCCATGATGACCTCCGCCCCTCGCCGTGCGTCGCACATGACGCCGCCGTGAACCGCTGCGTCGATCCCCGCGCCCGCGGCCGTTCGATCGATTCAGTGTTGGGCTAGCCTCGAGACCGACCGCCTCGCGGTCTCGTGTTGGCCGTGTGGCATTCCGCGCTGGTGCGCGTGCCCGCAGCGCGAGCCTGAGGCGCCACTTCGAGCCGACTCTCCGAGCCGGTGGGTCCGCCATTGTCTGATTAGCCTGTCTGGAGCCAGCTTTTCGTGAGCAGATTCTTCAAGTCTTTGTCGTCATTTCATCAGGTCCTAGACCTCGACCGTCTCCGAGAGGAGTGGTTCTCCAACATCAACAAGGACCTCCTTGCCGGCGTCGCGGTGGCGCTCGCGCTCATCCCTGAGGCGATCGCCTTCTCGTTGATCGCGGGTGTCGAGCCCCAGGTAGGCCTCTATGCCTCCTTCACCATCGCCGTCATGGCTGCGCTCTTCGGCGGTCGTCCGGGCATGATTTCGGCGGCCACTGGCGCGATGGCGCTCCTGATGATCCCGCTCGTCGCTGAGCATGGCGTCGAGTACCTCTTCGCCGCGACCGTGCTCACGGGCGTCATCCAGGTCGTGTTCCGCCTCCTGCGTCTGAGCCGCTACATGAAGTTCGTGCCGCGCTCCGTGATGACGGGGTTCGTCAATGCACTAGCGATCTTGATTTTTATGGCGCAGCTACCCCAGCTGACGAGCCACGGGACGCTCATGTACGCGCTGGTCGCGGCCGGGCTCGTCATCATCTACGGTCTGCCGCGCCTGACGACGCTCGTGCCGTCTCCGCTCGTCGCCATCGTCGTACTCACGGGCGTTACGATGGCCATCGGCGTTGAAACCCACACGGTGGGGGACATGGGCGCGCTCCCCTCGACGCTTCCGTTCTTCCACGTTCCGAGCGTCCCGTTCACGCTCGAGACGCTCCGTATCATCGCGCCGTTCGCGTTCCCGATGGCGATGGTCGGACTCATCGAGTCGCTCCTCACGGCCGCCGTCGTGGACGAGATGACGGACACCCCCAGCTGCAAGCACAGCGAAGCGTACGGTCAAGGGGTCGCCAACATCGTCACTGGCTTCTTCGGGGGAATGGCGGGCTGCGCGATGATCGGCCAGTCGGTCATCAACGTCCGCTCCGGCGGGCGCGGCCGACTCTCGACGCTGACCGCTGGCGTCGTGCTCCTCTTCCTGGTCGTCGTGCTCGGTGACTGGGTCGCCCGGATCCCGACCGGCGCGCTCATCGCCGTCATGATTACGGTGGCCGTCGGTACGTTCGACTGGAGGTCGCTGAAGCAGATGAAGGTGATGCCTGTTACCGAGACCGTCGTGATGGTCGCTACGGTGGCGACCGTGGTGCTGACGCACGATCTCTCGATGGGGGTCCTCGTCGGCGTCCTGTTGAGCGCGATCTTCTTCGCGCGCAGCGCGGGGAAGCTGCTCTCGCTCGATAAGACGGTCGCCGCTGACGGGCGGCGGGTCTACGTCGTGCACGGCGAGCTCTTCTTCGTCTCGGTCGAGCAGTTCATCGCTGCCTTCGACTTCCGGGAGGAGGCCGGCGTCGTCGAGATCGACTTCACACACGCCCACGTCTGGGACGCCTCGGCGGTGTCGGCGATCGACCGCGTGATCCTCAAGCTGCGCGAAGGCGGCTCCGTCGTTCACACGAGCGGCTTGAACTCGTTCAGCTCAGCGCTGCTTCGGCGGCTCGCGACGCATGACCGGCCTGGCGCCTCCCTCTCTCCGGGTCAGGGGTGAGACCCATCTGCGCAGTCTCTCCTGACGCCGTTGCACGCTGCGCTTTCAGGAATGATGGATCCGCCGTCCAGACAGATGAACGCCGGACACGTGGCTTCATCCGAGCCATCGACGCAGTCGTCCGTGCCATCACAAACTTGCCGTCGCGCGATCGTGCGTTCGCCGCAGGTGAACCCCACACCCAGCTGGCAGTTCTCATCGAGCTCGTCGGCGCCATCGGTACAATCATCGCGGGAATCGCAAATCCTGAAGCGCTCGATCACGACCTGATTCGACGCACAAAAGAACCCCTCATCCTTCGGGAGGCCGAAGGCCGAATTGGCTAGTCGGCCCGCGAGCGGATCAGAACCCGTAGCGTAGGAACCCGCCGTCGACGGCGATGCATTCGCCGGTGACGTAGGCTGCGGCGGGGAGGCACAGGAACGCCACCGCGC
>JAEWOQ010000542.1 GCA_023460875.1 Pseudomonadota bacterium
ACCTACGGCTCCTTCGACACCTTCCGTCAGGTGCTCGTCTACGCTCCCGAGGACGATCGCCCCGACACCTTCGGCGCCGCCGCGTACCGCAAGACGAGCAGTTTCGGCGCCCACCGCGGCGGCCAGGACGCCTCCGCGATCCTGCAGCAAGGGTTCGGGGAGGGCGCCACCCGAGTTCGTCTGACGGCGATGCTCAGCGGGGCACGCTACGATCACGCGGGTGTCCTGCGGCGCGAGGACGTCGCAGCGGGGCGCGTCGGCTTCTACGACGTGTATCCCTTCGCCACCGCGCGGGCCCAGAACGCCCTCAACGCCCGCGCGCAGCTGAGCGTCGCCGTCGAGCAGCGGGGCGACCAGGGGCAGGTCACCGAGGCGCTCCTGTGGACGACCTACCACGATTTTCGCATCCAGGAGAATTTCACCGGGTTCCTGCGTCGCTCCACCGTGAACCCGGACTGGTACGGGCGAGGTGATCTGGTCGCCCAGGAGAACGACCAGCTCTCCTTCGGCGCGCGCGCGCGGCACCGCACCGCCGCCTATCGCCCCCTCGACGGCGTGGCGGGCACCCTCGAGGTGGGCCTGGCGACGCGCCTCGATCTCATCGATCAGAAACAAACCCTCGTCCAAGCTCCCCAGAACCAGACCTGGGATCGGCACGTCGACAGCTCGATCACCGGCGCCGACGTCGGCACGTGGCTCGACCTCGACCTGGCGCTCGGGGACCGCGTGCACCTGCGCGGCGGCGTCCGCGCCGACGCACTCTTCTACGAGATCGACGATCGCCTCGGGAACTTCATCCCGGCGTTTCGGCAGGATCAGTACATCCTCGGCTTCCGACGTTCGGCGATGGGGGTGTCGGTGGGCCCCCGCGTCAGCAGCGAGGTGATCCTCCTGCCCTGGCTCACGGGCGTCGCCGCGTACGGCGAGGGCTACCGCTCCCCCCAGGCGCGCGTCCTGGTCGATGGGGAGAGCGCGCCCTTCACGAAGGTGCGCTCCGCGGATCTGGGCGCGCGGGCCCGGCTCCTGCCCGAGGAGCGCCTCGAGCTCTCTGCCTCCGGCTTCTGGACAGACGTGAGCGAAGACATCGCCTTCGATCCGGGTGAGGGGCGCCTCGAGCCCATCGGCCCCACGACGCGCCTCGGCGTGGTCGCCCGGGCGCTGCTGCGCCCGAACGAGTGGCTGCTCGCGAGCGCGTCGATCACCGCCATGCGGGCCACCCTCGACGCGCCGCCCCGGGCCACCGCCGCCAACCCCTCTCCCGCCTACGAGCACGGCGCGGCCCTGCCGTTCGTGGCGCCCGTGACGGCGCGCCTCGATCTCGCCGCCCGCCCCGAACTCGTCACCTGGGGGGGCGCGGCGGTGCGCGGACGCGCCGGGCTCGGCTACTCCTATCTCTCCCCGCGCCCGCTGCCCTTCGGGCAACGAGCCGAGGCCGTGTCCCTCGTGGACGCGGTCGTGGGCGCGCGCTGGCGTGAGCTCGAGCTCTCCCTCGAGGTGCAGAACCTCTTCGACGCCGCTTACGCCGCCACGGAGCTCAACTTCGTCTCCCACTGGGATCCGGAGGCCGTGCCCTCGCGACTCCCGGCCCGCCACATGGCCGCCGGCGCGCCCCGCACGTTCCTCGTCACCTTGGGGTTGCACCTATGACGACGCCACGACTGCCGCTCGTCCCCCGGTGGCTCCTGCTGGCCCCCGCTCTGCTGTTGCACGTCGCCTGCGGCGACACCATCGGGGAAGCCGTCGAGGTGCCCCTGTCCGCCAGCGGCACCGCCGAGCCGTCCTTCACCCAGGGCGACTGGGAGGTGACCCTGGAGCAGGCGCACGTCGGCTTCGGCCCCCTGTACCTGTGTCCGGCGAGCGTCCCCACGGGCGAGCTCTGCGAGATGGCCGTCGTCGAGCTCACGGACTCGGCGACCTTCGACGCCCTCGATCCCGCCCCGCAGCCGCTGCCCCCCCTGATGGGGGGCACAGGCAGCGTGCGGTCGGCGGTGTTCGACTACGCCATCAGCTGGCCGCTCACCCATCGCTCACCGCGAGCGGGCGCGGGCGCCCCCGGCGGCCACTCCGCGCGCTTCTCCGGCGTCGCCACGGACGGTGTCCGGACCCTGCGCTTCTCCGCCGACGTCGACGTGGCGCCCAACGCCGTCGAGCGGCTCGCCTCCGGCACCGTCACGGAACACACCATCACCGACGGCGCGAGCCGCTTGCACATCGTCTTCGATCCGGGCCGGTGGTGGCACGCCGTCGACTTCGACGCGCTCGCGGACAGCGCGTTCGCGGACCCGGACGCGGCGGATCCGGACGCAGAAGACACCGCGACGATCTCCATCGAGGCGGACAGCGACGCCTACGCCTCGATCGTGCATGCCATGACCGCCGGGGCCCGCCCCCGTTTGGAGTGGTCGCGCGCGGCGGAGTGAGCCGTCGCCCGCAACAGTGATCCCCACCGACGCAGAAAGGAACCACCCAATGCGAGCGTTGACGACGACCCTCCCGCCCCTGCCCACCGCCGTGCTCGCCTGCGGCCTGACCTGCGCCGCGGCGACGGGCTGTGGAGGCTCCGCGGACGAGGGGCGCCTCGAGGTGCTGATCCAGGCGGAGGACACGATCACCCGGGGACTCGACCCAGGCACCGGCCCGGAGAACCTCGTCGACGGCTGGACGGCGCGCTTCGACAAGTACGTCGTGGCCCTCGGCAACGTGAAGCTCGGGCGCGACGCCGATCACATCGAGGTCACGGACACGGTCCGCCGCGCCTACGATCTCGTCCAGGCGCCCCAGGCCGACTGGGAGCTGACGGAGCTCGCCGGCCTCGAAGGCAAGCGCTACGACTTCTTCGGCTACGAGACGGTGCACGCGGAAGAGGCGGAGCGACACCCCTCCGTGAGCGAGGCGGACTTCGACGAGATGGTGGAGCACCACGCCACCTACCTCATCGAAGGGCGCATCAGCCGCGACGCGGAAGAGGTCACCTTCCGCTTCCTGGTCCCGGCCGACACCGCCTACGGCCCTTGCGAGGTGGACGGTTTGCCCGGGGTGCCCATCACGGGCGGCGGGACCTTCGCGGTGGGGCTCACGATCCACGGAGATCAGCTGTTCTTCGACTCCTTCGGGACCCACGACGTGCAGCGCCGCGCGCAGTGGATCGCGGACGCGGACGTGAACGCCGATGGCCACGTGGACACGGCGGAGCTCCGGACGATCACGGGGACCGCGCTCAGCCAGCTCTTGCCGAGCGATCGGTACGCCCTCGGCGGTTGGACGGCGTTCCCCATCGAGAGCGCCTACGACTTCCTGCGCGCCCAGCTCCATACCCAAGGGCACTTCCAGGGTGAGGGGGAGTGCGTCTGGACCGTCGACGGCGTCGTGGGCGGACACGACCACGACCACGACCACGACCACTGAGGTTGCCAAACGCCTGCGGCGCTCCGAAGCAGCTGATCACCCGCCGCACCTGTGCTAGGCGGCGCCCGTGCGCGTCCTTGGAATCGAGACCTCCAGCCTCCGGGGCTCCGTAGCGCTGGTGGAGGGCGAACGGGTGGTGGCCACTGCTCACCACGAGGAGCCGCATCGCCACGGAGAGCGGCTCCTGCCGCTCCTGGACGGGCTCCTGGCCGACCGTGGCTGGTCGCGCAGCTCCCTCGACCGGATCGGGGTGGGGGTGGGGCCCGGCTCCTTCACGGGCCTGCGGGTGGGGATCGCCCTGGCCACGGGGCTGTCCCTCGGGCTCGGCGTCCCCCTCGTCGGCGTCGGCTCTCTCCAGGCTCTCGCCGCGCGCCACCCCGCGAGCGATCCGCGCCTCCGGGTGGTCGTCCGGGACGCCCGCCGCAACGAGCACTTCGTCGCCGTTTACGATGTCGACGGAAGCGAGCGAGCGGAGCCCCAGGCCGTGCCCCAGGCCCTGACCCCCGAGCGGGTCCGCACCCTCGTCGGAGACGAGCCCTTCGTGGTGCTGGGCACCCTCCTGCCCGACCTGCCCTGCGCAGACGATGAGCCCTCTCGGGGCCCCGACGCCGAGGCCGTCGCCCGCCTCGCCGCGCACCTGGCCCCCGACGCTCACCCGGCCCTGCCCCACTACGTCCGGGGCCCCAACGCGATCCGCCCCCACCTGCCCCCCTCTCCCCTCGCCCTCCCGCGGACCTGAAC
>JAEWOQ010000543.1 GCA_023460875.1 Pseudomonadota bacterium
CGACAACGCCGCGTCCCGGTCGAAGGGCGCGAACTGGCGGAGCGGATCCGTCCCGAGGCGCATCACTCTGCCGCGTCCTCCTCGCCTTCGTCGAAGTCGTCGTCGATGTCGCCGCTGCCGCTCCCACCCCCGAAGGGCAGGTCGCGCTGCTTCTCGCGATCGGTCATCGGCCGCTCGTTGAGAACTTCGCCGGTGTCGAGGCGCACCTCCTGGACGGTTCCGGTGTCGTAGAGGAACCGCCGCTCGCACTGGACCTCGCGGTACGTGCACTTCGTCCTGACCTCGCCGGACAGGTGCCGCATCTCCGACTCCATGGTCGCGATCCGGCTCTTCACGTGGGAGGCGTGCGCCTTGAGCTCGGCCTCCTCGTGGTCCCGGTCGGCCAAGAGTTGAGCCGCGCGATCTGCACGTTCGGCCACCTCCTCGGGCTTGAGCACGACCTTCAGCTCGCGCGTGTAGTTCTCGACCTTCGTGTTCTTCGGGTCGTTCTTCGGGGGCTCTTCGCCCTTCTTTCTTCTCGCCATCGGGTTCCTTCTCCTCTGTTCAATGCAGGGCGTCGCCGCCCTCGGGGCTCTCGGGGCCTTCGTCCTCGGCAGTGTCGGCAGCCAGCAGCTCGCGCATGACGGCTCGGCGGGCTTCGCGGAGGACGGTCTTCGTGACCTCGTCGAAGTTCGCGCAGGCGTCGACGTGGACGGGTGCGATCTTGTGCTTCTCACAGAGCCGATTGGCGAGGCTCCGCATCTGCTCGGCGCTCGGCGCCGGGAAGAGGATGTGCTCGTCGAAGCGACGGAGCAGCGCGGGGTCCAGGATGTCCGGGCGATTCGTCGTGCCGATGATGACGCCCGACTTGTGACGGTCGAGCAGGGTCAGCAGCACGTTGACGATCGCGTTGGTCTCCTTGCCCCCGGAGCTGCTCGAGTCACCGCGCTTCGTCCCGATGGCGTCGAGCTCATCGAACACCACGACCATGCCCTCGCGAATGCTGCCGAACAGCTCGCCGAGGTTTTTGCCCGTGGCTCCGAGGTACATCGAGACGGTGTCGGGGATGGAGACGCAATACGCCTCGACGCCTAGAGCGTTTGCCAGGGCGGCGCCCACCGAGCTTTTCCCGTTCCCCGGGGGACCGTGGAACAGCATCCGATTCCGCGCTCGGAGCCCCCGCTCGGCCAGGTGCTCTCGGTACTCGAGCTCAACCACGACCTCGTCGAGGCAGGCCTGGAGCTCCGGATCCAGAATCAGGTCAGTGAACCCGAGTGACGGCAGCGCGTAGAGCTGGCCGGACATGGGGGGCGCCTGTGCCGCCGGGCGATCAGGTCGCTGCCGATCGGTGAGCCCCGCCTGGAAACCGCGCCGAACCAGGCCCTCGATCTCCGACTTGATCGCCGGAGACTTGGCCGACTTGGCGAGGGCGGCCGCCGCGTAGGCGAACGCCGATTCGTTGCGCGCGTAGTGCGCGCGGACCATCCCAAGCACTCGCGCTGAAGCTCCGCTCATGTACCTGTCCTTTCCAGAGCGCGGGGAGCGCTCGTTGATCCGTCGTATCCCGGGTCCGACCATGGGCAGTCCGCCACGTGGCCCGGTCCAGGGTCCTCCGCGTCAGGGTCGCCACACGGGCAGGTGATGGCCCGGTCCCATCGCCACGTGTCGAAGCCCACCGCCCCGAAGCCCACGCAAACGAGCATCAGGTCCTTCGGGTAGGGCGTGCGCTCACCGACGAAGGTCAGGCGCGGGGAGAGCCCGAGCACCAGCGCCTTGCCGTGGACGTGCTTGCGGTACCACTCTGAGCCCACCGACGCGGGGACGAGCATCAGGGTCCACCGCTGCAGCCAGCGACACTCGCTCGTGAGCTTGCCGGCCCAGGGCGCGATCTTGGAAAACGGGGGGTTCAAGAAAACCACCCGAGGCTTGGGGCCTGGCTTGGTGCCGAGGTTCGCCCACGATTGTTTCAGCGAGTCGACCTCCGGGGTGAAGTACTCGGAGGCGCCCACGATCTGCTGGCCCTCGGTGGCAGCAAGATCGAACGTCGCCCGCCCGAAGCGCTTGGCGATCGCTTCGGTGAACTGGGGAGGGGTTTGGTAGTCCTGCTTACCTGCCATTGCTTTTCTCCTCCGCATCAACACACGCCGCCGCCATGAGCAGCCGGGCCGCGGCGTGAATCAGGTTCCTCTCGCCCGAGTCGGCATCACGCTCGCCGTACTCGAAGCCAGCGCGGACCATGTGCGAGTCGGCTTTGGTGAAGTGATGATCGGCGCCAGGGGCAAGGATCGACTCGCCCGCGTGCTTGCCAGCCAGCGACTCCGCGCAGATTCGCTCCATGGCCTCGAGTTGGGGGCCCAGGCCGATGGCGTGGAGGGTGGGGCAGCAGACGTGCTCGAGCTCGATGCCCTTGAGAAGGTTCTGGAGTTGGGCCGCCGTGAAGGTGATCGTGCCTCCTCGTTCGCGGGGGTCAGCCATTGCGATTGCGATGCGCAGGAATGCGAGTGTCTTGCTTTCAGCCATGAATCTCCTGTGCTGGTGCTTCCAGCACCACGAGTCCTCGAGAGACGCCGATGCGCCGCCACCCGGCGCGCAGGAAGCAGCGGCCTGGGTCGCGCTTGGTCCTCACCTTTGCGGGGTCAACCTCCGTCGTGAGCGGGACCGCCGGGAGCCCCCATCGGCGTTCCCAGTACTCCGCCGTGAGGGCGGTTGCCGAGCGGATCAGGTCCGAGGAGAGCCGCGCTCCCTCATTGCGGAAGATCGAGCACCGCCACCGCAGGTTGCCCGCTGGGTCCAGGTTTTCGATCGCGCCCCAGACCGCGGAGTGGTCGTGGGCGAGGAGCACGAACGTATGCCCCGAAGCCATGAACTCGCTCGCGCCCGGCGTCTGCCGCGAGTAGTGGCGATCGGCCAACGCGCGGGCTGCGGGGTCGCACCGGCGCACCTGGCGCCAGGGCGAGTCGTCGAGCCACCATGAGCCTTGCAGCGGCTCAGCCACCGGCGACCTCCCGTCTCTCGAGGCCTTTGCCGACGCGCTGGAACTCCCCGAAGGCTCGGGACACCACGCGCGTCCCAGGAAACAGATCGTCCAAGGCGTCGCTCGGCGCCGCGCCGAGCAGTTCGAAGAGCCACATGCAGAACTTGACCGGCTTGCGGCCCATGAGTGTGCCGCCGCCGCGGGCGGGCTTGGCCGAGAGCCAGTCCCGTACCCCGGGGCGCCGGAGACGGGCGGGGCGGTAGATGACCGGCTCCCAGAGGTTGTGGGGGCCCCTCGTCCTAGGGTCCGCGCCGTTCGGCTTCACCCACGGCGCGATCCTCACGTCCGGAGGGCAGAGCGCCAGGACTTGGCGGAGCGTCTTCTCGGAGGTGGAGAGCGCCCAGCCGTCATACGTCGAGAGCTGCTCCAGGAGACGGCCGTGGTCGACCTCTCCGGCGTAGTCGGGATGGTCGCCGTAGTACTTCCGCGACATGCCCGGATAGGGCGGGTCCGCGTAGGCGAGGCGCTTGGGCGTGTCGCCGAGGTCCTCGACGACGGCGAGGCGCCGGGCCCTCCACGCGGTCTGGCGGCACTTCTTGGAGCACCACCGGACCTGCGTCACCTCGAGGGGTGCGCGACACCAGAGGCACCGTCGCTCGGCGCCGTCGAAGCCTTCCATTGGAGACGCGGGGTTTTCGCCTTCGGAAGTGCCGCCTCCTCCTGGAGTGAGCGACTCCCCGTCACCTCGCGGGAGGGGCGACGGGCGGGCATCTGCTCGAGCGGTCCGCGACGGGTCGGGGGAGTACTCCAGAGACGTCACCTCGAGGGAGGGGTGACGGGCGGCGTCTTCCGCCGGCGTCCACGAC
>JAEWOQ010000544.1 GCA_023460875.1 Pseudomonadota bacterium
CTTGTGGACCCCTGCTCCGTGCATGAGATAAATTCCGTCATTTGATCCCATCCGCGGCAGGAACGTCGAGACTAGCCGCGACGATCATCGCCTCGCCCAATTCGTCCGCTGGCGCCGAAACGGTCCCCAGGAGGCGGCGACACTGCCCCAGGGCTTCTTGGGGAGAAGCCGCTTGCCAACGCAGGTGGTGGGCGGCTCGCTCGACGGTGGGATGGCCAGCGCGCCGTCGCACCCATTCCCTGGTTTCGAGGATCAAAGCCTTTTGATGCTCCGGGCTCGAATCGGCTAGTCGCTCTAGCGACTCGAGCAGTGTCAGGAGGCTGGGACTCATCCGGGGCGCGCCCTGCTGAGAACGCAGAGTACGCGCGCACTCGAGGAAACGTTCCTGAACGGCCCCCATCGTGCTCCAAGCCTTCGAAGGCGGACGTTCGCGGCACTGCAACCTCGTGTTGTCGAAGAATGCGTCCAGCGCCACCCGAGCGCTGGTCTCGACGACTTCGCCATTCCCCGCACGCCAGAAGTACCAGAAGTTGCCCACCCGTGATGCCGCCACGGGCGTCGCTCCCTCGCTGCACGCGAATCGACCTGGCCGCATATGCAGGACGCGCATGTACTCCTCGGGTTCCTCCCTCCGGAATCGAAGGAGCCGCTCCTGGTGTCGACTGAGGCCGTCGAGCTCGTCATCGTCGGCCTCTTCGGACGCCAGGGCCTCGCCAGAGTAGGCTCGGACCATCTCCGTCTCCTGCGGAGCAGCTTCGGCGGGCAGCACGCCGCTATCTTCCCCGAACACCTCGATGAACTCCCGAATGCGTCGACGCAGAACCTCCTCCAGTCCCAGCCCGGCCTCCAGCTCCTTCTCGGGAAGGAAGCTGGCAATCTCGATCGTCTCATGCTCACTGCCGATGCGATCGATACGGCCAGCGCGCTGGATGAGCCGAACGGGATTCCAGTGCAGGTCGTAGTTGACCAAGGTGTCGGCATCCTGGAGGTTGACGCCCTCACTGAGCACGTCGGTACTGACGAGCAGAGGCACCTCATCCTCATTCGCACCGAGAGTGTACCGGTTCGAGCGGGGCGAAAACCGACGCGCACGACCCAGCGCATTCGCGACCCCGCCCGTGACTACCTCGAGCCTGTGGCCTCGTGCCCGGAGCGCCGTGCCGATGTAGTGTGCCGTGTCCGCGAACTGAGTGAACAGAATTGTCTTGTGCTCAGCTGGAGGCCTTCTCGCGAGGTATCCGAGGAGACGTTGCAGCTTGGCATCCGAATGCTCGTTCAGGTCCGAAATCAGCGTCAGCAGACCCCGAACATCGAGCAAGTCTTCGTGAACGGCTTTGCGGAGACGTACTGCGTCGAAGAATTCGAGCGGAAGAGAATCGCTCGTGGACGAGTATGAATCGTCCTCATCGCTGATGTCCAGGTCTCGAACAGGAGGGACGTTTCCTTCCGCAATCGCGACAAGCATCGCGTTGAGACGCCTTTCCAGACGCTGGGTGCTCTCGCGGAATGCCAAGAAGCTCGACTCCAGGCGCTTGAGTAGCAGTACCTTGAAAAGCCCTCGAACACTGGCCCCGGTGCGTCGCAGCCCTCGGGTTCGTGGCTGCTCAGCCCCGGTTTCGTTGAGGAATTCTCCGAGCGAGTGAAGCGGATAGGTGAGGCTCCCTAAGGCGGCGAGAATTTTCGTGTAAAGCTGCCCGTGGTATGTATCTGTGAGGCTGTAGCGGAGGCACTGCTCAGGTCCCGAGACTCGTGTAGGGAATCGGAGAGGGGTGGTGGTGCGCTCTCCGCTCTCCGTTCGCACTTCGATCGTCGCGTTGGGGAATGCTTCCCGAATGTAGCGTCTCGTGCGGCGCACCACCACGTGCTGGAGGAGATCGGTAGCCGTGCGCGTTCCGTTTCTCACCTCTTTGCACCACTCCTCGAGGGACTCGGATTTGATGGGCAGCGCGGAGTGATTGTCCGGGAATAAGCTGAGCTGGTGACGTATGTCCGTGATCGAATTATTCTGGGGCGTGGCGCTGAGGAGCAACACCTTCCGGGTCGCCGCTTCGCCCTGCGGTCGCACCCAGGACGAGAGTTCCTCGAAGCGGCGGGTGTTAGAATTGCGAAAATTGTGCGATTCGTCCACGACGAGGACCTCGCGGTCTCCGTACCGAGAAAGCTCAGATAGCTTGCCCATGGACACGAACGCCACTTCCACACGGTGCTCGCTCGCGAGATCCCGCCATGCAGGAATGATGTTGGGTGGCGCGACCACCACGCCGTGATATCGGTACGTGTCCTGCAGGTGCTTGAGCAGGGCGATGGCAATGAAGGTCTTCCCTAGTCCCACCACGTCTGCCAGGAATACTCCCCCGTAGCGTCGAAGGATGAACTTTGCGTAGTGATAGGCGTCGACTTGGAACTCCGTAAGTCGCGCCAGCATCGGATTCGCGTCGTACTCACGGTCGAGCGAGATGAGCACCTCGTCAAAGTAGGAGGCGAGAACCTTTCGGTACGCTTCCGTCGGCGTGAGAAGGGCACCCGCCCAGCTCTCCTCGATGCAGCGTGCCACGCGGTCCGACACGTCAACCGAGCTCTCGAAACGGTCGTTGAACCATTGCCTGATGCGTTGGTGCTCAGCGCCCTCGACGGCTAGTCGCAGCTCGACGTCGGAATCTGGTCCTGCGCCGAAAGGATGTGCGAAGACGAGCGAACGCTCCGCCTCCGAGATGAGCCGGGTGTGCAGCAAGCGCTCCTCGAAGAAGCGAACCCGACACCGCCCCGACCGGACGCTCGCCACCCACTCCGCGAGCCTTGCGCCCCAGTCCGGTCCCTTGTCGAGCTGGTCGATTTCTTTAGCCAGCTCGCCGATGAGATGGTCCTGCAACAGCTGCGAAAGGCGCGCAGAGAGCGGCTTGCGGGGGTCAGCATAGAATAGTTTCGCAGCATCCGGTAGCTCCCGGAAGCCCGGGGCGGACGCCAGAACGTCAAGGGTGTCGCGATAGCGATGAAGCTGGAGCAGCTGAGCGGTTCGCAGCTCTCCAACAGAAGCCAAGGTGTTGCTCATACTCGCGAGATCCAGGTTGCAAGGCCGTAGGGGTACATGCGCACGTCCGCGCTTGGAGCGGTTGGATCGATCGATATGGTGTGTGTCGTTTGGTTGTCGTCAGCTCCAGGAACCGCCTCGAAAGGTCTCGCGTGGTCGGCGACGGCTGGCGTTGGCGATGGAGGAGCATCGTCGCCCGCTGCGACGTGAGCTAGCACCGGGTGTGCCGGTGCCGGACTCGGGCGAGAGAGACCGTGCAGGGGCAGCGCGACCGGGTACTCGCCCCAGCGCAGGAGCTGCGAGAGCACGACCGACCCGAGAGGAAGGGAGGCGCCTTGCTGGATCCAAGCGAGCGGGCTCAGGAGAGCGGCCGTGCCGGGCAGAGCTCTCCAGGCCCCCGAATCGAGCGAGGGCAGCAGGCGTGAACGCAGCTCCTGCCGTTCGCCGGTCCATGTTACGGTCTCGGATGCTGTGCTCTTCGAACGCGAGAATCCCGACAACACGCGAGCGAGAACCGACCGAACGAAGGCTCCGGGACCAGACCTCTCGGGGAGCCAACGGCTGATTTCTTCGCTCAGCTCGCCTTCCGCTTCCCGCCAATCAGGTGCAAGCTCACGGGACGTTGCTCGCAGCAGCCCCAACATCCCCGAAGGACGCGAGTCCGCTGACTCGAGCAACGCCCAGAGCGAACGGAGGAACTGCTGACCGACCACATTCCGGCCGTCGAGACTACAAACAACCCCCAACTCGGTAAGTTCCCCGGGGCTCCAAGCAAGCGCCTCGCACGCGACCCCGAGCGCCGCCACGGGAATCAAGTGCCTGCGTACGAGCGTCTGCAGCGCGAGTTGCTCTCGGAGGCTATGGGAGGAACCGCGTCCCCCTCTCCACTCCGGACGAGGTAAGGAGACGACCTCCTCACCGGCCAGCACCGCTAGTTCGCCTCGAGGCAGGTCAGTCTTCATGAGCGCTTCCGCGGCGCCGAACGGGAGGAAAGCGTCGGGCGCGTCCTTAGGGTCTCCGCTCCGAAAAAGCCCGGGGACTACGTGGTGTGTCTCGCCTGTTCGGTGGCAGGGTAGCTGACGCAACAGCGCCGCGCGGTAACTCGTCCACCCGGGCCCCACCTCGTCCCCTTCACCCAGCACCCTGCGCAACGCTTCGTCAACGAGCTTGTACGCGAGAACGCGCCCTACTCGACCGCGGCCGAAGTCCTCGTAGAGGCGCACTGCGGCCCGCAGTTGGCGGACATTGGCGAGAAGAGATGGAGCCTGTAGAGCCCACGAGCCTGCTGGTTGGCCGCAAAGGTCCACGAGCGCCCGTGGCTCACGCACCGTCTGAACGACGACGCGTCGGCTGAGGGCCTCGGGCGAACCATGGACTCCGAGTTCCTCGACGAGCTCTTGCAGGTTTGCGCGCAGGGTGTTGGCTCGTGGCATCGACAGTGTGCCATCGCGGAGTCGTACCGAGGCAGGTTCCAGCGGATCCGGAAGACTCAGCAAGTGGGCGAGGTATTGTTCTACAGAGACGGTGCCCAGCAGTTTGTCCAGCTCGTCCGGGAGCAACCCCGCCCAAGCTGCGGCGATACGCCTTGACCAGGGGTGGAGATAGGTCCCTGGAAGACGGACTTCGGCTCCAAGCGGTCCAGTCCGATCGCCCACGAGACGCCTCACGCGCTCCCTACACAGAAGGCATCGTAGCCCTGCCCTCGACGCACCCTGCGCAGAACCGCACTTGCAACGGAACTCAAAGGCGGCCGAAGGCGGGCCGTCGAGCGTTCGGCGCGCGATCGGAAGGCGACCAAGAGTCGGGTCGAAAGGTGCTAGCGTCTGTTCGGTCGACGGCGTCTCCAGGGAGCCCACATCTTCGAGGAGTTGAAGGAACCTCGCCAGGAAGGGAGGCTCATCGGCATTGGCACGGCGCTCGGCGACGTCGCACGCCCTGGCGCGATCCGGGTGGGCCTGAGCCAGCCATAGACGGTGGGTATCCGTGAGCTGGGGCGCACTGCCGTCAGCAGGGATGCCGTCACCATCGAGCAGCTTGTAGCGGAGCCAAGCATCAGGAGGACAGGATTCGAACAACCGAGTGAGGCAGGCAATAAGCACCGGCAGCGGCGAGCCCGCCCCAAGTGTCTCTCCCGTGCCACCGTCGAACAACCAAGTTGCTCCCTCATCGGGGGCCTTCGGATCGATCACAACGATGTCGATCGCTTCGCCGTCCGCGTCGAAGGGCATCTCGTGGTCGTCGACCACTTCGGCGTTGACGGTCCTTCCGTCCGGGAGCGCAGCAAGCCAGGCTCTCGCAGGCGCACTCAGGGCGGCGAATGCTCGCCACCCGATGAGCGCTCCACTTGGCCCAGGCAGCGCGGAGATGGCTGAGTGCGTAACGACGCCATATTCATCGGGACCGAGACGTAGTTCGAAGGTCTCTTCCCGCAGGATTCCCCCGCCGGACAGGCGCGACCTCACTTGGTCGGCCAGATGCCGATGGCGCGGTTCCCGCCGCGTCTGCCAACCCGGACGCGGTACGCGCAGCCACACCGCGCTGCGGGGCACGGATTGTCCAGGTACGAGAGCTAGCTCCGGTGCGACTGGGCTCGAATCGCCCAAGGGAGCTGGAACGGTTCGCACGCGGAGGCTCTGAATCGGGCAGCGTGCCAGACGGGTCCACGCGCTCCGGGATGCCAGCACGCGCAGCTTCTCACCGTGAATGCGAACGGCTTCCCTCTCGAACGTGCGAGCGGTCCGGTGAAGGGGAAGCTCAATCTCTCCGGCCGCACTACCAGCGAAGAAGGTCAGTGGCTCCGACAACCACCATGCCGCAGGCCCGGCCTCCCCGTGTCGGAACTCTCGGGGGTGCCGTACGGACTGTGGTGCGGCTTTGAGCAGGAAACCTGCGCCCTCTTGGATTGCGCATGGCAGTGCCAGCCAACCACAGGGGTGGAGTCGGGCACCTGAAACGGGAATCCAAGTGTCCGGGTCCTCACTGCTCCATGCATCGAGGCAGGCCCACGAGGGGGGTTCGAGGCCGGCGTGTCGAACAACCGGAAAAGGAACCTCATCCAGTGTCCGCTGGGTGCGGACGTAGTGCCAAAGCCGTCCTAGAGACAGCAAACAGAACGGGCGGCTGCGAGCTCGAACGCTCCTCGTCGCGCGCAGGAACTCGACGCGACTAGTCGGCAAAACAGAGGCGTTCCAAAGCGTTCTCGCGATGTTCGAGAGCCGACGGTCCACCAAATGAGCGAGCAAGGCTTCTAGTGAGTGACCCGTCGGAGCGCCGCGAGCGTCGACCTGCCGGTTGGCCATGGCCCCGCGCGAGCCCGCGGGCTCCTCCTTCTCGGGAGGAGAGGCGCTGTGACGACCGTCGGATCCGTCTTCTGAGTGGGGTTCGCCTCCGGCGACACTATCGTCGACTTTCGACTCAGTACCCACGCGTGCGGTTGCCTCCCCCTGCGGATCGTTGTCGTCCTCCTCGTCCTCTTCAAGCTCGACGGCATCCCAATCTGAGCTGGTTTCCACCTGCGCGGCGGGACCTCCGAGGTGCAGCCGCAAGGGCGTTCCATCGATCACGAACTCGCCCTTCGAATCCGGAAGCGGCAGTTCGGTCTCTACCTCGAAACGCGAGCTGAAACCCTCTCCCCAGGCTACCCGAAGGGCGAGCTTCACGACGGCGGCGCGTGTGGTAGCAGAGGCAAGCAACGCCAGGCGGTCGCCCTCCGCGGGAGGTATGACGGTCCAGTCTTCGAGGTGAATGCGCGCCTGACCCTTGCAAGCGGGCAGTGGAAAGCGGTTGCGCAGCACCGCATGCAAGCCCCAGTGGAGACGAGCCGAACCAACTAGCTCCTTCTGTAGGAACCCGTCGCGTTCTCGCAGCACCAGTTGCGTCCATGTGGGGCCCGGCACATCCGCGTCAAACGGACCGGAGAACCACTCAGCTTGCAGGTCGGCTACCGGCTGGAGCAGCGTCCCGCGCCAATGCCGTTCGAGCTCCTTCGCGGTTTCGCGACCGCTCGGCGCAAGGAGTGCGAAGCGGCGCGCAATTGTGAGCAGGTTCTCGTCCCCGCGGCGCTCGGCGGCACGACCAACGAGCGTCACGTACTCGCAGATGCGGTCGGTGCCTCGGACGACGACGCGGATTCGCTGCAACCCTGGGTGCAGGGCGAACACGACGACGCGCTGATGCAACTGAAAGAGCGGGTTGTATGCGCTGGAGTGGGGCCCTCCATACGTATCCTCGACGACGAGAATTCGCAGGTCATCGAACTCAGCGACCCGCTCGATGTGCTGAAACGTGGACAGTTGCGGAAGACGAGCACGCTCATTCACCGGATCGATTTCGTCGAAGCGGAGCTCACGCGTGACGAGCAGGCGGACCGCCTCGGTGAAGTCCCGCCATCGCTCAGCTGCGAGCAGGGCGTTGGTCGACGCCAGAATGCGTCGCGACGCAGCAGCGCCGTGCGGCGAAAGAGTGCAGAGAAATGGTTCGAAGTGAGAAAGCGCGCGGATTCCGAAGCCTGCGACGGGGCGCAGACGCGGGTCCCCAGTCTCGGAGGAATTGGTTCTCGCGCCAGAACTCGAGGCGACGTTTGACGGACCTGCGACTTCGTCCTTGCTCTCCGGTGCCAGGCGGTCGCTTCGATGTTCGCTACCGGTCGAGCTTAGCTGGCCGGCAAGTCCCCGGCTTACGGCCCGTTGCAAGCGCTCCACGTCGGATTCGGACAGCACCCACTGCTTGCTGACGAATTCGCTGCGAATCTTCGCCGCCTCCTCTGCAAGGCCGAGGCCCGATAGAGCTTGGAGCAAGGGCTCGAGGTTCTTATGGGAGACATCAGACATCAAGATGTCCCATGTCGAGCGCCTTGCGCATCCTCTCAAAGGCCTTCTCTTGAACCTGGCGGATCCGCTCGCGCGTCACGTTGTACTTCCTTCCAAGATGCTCCAGCGCCGGGCGCCGCCCCCGTCCGTCCAACTGCAGTCGCCTGACGACGATGTCCTTCGTTCGCGCATGTCGCTTGCCGTCGAACGTTCGTTCCACGTACTCGAGGATCTGATCGAGAGCGCGGGCGAGACGGCCATGCCCCTCGAACCACGGTGGCAGATCTGCTGGCGAGGGGCGAAACTCATCGAAGAGCGCATCGAGGAGTGGCTCGAGATCCAGCGGGGAGGACCAGTCTCCAAGCCTCTGGGTACGGTCCAGTAGACGATTTGTAGTGGCTTCCTGCAGGGTCCATTCGGGTCCGTCTTCAGCATTCAGGAGTTCGAGGAGGTCGTCTGCCGTGAGCGCTCGTGTTTCGGTGACCGTCATCCCCCCAAGAGCTCGCTTCATCCGCGTGCGTCGCTCCTGCCTGTGTATTGGCACGCGAATCGGGAGCATCGTGTCGTGCCGGACCCGGGTGATGCATTGCCGCATCCACCAGCCACCCAGCGTGAGAAAGCGGTGGCCACGGTGCACCTCGAATGCGTGGGAGGCACGCCGAAGGCCACTGATCGCCGCTGCCAACGCCAGCGACCGAGGCAGGTCGCCCTTGTAAAGCTTCGACCAATGGAGCGCCGCCCGGTAGTTGGCCTCAAGGAGGCGGACCTCAATCGCTTCTTGGAGGGATACCAGTTGCTCCGTCTCCTCGCAGATCCTTCGACGGGCGATCTCCAAGGCTTGATGTACGTCCCAACGCGGGACCTTTCGTGCGATGCGCTCCTGCCGGGCCCAGCGTGCGAATCCGGGCGAGCGCACCGAGTGAAGGGCGTCAGCCCCTGTCACGGCTTCTAGCCACTCGACCAGGACTGGTCCGGGCTCCGGTGGACTTTCGTCGACGACCTCAAGGTCCTCTTCCCTCTCGATCGGTGTAACCAGGTCGCCTTCAAGTTCTAACCCGTCTTCCTCGTCAAGCACGTCCTGGACCGACTCTTCGTGCTGTGCTGAGGCGGGAGCGTTCATGTCCCCTGATTCGGCGCGCCAGAGCTCGGCCCCGTGCCGGAGGAACCGCTGGGAGAGCTCCAGGATCTCGAGTTCTTCCCAGTGTTCGAACAGCGCGAGTTGGTCGAGGTCGCTGTCGAACGGGGGCAAGTCAATGTCGACAATCGAGCTGGGGGCCGAGCGCGCACGGCCGTCGTCCTCGAGAATCACCTCCCGAATCCGCTCCGCGACATCTTCGGCCATAGCCATCACGTACCCACGACCGTCAGCTCGGACCCGACGTTCTTGGGATCCGCGTTGTCGACGCAGGGGCCCACCGGCAGCGCGTGCCCGGCGAAACGGCCCTCGGTGTCTCGCTTCCCCAACATGACCTTGGGCATTTAGCCTGGATCGGGCCCAAAACTCCAGAGCGACACCCGGGAGATCGGACATTCATAGACCGGACCGCTTGAGCAGGGTTTGGCGCGCTGCCGAGTTCCCGCAGAGACGAACATCTACGAGCACAAGCGAATTTCCTGCGTACGCGGGACGGTTTCAGTAGCACTGCTCGATGTACCCGTACGCCCGGTCGAACAGCTCCGCGTCCTTCTGAAGCTGGTACTTGAGCTGGGGGATGTCGACGCCAGCTGTTCCCGCTCACGCTCTGCGATGGGCCTCGGTTCGCGTCCTTCGATGGGCCTCGTCGCCTGAGCAATGCGTCATGCCCATCGCCGCGTG
>JAEWOQ010000545.1 GCA_023460875.1 Pseudomonadota bacterium
CTCCGGCCCCCCCCCCCCCCCCCCCGCGGCCCGACCCCCCCCCCCCCCCCCCGAGCCTCCATCGGGGCCCGACCTCGTCCCGAGCCGCGGCATCGACTCCGGCGCCGCCTTCAGGGGTCACCCCCGCGGAGACACCACGAGTCCACCGGGCGGCCCCACACAGGAAAGCGCAGCAGGGCCGCCGGAGGGCGGCGCCCGCGCCTCGTCTCAGAGGGCGCGCCGGACGTCGACGCAGCCGCCTGCGCCACCCCCTCGCGAACGAACGACGCCGACCGTCGCCGGACCCGCCTCCACTGCAGCGACCCTCGACCCAACCCACCTCGGCCCCGCACACCTCGACCCAGCGCACCTCGATGCCGCGCACCTCGCCGCCTCGACCCCCGACTCTGGGCCGCGCTCCGTTCCCGCCCCGACCTCGGACACCCGGGCGCTGCCCGCCGTCCGCGCGGCCACTCGCCGCCCTCCCCTCGAGCCCGAGGAGGAGGCGCGGCTCCTTCAGCTCCGCGCCATCGTGGAGCAGGTCCGCGCGACCGACATCGAGCTGGCCGCTTACTTCGAGCAGGCCGTGCCTCTGATCGTCGAACCCGGTCGCCTGGACCTCGCCATCGAGCCCGGGTTCGTCTTCCGGAGCGCGGTGACGACGCCGGAGGCGCGCGCGAAGCTCGAAGAAGCCGCGACCCTCGTGCTAGGCGCCCCCACGGCGCTGCGCCTCGTCGAAGACCAGGAGGCCGCGGCGCCCCACAAGACCTTGAGCGCGCTCCGCGAACGGGAGCGCGAGGCACGTCGCCTCGAGGCCATCGCCCGCGCCCGATCCCACCCCCGCGTCGTCGAAGCGATCGAGGTGCTCGGCGCTCGGCTCAAGGAAGTGAAGCTCGCCGAAGGCTGATGACGGAGACCGCCCCATGTTACCCGAGCCCCTCCGCCGCGTCGTTCAGATGTTCGCCCGCCTCCCCGGCGTCGGCGAGAAGACCGCTCAGCGCTTCGCGCTGCAGCTGATGAGCGATGAATTCCTCGCCACCGAGCTGAGCCGCGAGCTCGCCGCGATGGTGCAGAACGTGAGGCCCTGTGAGCGCTGCGGCAACATCGCCGAGGTGGACGCGACCGGCGCCGCCGTATGCGGAGTTTGCTCGGATCCCCGGCGGGATGGCCGCCTGTTGTGCGTGGTGGCGCGGGTGCAGGATCTGATCGCCATCGAGCGCTGCGGGGTGATGCGCGGCCGCTACTTCGTGCTCGGCAAGCTCCTCTCGCCCCTCGACGGCATCGGCCCCGACGAGCTCCCGCTCCCCGCGCTGGACGCCAAGCTCCGGGCTGACGGCGTGGAGGAGGTGATCCTCGCCACGCCGCCCTCCGTGGACGGCGAGGCCACGGCGCTGCTCCTGGGCCGAGAGCTCGCCCACCGCGGCATCCGCGTGAGCCGCATCGCCAGCGGCGTCCCCCACGGGGGCGACCTGGAGTTCGCCGATCAGATCACCCTGGGGCGCGCCATCGAGGGCCGCCGCAACGTGGACAGCGTGGGCTGAGGGGCCGCGACGCCCACCTCGAGCCTGCCGTCGACGCGCGCCCGCCCCAGCAATCCGAGGAACCGAGTCATGACCAAAGACACAGCAGCTTTCGATCCCAAGACCCCGAGCGCAGAGGCGCTGTCCGCGGCCGAGCAAGCGGGGGCTCGCGTGGACGAGCTCATCCACGCCTGGCGCGAAGCCGGCAACGCCGCGGCCATCGTCGAGGTGGCGGAGGCGGGGACCGGCGCCGCGCGCAAGGCAGCGCGACGTGCCCTGAACGTGCTCCGCTCACGCGGCGTCCCCGTCCCCGAGCGCCGCAAGGTTGCGCAGCTCGCCATCGACGACGAGACGCAGCTCGAGGCCTGGATGGCGCCCCCCGACGGCGCCTTGAACCTCGTGCTCGTGGTAGCGCGCTGGCCGAAGGCCCGTCGCGGCCGCGTGGTGTTCGCTCACGTGAACGACGGGGCGGGCCTCCTCCAGCTGCAGCTCGCCGAGATCGCGCAGTCGGGCCTCAAGGCGGAGGTGAAGCGCCTGTTCGGCGATCGCTCGCGCCTGGTGAAGGTCCCCGTCGAGTGGGCCCGCGCCCGCATCGCGGCGGCCCGCGCGAAGAACGCGGAGACCAAGCTGCCGCTCCCCCTCGGCCTGACCAGCGCCGCCGATCTGCTCGAGCCCGCCCCCAGCGACGTGAGCCACCCCTTCGACGAGGAGGGCCTCGATCTGGCGGATGACGACGCCAAGGCCGTGGCCGAGGGCTCGGCCCTGCTCCACCAGCTCCCCGAGTTCGGTCACTGGTTGCCGAGCCGCGAGGCCGCCCAGGAGATGCTCTTCGAGATCGGGAAGGATCTGCAGCCCGGCGCCCAGCCCGACGAAGCGGAGATGCGCGAGCGAGTGCAGGCCGCCATCCGCAGCGCGACGGATCGCTACTTCTCGCCGCAGATCCGTGAGCGGCTCGTGACCGCGATGAAGGACAGCGCCCTCAGCGTCCTGTCCCGAGAAGGGGAGGTGAAGACCCTCGAGGTGGTCGCGGCGATCAAAGCGATCCAGAGCTGTGGCTTGATCACCGATCCCCCCCACGAGGTGCCCTTCCTCCGCGCCTTCTTCGAGAAGGCCCTGCAGGTGTTGATGGCACAGAACCAAGGGCAGCTGCGTGTCCCCGTGCGCGCGCCCGGCGCCGGCGGGCTCAACGGCACCGACGAGCAGAGCACCGACGAGCAGAGCACCGACGACGCTGAGACGCAGGCTGCCGCCGGAGGCGCGCCGCCCGCGAGCCCCTGAGCGGCCTACGGTTGTCCGCGCTCCGCCCCCCCCGCGCGCTACGAAGCTCGCCCCCACCTCTCCGCGCGCAGAGGCGGGGGCGGCGACTCAGCCCGGAGCTTGCCCCGCCCGAGGAGCACGGACGCGCTTCCGGAACGCCTCCAGTAGCCTCAGCGTGAGCGGCCCGGGTGTGCCCGCCCCCACCGGAGCGCCATCGATGCGCACCACCGGGAGGATCTCCCGGATGCTCGAGGACACGAACACCTCTTCGCAGAGGCGCAGCTCCTCGCGCGCGACGGTCTCGAAGCGCACCTCCACGCCCAGCTCCCGCGCGACCTCGAGGAGCGTGCGTCGCGTGATGCCCGGCAAAATCCCTTCCCGCTCCGAAGGGGTCAGGAGCGTGCCCCCGCGCACCACGAACAAATTCGAGCTCGCCCCTTCGACCACCTGCCCCGCGCTGTCGACGATGAGGGCCTCCGCCGCGTCGTGCTCCCTGGCCTGGCGCATGGCGAGCACGGCCACGAGATAGTTCCCCACCTTGGCGCCCGCGGCGGGCGTCGCGTCGCCCACGCGCTGGGTGGCGAAGGTGATCACGCCGATGCCCTGGGTGTAGGCCACCGGTGGTGGAGGCGTCAGCGGCGCGACGATCATCACCCGCAGAGGCTGGACGGCGGTCCCGGGATCCAACCCCAAGGCTCCACTCCCCCGTGACAGCATGAGCCGCACGTAACACTCCCCGAGGGAGGGCCGTTCGACGACGCTCGCCAGCGCCGCCTCCACTTCCTGGCGGAGCTGGTCCAAGGGTACGGGCAGATCGATGTGCACGAGCCGAGCGCTGCGGGCCAGGCGCTCGAGGTGCTCAGCGAGGGCGAACGCGCGGCCATCGTAGGTGCGTAAGGTCTCGAAGACGGAGTCGCCGTAGAGGAACCCCCGATCGAAGACGCTCACCCGCGCCTCAGCTCGTTCCACCGATACTCCATCGATCCACACCCACGGTCCAAGGGCGCTCCCCGGTGCGGCCTGCGGGGAAGGAACGTCGAGCCCGCCGCCCAGCTCCTCACGGCCCTCTCGAGCGCGCTCCTCGAGCGGCGGCTCTGCGCCCTGCGCCAGCGACCGTGGCGCGGCTGCACTGAACACCCCGGGGGACTTCATCGTGGACATCTCCCTCCGTGTATAGCGCGCCGCGCCGTTCCCCGGAGGACGGCGCGATCCGGGCAGCCTGGACGCGTTGACTGGACCCGGGCCACGCGCCACCCTCGACCTGCTTTGTCCGACCTCCTTCGCCCCGATCCCCCTGCGCCCCCCGGAGAGCCACCGCGCCGAGGCCCGGGCCGCGCGGGCGCTCGAGGCTGGAGCAGACCAGGCTGGAGCAGACCAGGCTGGAGCAGGCCAGGCATGGGCTTGGGCATATTCCTGGGCATGGCCGCGCTCGGCGGCTGCGAAGCGCGCCCCGAGCTGACGCCCCCCCTCACGAGCTGCGAGCCCCCCGCGGCCCATCGAGCCCCGCTGCGGCTGCTGACCCGGAGCGAGTACGACAACACGATCCGCGACCTGCTCGGCGACGACTCCGCTCCCAGCCGGACCTTCCCCCCCGAGCCCAACGTCGGCGGCTTCGACAACAACGCCGCGTCGCACCTCGCGAACCCGCTGCTGGTGGAGCAGCTGACGAGCGCCGCCCGGGAGCTGTCGCAGAGCGCCGTTCGAAATCACCTCGACCACCTCGCGCCCTGCCCGAGCGCGGATGACGCGGACGGCTGCGTCGACGACTTCCTCGCCCGCTTCGGCAAGCGCGCGTTCCGTCGGCCCCTCACGAACTCCGAGCGAGCGTCGTTCCTCTCCCTCTATCGAAAGGCCGCGCCGACCCTCGGCTACGAGACCGCCATCGGGCTCCTGATCGAGGCCTTCCTCCAGTCTCCGCAGTTCCTCTACCGGGTCGAGGCCCCCCTCCAACCCGGCGTCGGGGGCGCGGGCGCTCCAGTCCCCCTCGGTCCGTTCGAGCTCGCCTCGCGTCTCTCCTATTTCGTTTGGGGGTCGATGCCCGACGACGAGCTCCTCGCCGCGGCCGAGGACGGTCGGCTCGGCACTTCCGAAGAGCTCGAAGCACAGGCGCGACGTCTCCTCGCGCATCCCCGCGCCCGCGCCCAGGTGAGCCGGTTCCACGAGCGCTGGCTCGGCCTGTCCCGCTTCGAGACCGTCGTCCGCAACACCGAAGGGGTGCCCAGCGAACGGGTGAACGAGTCCTGGCGCCGGTCCTTGCTCGCCTTCGTGGACGACGTGTTCTGGTCCGAAGAGGGCACCATCGGGGATCTGTTCACCTCCCCCACGGTCTTCGTGGACGACACCCTCGCGGAGCTCTACGGCCTCTCCGCCGCGGGAGGCTCCGAGCTGCTCCCGGTCACCCTGAACGACGAGCGCGCAGGGCTCCTCACTCAGCCGGGCCTGATGGCGATGCTCGCTCACCCGAACCAGTCCTCCCCCATTCACCGCGGGGTCTTCGTGCGTGAGCACATCCTCTGCCGGCCCGTGCCCGCGCCGCCACCCAGCGTGAACAACACCCCACCGGATCCAGATCCGAACGCCACCACCCGGGAGCGCTTCGCGGTGCACACCCAGGAGCCCGCCTGCGCCACCTGCCATCAGCTGATCGATCCCCTCGGCTTCGGCTTCGAACAGTACGACGAGCTCGGCCGCTACCGCGACGAGGAGAACGGGCGCTCCGTCGACGCCTCGGGCGAGGTGCGCCACTCGCCGGATCCGAGCCTCGACGGCCCCTTCCACGGCGCGGTCGAGCTGGGCGAACGCCTGGGCCACAGCGCCGTGCCCGGCCAGTGCCTCTCCCGCTACTGGTACCGCTTCGCGCTGGGTCGCATGGACTCAGCGGAAGACACCTGCGCGACCGAGAACATCGCCCAGTCGTTGGAGCGAGCGGGCGGGCGCCTCGAAGAGATCCTCATCGCCCTCGTGCGCAGCGACGCGTTCCGGCAGCGCGCCCCCTGGATCGACGAGCTGGAGGAAGGCCCATGACCCACGCCCTTCGCCGATTACGAGCCCGCTCCTTCTCTCGGCGCACCTTCCTGCGCGGCGCGGGCCTCCACGCCGCCGGCGGCGCCCTCGTCGCCCTACCCCTGATGGACTCCCTGCGAGCCGAGAGCCAGGCGGCGCCGCCGCCGAAGCGGCTCGTGCTCCTCTACAACCCGAACGGCACCGTCGAGAAGGACTGGTGGCCGGAGGCCGGCGCGGACGAGACCGACTTCACCCTCGGGCGCATCCACGCCCCCCTCGCCCATCACCGAGAGCGCCTGCTCCTGTTCCGCGGCGTCCACAGCCAGGTCGCCCAACGCAACGACAACAACGGCGGTCCCCATCAGCGTGGCATCGGCGCGCTGTTCACGGGGCAGGTCCTCCAGACGGGCGACTTCGTGGATGGCTGCGGGTCTCGCGCGGGCTGGGCGGACGGCATCAGCGTCGATCAGGCCGTCGCCGACGTGCTCGGCCTCGACACCCCCTTCAAGAGCCTCGAGCTGGGCATCCGCGCGAGCGACAACGACGTGCAGGGGCGCATCGCCTACGCCGGCCCCGGCAAGCCGCTGCCGCCCATGAACGATCCGAAGCAGGTGTTCCGCCGGCTCTTCGCCCTCGCCACGGAGCCCCCCAGCGATCCCATCGACCCGAGCGATCCCCTCGACGCCCGCCACAGCGTGCTCGACACCGTGCGCGAACAGTTCGCGATCCTGCGGCCGCAGCTGTCGCAGGAAGATCGGAGCAAGCTCGACGCACACCTCGAGCTCGTGCGGGACCTCGAGCGGCGCCTCGCCGCGGGGCGCCCGGACCGCTGTGTGCCGCCTGCCGAGCCCGCGTCCCTGGACCCCGGGAGCGAGCTCGACATGCCCGGGGTGAGCCGCGCCCACTTGGATCTGCTCGCGGTGGCCTTCGCGTGCGATCTGACGCGGGTCGCGAGCCTACAGTACTCCACCGGCTTCAACCGCATCCGCTATCCGTGGGTCGACAGCTTGGGCGAAGGCCACGCCCTCAGCCACTCGGGCCCGAGCAACACGGCGGCCTGGAACGAGCTCACCCGCCGCGCCACCTGGCACGCCGAGGAGCTCGCCTACTTCCTCGATCGTCTCGCCACGATCCCCGAGGGCGACGGCACGGTGCTCGACAACACCTTGGTGCTCTGGGGCAACGAGGTCTGCCAGGGCAACACCCACTCCCTCGATAACATCCCCTACCTGCTCGTCGGCGACGCCGGCGGCGCCCTGCGCTCCGGGCGTTACCTCCAGTACGACGGCGCGAGCAACTGCGATCTCCTGCTCTCGGTGCTCCACGCCCTGGGCATCGAAGCCGAGACCTTCGGCCACCCCGATCACTCCACCGGCCCCCTGAGCGGCCTCCTCGCGTAAGCGCCGCTGAGCCCCCGACCCCAACGCGGGACCTCTTCCGCCCAACGCGCACACGCCGCCAGGCGCGTTCGCGGCTCTCCTTTATCGAGAGGGGATCTCGACGCTGCGCACACCGCACGGTCGCTCCCGCGGACCAGCCCCGCGCATCCCAGCTGCGCACCCCTCCCGTCGCAACTCTACCCTTAACCTACTAGCTTACCACACTTCGCCCCAACGCGCCGGTCCCGAACCCGCAGCTCCACCCGCGCGCCCAAGCCGTCTCCCCCAGGGCCGACCCGCCTCTCGTCCGTGGCACCCGTCCGTGGTATGGGCCGCCCATGCGAGTCCACGTCGCCCTCGGCGTCACCGATCTGCGATCCGCGGTCGACGATTACACCCGCTTGCTCGGGCGGGAGCCAGAGCTCGTCATCCCCGACGCCTATGCGTTGTTTCGCACTCGCGAGCTGAACCTGTCCCTGCGCGTCACCGCCGGCGAAGCCGGCCAGGTTCGGCACCTCGGCTTCGAGCTGGACGAGCCCACGCCCTTCGCGGCGATCCCCGTCGGGGGCGCCGTCACCTGGGAGTTCTTCGACGCCCGCGCCCAAGCCGATGAAATCCACGCAGCGTGGCCGACCTCCAACTACGTCACCGCGCCGCCCCCCTCCGTCAGCGGCCCCGCCTTGCGGGCCTTCGCCGACAAACACGTCGCCACCTGGAATCGCCGCGACCTCGACGCCATCGGCGCCCTCTACACCGACGACGTGGAGCTGACGTCCCCCCTCGCCGAGCGCGTCGTAGGCACGAGCACGATCCGCGGTCGCGACAAGGGGCGGGAGTACTTCGAGGCCGCCCTCACCCGCTTCCCGACCTGCGCTTCGAGCTGGTGAACGCCTACGGCTCCGTCGGCTCCGCGACGCTCCTCATGCGCACCATCGAACGAAAGACCGTCGCCGAGGTCCTCACCCTCGAGCCCGATCTGCGCATCAGCCGCG
>JAEWOQ010000546.1 GCA_023460875.1 Pseudomonadota bacterium
CGCCCCGCGCGCGGCTCGTGGTTCTACTAGCCCGGATGAACTCCGTGCGGGGGGGCGGCCCCTGCGGGGCCGCCGTCTTCCTCGGTGAGAACTTCGTCGCGGCCGGGGTGAACCGAGTCCTCGAGACCCAGCTCTCCATCGCCCACGCGGAGGTGGTCGCCCTGATGCGCGCTCAACAGCTCCTCGCCGGCACGGGGTTACCAGCGACTGGCCCGTACACCCTCGTGACCAGCACGGACCCTTGCTGTCAGTGCTTCGGCGCGCTGATCTGGTCCGACGTGGAGCGCCTCGTCTGCGCGGCCCACACCGAAGACGCCGAAGCGGCCGGCTTCGATGAAGGTCCCAAGCCCTCGGATTGGGTCCAGATCCTCGAAGGACGCGGCGTCGCGGTGACCCGGAGCGTGCTGCGCGAGCACGCTCGACGAGTGCTCGACGACTATCGACTCCGCGGCGGCCGCATCTATTGACGTCCCCCCCCTGCAGACGCGGGTCGCAGTCTGCGAGCCCATCGGCTGCGCACTTTGTCGAGACGGTCGCCGGTCCGCGCGGTTATACACGGGTCATGAAGATCCGCTTCTTCAACGCGCACCGCTACGAGCGGGACGCCTTCACGCAGGCGAACGCCCAGTTCCGTCACGAGATCGAGTACCTCGAGCCCCGCCTCACCGAGCAGACTGCCTCCCTCGCCGCGGGCGCAGAGGTCGTCTGCTCCTTCGTGAGCGACAAGCTGGACGAGGCCGCGCTCGCGGAGCTTCACCGCGTCGGCGTGCGCCTCGTCGCCCTCCGCTGCGCAGGCTATAATCACGTCGACCTCGAGGCCGCCGCGCGCCTCGGCTTGCCCGTGGTGCGCGTCCCAGAATACTCGCCCTACGCGGTCGCCGAGCACGGCGTCGCCCTGATCCTCACCCTCGATCGGAAGATCCACAGGGCCTACTCCCGGGTTCGCGAGGGCAACTTCTCCCTCGATGGCTTGGTCGGCTTCGACCTCCGCGGGAAGACCGTGGGCATCATCGGGACGGGCAAGATCGGATCGATCTTCGCGCGCATCATGCGAGGCTTCGGGTGCCGCCTCCTGGGTCACGACGCCTCCCCTTCGGAGGCGTTGGCTCAGGAGCTCGGCCTCGAGTACGTGGCCCTCGAGCAGCTCTACGCCGAGGCGGACATCATCTCCTTGAACGTGCCTCTCACCCCGAGCACCCGACACATCGTCGACGCGGAGAGCCTGGCGCGCATGAAGCCCGGGGTGATGATCATCAACACGGGGCGCGGCGCCTTGATCGACACTCGAGCCCTCATCGCGGCCCTGAAGACCGGTCACGTGGGCTCGGCGGGGCTCGACGTCTATGAAGAGGAGGAGGGCGTCTTCTTCGCAGACCTGTCCGGGGAGGTGATCCAGGACGACGTGTTGGCGCGCCTCCTCACCTTCCCCAACGTGATCATCACCGCTCACCAGGGCTTCCTCACCCGCGAAGCCCTGGCCAACATCGCCTCCACCACCCTGGAGAATGTCAGCGTCTTCGAGCGCGGCGAGCCTCTCCAGAACGAGGTGCGCGCCGAGGAGATGGTCCGGCGGTAGCCCCGGCTCAGAAGGAGGAGCCGGGCTGCTTCAAGAACTCGACCTCGGCTGGCGTCGAGGCGCGACCGAGCGCCGCGTTCCTATGCGGAAAGCGCCCGAAGCGCTCGACGATGACGAGGTGTTGGCGAGCGAAGTCGAGGTTCTTCCCCAGCGCCTGCGCCACCTCACCCGACGTCGAGCTCACCAGCGCCTCGAAGAGCTCCACGCAGCGACGCTGCATCTCGAGCCGTTCCGAATGCATGAGCGGCATGTAGAGGAACACCTTCATGTCCAGGGGCAAGTGAGCGTCGTGTCCCAGCGCGATACCCTCGAGCGCCACCTGCAGGGCGATCTCGTCAGCCGCGAACATACCCGCCGTGCCCCGGAACATGTTGCGCGACCATTGATCGAGCACGATCACCGTAGCGAGCAGGCCGCGGGGCTCGGCGCGCCACTCTCGCAGGCCGCCTCCCAGCAGGACCACGTGCAGCGCGCTGAAGCGCTCTCGCAGGCTACGGTCGAACTCCGGATCCTTCTGCCACCAGCGCCGACCGTGCTCCTCGTCCGCCCGCCCCGAGGCGTCGAGCTGCCCAAACCAGTGGTCGAGAACGTCTTCGTAGCTGGGTAGTCCTTCCATGTGTCTCCTCTTCGCCATCGACGCCGCCGCGGCGGCCAACCTGGAGTGGTGCGCAGTGTGGCACGAGGCCGCCCCGCTGGGCAGCTCATTCAGGGCAGCGGCGCAGAGACGACCCAGGTCCATCCGCCTTCTTCGACGAGGGCGATGAACCTGGTGTGCGCCGCGGACCGGACGAACCAGGAGATCTCGCTGCCTGGAGGGCTCGTGTCGCTCGGAGCAGCGTCATCGACGACGAGCCCCGCGCGCCTCAGCTCCTCTCCGTAGCTCGCTGCGACGGCTTCCGCGGCTCCGGGGGCGCGATATACGACCAGCGGCCGCGCGAGGGCCTCGTGACGCACGGACAGCGTCCGCGCGCTGCCCTGGGGCCGCGGCAGCTCCGGATCCTCTTCGCCGGGCGCGTCGCCAGACGAGGGGAACAACGCGCCGACGTGGAGGGGGCCCGAGGACCAGATCCCCAGGACCGCGGTGCGGTCCGCGGACTCCCGACGGGCATACGTGTAGCGGAACGACCCCAGCGCGCCGATGTCCGTCTCGGTGTCATCCATGAGCCCCTGATCTCCTAGGAGACGTCGAGACAGCTCCGCGACGCCCCCAATGGGGCGCGGCCACTCCAGGCACGCGACGGTTCCGTCTCGCTGGGTCCGCCACTCGAACACTCCATCCTTTGCCAGCAGCCGCGCCAAGGGGGCCGAGCCGACCGAGCCCGCGACGCCGCGCGCCGCGCAGCTCCGGCGCACCTCGTCGAGCACCTGGTCCCAGGGCGCCTGCACGGTGCTCGTCTGAACGAAGAGCTCAGCGCCGTTGAGGACGAGGCGCTGCGGCGCGTTGGAACGGTGCGGGGACGCGATCCCCCAGACCGCGCGACCTCCCCGTAGGGCGGCGGCGCCGAGCTCGTGCCCCAGGGCGCGGGTCAACAGGGACGCGCTGACGGCTCCGCTCACCCCCAGCAGCGCGCAGAGTCGAAGCACCGGCAGCGCCGCGCGGCCGCTCCAGCGGATCGTCTCCTTGGCGGCGTCCATCGCGCGGCGCGCGCCTCGGGGCCCGTCGCTCACCGCTGCCCCCGCGCCAGGATCTTGGCGAACGCGTCGTGGGCGTGTCGCGGCGCGCTGCTCGGCCGGGAGTTGCAAGGCAGCGAATAGGTTTCGCGCACCTCCACTGTCTCCCCTCCCCACCGCACAGGGCGCCGCACCTGTCGCGATCCCTTCGCTGAGATCCGCTCGAAGAAGAGACCTTCGATCGCCGCCTCCACCGCCTCCCGACTGCTCGCGACGACCCCCGCGTCGTCGTCCGCCGCCTCGCTCGCTACGCCGCTCACGGCGCGAGAGAATTTCTCCTGCAGCCGCGGGCTCGACGGGCCACGCGCCGCGCCCGCGCCGCCGCACTGCGCAGGGATCTCCTGGCATCCCGCGACGGCCACGCTCCAGGCGCAGGAGCGGGCCTGGGAGCGCGCTTGCTGGCGCGCCACGTGGAGCCGCCCCGTGCTCACGACGGCTGCCCAGACGACGGAGCAGAAGGTGACCACGAGCAGGGCCTCCAGGTACGCCGCGCCGCGCTGACGTGAGGTGTCGAGGACGAAGGTGACGTTCATGGGAGCTCTGGCGACTGGCGCGACGGCGTCAGTGAAGGAGAAGGTCCTCCCAGTCGGACACCGCTCCATCGAGGAGCTCACATCCCGGGACGGATCCCGCGGCCCGACAAAGGGCGCTGAAGTCGCTCACGTCGCCGGAGGTCAACTGTTCGGGAGCGCTCGACCCCAAGGCTTCCTCGGACGACCCCTGCTCCGCTCTGCCGCGGAAACGCACCAGACGAGCCGTCCACTTCATGTTCCAGAGCCACTCGCTCCTGGCCTCACCCCCGTCGTGGTCGTAGTAGAACTCCGCCTGCGCCAAGGCAGTCCGCCCGAGCAGCGCGCCCGCGCCCCCGAAGATCTCACCCAAGGTCTCCCCGAAGACCGCTCGTTCTCTGCCCGGAGCCTCGGCTCCCCAGGCGGCCGCGGCGACGCCGACCTCCGCGTTCGCTGCGCCGCTCGCGCTTCCCCAGACCACGGCGCGGAGCTGGAGGCGCTCACTGCCGAGCGGCGCTCCTTCGGCCATGCGGTGCGGCTCCCGCTCCTGCCCGTCCGGCAAGGGCTCTGCCCCGGCGAAGGGCTCCTCCCGACGGACCTCGAAGACCTCACAGCCAAAGAGGTGCGTGACCTCCTCGTGCTCGACGATGATCCTCTGTCCCTCTCGTCCCTCCTTCGGGGGAGGCCCATGCTCCTCGGCACACAAGGGCTCGACGCTACCGCCGTGGCCTATCGGGAACGTCTCCAGGTTCCAGTCCCTACCAACCACGCCATCGGGTCCACAGGGGGCGAACGCCCCCTCGACGAGCCGAGGGGCACGCCGTGACACCCGCGTCGGGACCCAGCCCGCCCCCGTACGGAACGCATACTCGATCCCCACCGTCTGCCGCTGAAAAAGGAAGTTCGATGGCGCGGCGCCCGCGCGGGGACGACATTGCCAACGCGCCTCGCGGGCGAGGCGGGCGTATGCCCCCCGCGGGGAACAGTCCTGCGCCGGACGACAGTGACCGTCGGGCCCAGGC
>JAEWOQ010000547.1 GCA_023460875.1 Pseudomonadota bacterium
CCCGTCCTCGTTGACCAGGTCCCCGTCGTACGCGGCCGTGGGATCGAGGAGCACCCGTACATCCACGCCGCCCGGCACCGCCGTCATCCCACCTACCTCCGTGAGGCTCGGATGGAACTGGACGATCGTCCCCAGCACCTCGGCGGAGTAGTGCACGGCGATGCGGTGAATCTTCTCGGCCGCGGTGAGCCCACCGACACCCTCTTGGTGCTCGGCGATGAACTCGTCCTCCGGGACCTGGGCGATCTTCACAGCCGAATCGAGGCCTTGGTCCACGAGGTACGCCGCGGCTTCGAAGTCGCTGGTGAGCCGGAAGACCCGCTGGATCTGCTTGATCCGATCGACCGGGACGGACTCGGGGTCGAACTCCTCGTCGTCCGCCGCCTTGTCGGCGAGGTACTGGTCGATGTTGCCGTGCTCGAGGTCGAAATTCGGGTTGTCCGCGAGGAACTGAGCCACCGCACCAAGCTCGGGCTCGTCGCCGTGAGCCGCTGCGTACGCGGCCATGCCAGCAAGGAAGCGTTCGCTCTCCGCTCGCTCCCCGAACAGCTCGTAGAGCCTCTCCGCGTAAATGCGGTTGCGCTCCGCGCCCGCTTTCCCGGGCGCGGGGATGGCCTCGAGCGCGCCTCCGATCGCGGCAGCCTCCTGCACGTAGGTCACCCACCCCAACGTCGAGTCCTCGTCCTCCAACGGCACCTTGCCGAGATCCCCGACGCTCTCGAGGCCTTGCTCGGCGCGGTGATTGAAGAGCGCCGCCACGATGGGGAAGTAGTGCCCCACGGCCTCGTACATCTCGAAGACGAACTCGAGAGCGCCGGCCTCCGGCTCGGTCACGACCCCATCCTCGACCAGCCCCAGAAGTAGATCTTCGAAGCTACCTACGTGCTCGAAGTGCGCGCTCGCGACGGCCTCCTGCGTTGCGGAAGACGGGTGGATGCCAACGGTCTGCGCCACCCACTGGGATGAACTCGCGATGGTGAAGGGGTTCGGGTCGACCCCGGCGACTTCTTGAGCACGGCGAGCGGAGAGCGTCGTGCAGTTGCCGGTACTCGAACCGGAGCTCGTTCGCTGCGTGTCCTCGTAGCTCACGGGTGACTCCGCGAGCGCGGTGTCATTCCCGTGCCCGGCGCAGGCGATCCACAGGGCCTTGTTCCTGCCCCAGTCAGTCGACAGCATGGGAGGGTCGAGCAGAACGTTCTGCCCCACCGCCGGCTCCGCCACCGAGATGCCGCCCTCGAGCACGCCCCGCCAATCTTCCTTGGACACGCGGTAGACCTGGGCCGCGGCTTGCTGACTGGCCGACGTCTGGAAATCCACCGTCGAGCCTCCGTCACCTGGAGCGGCGACCTTGGCGTATCCACCGAAGCGCACCGCCTCGCTTCCCGAGCCGCTGCTCCCCGTCCAGAGTTCGGTCCACCCCGCTGGGGTTGTGACGGTCGAGGTCCCCCGGCTGGTGAAGAGAGCCAGAACCAGGTCCCCCTCGTCGAGCGTCCCCGGCAGAGAGACGTTGTGACCCTGCGTAGCCGTCCCGAAGGAGGTCTGTGTGACGGAGGCAACTTCCGGAAACGACGCGAAGACCAGATCGAGCAGCCGCTTCTGCCACGGGATGGCGTCCCCGCCTTGCGTCATCATCCGGGCCAGCACGAGCCGCCAGTCGTCGAGCAGAGTCTGCGGGTGCTCGTCCGTTGGCCTCAACCTCTCCTCGAGAGCCTCGGGCACCGTTCTCCCGTGAATCGCGTTGACGAGCTCCTCGAAGAATCGTGCCGGCGCGACGTCCAGCAACTCCAGTAGGCTGATTCCCAGGCCTCCGCGGACCAGCGCGTAGATCACCTCCGGCTTCATGGGCTCGCTGAGGGCCGAACCCGGCACCTTCGCGTTGATCTCTCCCGCGATGAGCCAGGAGACCACGTAGCTGCGCACCAGGACTTCGTCCCGGCCCGTCGACTGCGCGACGAACGACAAGAAGTCAGGTCGCTCTTTCAGCCGATTCAGGCTTGCCCAGCGCTCCTCGTCCTCGCCGAGGCAGTCGGCTAGCGCTGCGTCGAGCCCCTCGTACTCCGACTCGCCGCTCGTCGCGACCCGGTCGACGACGAGGTTGGCCTCCTGCTCCTCGGCCGCGTTGAAGATCACTCCTACCGACGAAATCGTCACGAGCTCCGGATCGCCTCCGCCGGGAGGCTCCTGCTCCTCCTTGGCGTAGACGATCAAGTTGACTTGACCGGCAGGAGGGCCGCAGGGGCTCAGTGGTGTGGTGACCACGGGTTCGTCGTAGAAGATCTCGTAGACCCCATCCCCGTCCGTCGTCGCGCTCCCCAGCTCGACCTCCTCGAGTCCGTCGGTGGTCCACGCCAGGTGGTAGGCCTCGAGCAGCACCTCGCCCACGGGAAGATCGATCGAGTTCCGAACGGCGCCGAAGACCCGGCGTCGGGTCGACGAGATGCTGACGGTCAGATCGATGACCTCGTTGTGCCCTGCTGCGATTCGTAGGTCCGATTGGGCGAGGATCTGCTCCGACGTACTGAAGACGCGAACCTGCAGGTTGGGCTGCGGGTGGTACGTACCGTTCTGATGGAAGTCTTCGGTCTTGTACGTGACCGCGTACGAGCCACCTGGCCCCAGCATCGCCGTGCCGAGCTCCAGCTCGGACCCAGCCGTGATGTCGAAGACTCGAACCATGCCTGCGGTGAACGGGATGCCGTCCGGGTGTCGCACGTGCCCGGAGACGTGCCAGGTGTCTCCCGGCTCTGGACCTCCTCCGCCGTTGTCGGAGATCCAGTCGCTCTGCCCGATGACGATCCGTACGGTCGCGCCGCTGGGGATCTCCTGAAACAGCTGCGTCGTGTGGACCACCTGGTCGGTGGTGTCCTCCACGACGAAGCGCAAGTTGGGCTTCTCTCTGGGGGGATAGAAGCCTGCGATGTTCTGCATGAACACGGGCTGCCACCCGCCGGTCTCGGGATCGTACCCACTCTGTCCCTGGTCCGTCTCGACGCCATTGAACACGTCGAAGGCTTTGACTCGCGCGATCTCGTTCTGGTTCGCGGGTGTTTGGTTCGGCCAGACGAGCTCGATGTTGATGAAGTAGGGATTGGGGACCTGTGACATTTTCGAACCTATTCCCGCCCTCTCCCGAGAAGAGGGCGCACCGGGACCGAACCCCAATGGTTGGGGCAGACAGACGAACAAACGAGAGCCCCACACGGCCGGGGCCCTGCACTTGGTGACCGTACATCCACGCTTCAGGAAGAAGACGTACGAGAACTCACGGAACTTCTATTCGCGAACGCGCGTGCGGCTCTGTTCATTCCGACACGCGATGCGGCTCTGGGTTCCCGGAGCCCTGATGCTTCTACGCGAAGCGCAAGGGCGCCGAGCTATGCGGAGCCGTCTACGGACTGCCCGCGCTGGAAGGCGGCTCGAGCAACTGGGACGACGCAACCGCGCGGGACAAGGCGGGGGGATGCACGTTGTGCGGATGGGGAACCGACATACTCATGCCCTTTCGTGGTTCGCAGACGGCTGACTCATCCGAACGGCGACGTCGAAACCTGAACTTTCACCCAGAACGGGAGTACACGAGCCTACGCTCGGAGCTCGCTATCTGGATGCCCCTTCGCCGCCCAGCACCCTTCCAGGGAGATGGGCATGGCAAGTCCTTGTCTCTCGGCAACCCCGTGAACGCTCAGCGCCTCCTCTCGAAAACCTGGCCAGGGGACCATTTTTCGGCCGACCTGTCAATCAGGATCGAGTCGCATCGGAGGGATTTCTTCGGGGCATCACTTTCCGCTCACATGCGTTGACGTTCGTCAATTCGAAGGCGGCCGGGAGGCCTGACGTCCTGATCGATGTCCTTGCTCCTTGCGCGACCTTTGTGCTTGACGCGCTCGCCTCGCTGAACGCAATCATCGACGGTACGGTGCCGCGTCATGCCTCGAAGTAGTTCTACGTAAAGAGGAGCACGGCCCTGTTCCAGTGATCTCGGCTCCCCAATTCGGGCTCGATGGTTCGGTCGTCTCCTCCGCGAGTAGGGCTCGAGCGAAGTCATCGCGACCACAACAAGATACTTCATGGCAGACAAGACACTGCTCATCCCGGGCACCGGCGGGACTCAGCTCCTCAAGAACGGCGTCAGCCTCGGTCACCCTGCCGTCCTCAACCTGCGACTCTGGCTGATGAAGACGGCGGGCGTGAGCCTGCGGGAGACGGTGCTCGACATGAGCATGCGACACGTCCCCGGGCGCATCGAGCCCGACAGGACCACGCTCGCGGACGGTGCAAGGGTCACCGCCGGGCCCGTACTCACGGCGGCCTACAATCAGCTCCTCCCTCGAGTCGACGCGACCTTCACGTACGATTGGCGCGGCGACATCGAGTACAGCGCCCACCAGCTGATCGACCACCTCACGGGCGAAGACTTGCACGGCGGCAAGTGGAAGCTGGTCGCCCATTCTCAGGGCGGGCTGGTGGCGCTGGCGGCGAGTCAGCTCTTTCGGGCGAAGACGGGTCGTCCCTTCTCCTCGCTCGTGAGTCATCTGCTGCTCGTAGCCGTTCCTGTCTACGGCACGCTGAACGCTGCCAGCGCGCTCGTCGAAGGGCGTGATCTCGGTGATGGCCCCGCCGCGGAGTTCCGGCAGATCGCGGGCACGTGGCCTGCGCTCTACCAGATGCTGCCGGACTTTCGGGCCCTACGTACCCGGACGGGCGACATCAGCCCCTACACTTTCCTCCACACCAAGACCTGGGATCGGTGCGCCTGGGTGTCGAAGGACCTGGTTCGAAGGGCCGTCGAGTTCAAGAGGAAGTACCTGCAGCACCCCTCGCAAGGCTTGGACGGCATCTACTATTCCCATCTCCTCTTCACCAACAAACCCACGTGGGACCACGCCGTGCGTGACGACGACGGGACCATCCGCTTCGGAAAGAAGGGCGCAACCGGCGATGGTCTCGTGCCCTTCGAGGCCACGGTGTCGCGCATGACCGATGTCGAACGCCAACGAAGGCACGTGGTCGGACTGCAGGAGAACACACCGGAGCACTCGATGGTGATGACCGATGACTTCGTCGCCACTCGGGTGATCGACGAGCTGGAGAAGCTATCATGAGAGCGGCGCTCATCCTGGCCTTTGGTCTCGTGCCACTCACGGCGGCGGAGTGGACCCACGGCGCGCCGCCCGGGACTCCGAGCCCGTCACAGGCAGGCGCCACAACGGGCACTCCCGGGGAGGAAGCAGCCACGCTGCTGGAGCGCCACGGGGGCTCAGCGTGCCTTCTAGCGAAACGAGAGGCGAGTCTCGTCGACGACGGTTTCGACCCCGACGCAGATCCAGAAGCAGCCACGCCCGCGGTCGTCTACGAGGCGACGGAGCATGCGGTCCGCCACACTTGCCACCGCCTCGGCTGCCTCGACGACCCTGACTCCGCCGAGCCAACCACCGGCACCTGTGGGCTTCCCCGCACCCCCGCAGATTGCGCCGGCGCAGGGATCTCCGCTTCGGGTCTCTGCGACGTGCATGTGCCCCTCGCGCCGCCCGAGGACATTCACCCGCACCGGTTCATGTTCACGGCGGCCGTGCTGATGGACATCAAAGCCCCTGAGAAGGATGTGACGACGGACGGGGCCGCCGGATTTCTGTACCAGATCTCCCTGACACCAGCGAAGGCGAGCCCGCTCTCCACGGGCGGCTATCTCCACCACAGCCTCCCGAGCTGGTACCTCCACGTCGCCGGCTTCGCCTCGCTCCAGCGCGTCGGTCACGACGTTGGCCTCGTCTACAAACCCGGAACCTCGCTCTTCACCCGCGCGGGCGTCGCGGCGTTCGGCCAGCTCCGGGGCACCGGGAACCTCTGGGATGAGCGGACCTACCAGGTAGGCCCCTCGATCCACCTCGAGCTCATGCACAACCTGCTCTTCCGCGGCGCCTGGCTGCCGTATTCGAGTCGCGGGGAGGTTGGGCCCATGTTCGTGGCCGGTCTCGAGTACTCCAAGCGACTTCTCGACGATTTTGGTCGGTGAGTACTCGTCGGCGCGTCGCCCGGGCTCGGAGCACCTCCTTGGCCGCGGTCAGAGCCCCCGGCGTCGCCTGCCCCCCAACGAGCCAGAGATAGTCAGCCGTCGCGCGGTGGGTGATGTCCCACGGGCAATCGTCGACGGTGCGCCGGGCGCGCCGCGCAAATCGTTCCTCGATCGCGCTCTCGACGATCTGTTCCGCCCTTGAGGTTGACTCCAAGGTCAACGGGTCGGACGCAGCCCCGATGCTGGACGCGTTGTTCCCGCGGCCTCACCGGGGAAGGGGCAACTTCGGCGAGCAGTAGACTGTTCCGCCCGCGATTGACGGTCATCGCTGGGCAGCGAGTTCTTTTCTTCCAGGAGGAGATGCCATGAGCAGCGTAATCGGAGCCGAGTCTTCGACGGGCAACCGGCCGATGGTCAGCGTCGACCTGATCCGCGCTTCCTATCGATCCGATGACTTCCCACAAGACTGGACGGAGGAGCAGCGTCGACGTTCCCTCGACCGGTATGAACGATGGTTGCGGCTGAAGCAAAATGCACCCCAGTCGACGCCTGGCTCCCACGCGCGACATCGATCTCTTCTGGCACCTCCACATGCTCGCGCCGGTCGCCTACCACCGCGACTGCACGGCCAGCTTCGGCCGCGTGCTGGACCACGATGGCGGCTTCGGAAAGGGTGAGGGCGAAGCTGCCACACTCCGCGAGGTATTCCTCGCCACCGGCGCGCTCTGGGAGCAGACGTACAGCGAGCCCTATGGTGAGGATGGTCGCTGGGTGAGCGAACTGAGCGCGACGAAGTGCTGGCACGACTGCCAGGGTCGGTGCTGGCATGCATGCTCGGGATCGTGAAGGGCTCGCACCTGAGGTTTTCCGCTCGCTCCGGGAGCAGGGATACGCGCATCTACAGAAGAGCTTCGACTTGGAGTGCTTCCGGAGTCTCGCATCCGAGATCGGCCACGTCGTCGCAGAGGAGCCGATCGCGCTCCGCGACGGTGCGCACGCATATGTTGCCAAGCCAGGCCCCGTTCCACTCCATACGGACCAAGCCCAAGTGGAGATCGTCGGATGGCACTGCCAGGAGCAGGACGAGCACGATGGGGCGTCCCTCCTCCTCGACAGCCAGGTCGTCCTCGGCGCCATGCACGGGTCCGACCGGGAGGCCCTTCGTCGTCTACGGCTTGCTTGCCCGCCGGTAGCCGGCGGCCCTCCGACGATGGCGGTTCCGGTGCTCCGATCGTTGCGCGGGCGGGAGCTCTTCTTCTGCTCACCGTGGCTGACGCCCGTGGACGAAGGGCACTGTCAGAAGGCGACGATTCGTCGGCTCTGGAGAAGCATCAAGGACGCGTGCGCACAATCGCTCGTCCGGGTTCGGCTTGCAGCGGGCGATGCGTTGTTCGTTGATAACCAGCGAGTGCTCCACGGCCGGCGTTCGATCCCCGCGAACAGCAGGCGGAGACTTCGCCGCGCCTGGGTGATCACGCGAGAAACGGCTCGACTGGAGTAGGGACGTCCCACCTCGTGCTTGGTCCGGGCTGAGCCGGCAGCCCCTCGCAGGGGCATGGTGGTAGGGCCGCCGAACGACTTGGCAGGTGACGTTTGTCGGTGGGATCCAGCCGTGGACTTCGTCCGGCGAAGACACGGTGTGACCTTGCTTAGCCGACCTCCGCTTGTGGGTGCGAAACGTCGAGGCGTATCCTCCGACGAATGGGATGTGCGATTTGTCGCTCGGAGCGCTTCTCCCCCGACGGGGGCGAGTTCGACTACCCGGGTCAGCTGTGCGTTGCGTGCCAGGAGCGAGCCGAGCCGGAGCCCGGCGGTGACGACCTGGACACTGTCGGCGACACCGGCCCGAATCCGGTCTACGTGGACGGCGTCAAGTGTTGGCGCCGGTATCGGTTCGGCGGCTACGTGACCATGCGAGACGACAGCCCGTGCCGATCTCTCGAGGAGTTCCAGAGGATGACGATCTCGTCCGAGTGGTCGAAGAGCTTGCTGGAACGCGCCTCCGAGGCCCTCCAGGGCGCAGGCGAACCGGTTGCCGGTGGACTCGGGGCTGCCGGCACGAAGAGCCGGTACATGGGCGCGTCGTTCGAGCATGAGGGCTACATGTGGGTCGTGTGCAGGACTGCCCTGGTCTCGAGCAACGCTCAGCTCCTGGACGCCACGGTAGCGCTCAAGGCGGCCCGCGGCGCCGAACGAGCGCTCGCCATCCTGGACGCTCCGGATGGCTCAACGGAAGCCCACGGCGCTTCACCTGAGTATGTTGCCCGCTACCGCCAGGCAGCGTGGCACGGCCTCGGCGTCGCCTTCGGAACCGTTGAGGAGCTCCGCGGCGGGTGGACCGTCGCCCCCTTGCGCCCTCCGAGCTACGAAGGCTGGCTCCAGGACGTTCTCCGGGAGTTCCGGGGTGGCTTGAAGACCCGCGACTTCGACGTCGAAAGCTTGGCGGACAGCCGCGCCGCCGAAGCGGTAGCTCGACCGGTGCTCGCCGAGGTTCTCGCTTCGCGCGGGTTCGTGGACGCGCCTTCCAAGCAGTATCAGAGCTATTGGCGGCGTCCGCAGGCCGACGGCGTCTGGGTGCGAAAGGAGCCGCGAACGGGGCCGAGGCGCGTTCACCTCGAGGTGAAGCTCACCGAGGACGACCAGGCACCGTTCTGCCAGGTATTCGAGGGGCTGGGCGCGGCGGACGCGGTGATCCAAGTGCGGCTCGTGAAGCGCACCATGCGCGAGAAGCTGGCGGCGCAGCTTGCGGCGAACCCGTGGCTGCCGGCGCTGAAGGCGCGCGTGGAGGAGCGGCTACCGGTGAGGTTCTTGGAGTGGCCCGCCCGATGACGTCCGACGGCGAAGGGGAGGCCATCGACGAGCAACCGATCCGTTGGGGCCGAGAGGCGCCGCTCGAGGAGCGTCTCCGTGCGTTGGCGGATTTCGTTCCGATCTTCAAGCGACCTGGCTTCGAGTTCCAGCTGAGATCCTCGGACCACCACGCGGTGTACTCCGCCGAGGCCCATAGGTTCATCGAGGTCGCCTACGAGCTCCGCTGGGTGCGCCCTTTCGATTGGCCCTCCTGGATACAAACCGCCGAGGCAGCCCCGTTCAAGCATGCGGAGGGGATCGTTTCGACGTCATCCGAGCAGCTGGCGCGGGCAGGGCGCCGCGCCCTTCACGGTCCGGCGGCTATTTCCCCGACCGGAAGCCATGCTCATTCCCATCGGACGCTCACGAGGCGCGGGCGAGCGCCTCCAGAAGGGGGTTCTACGTAGAGGGACAGGAGGTGCGACGCAGTTCCGCGATAGCGGAGCTTCCGTCGTGTTCGAACGGGTAGCACTCGCCGCTGAGCTCGGCCGTAGTCGCGGCTGCGGCCGCGGCCAGAGCCCCCCGCGTCGCCAGAGCCCAAACGAGCCGGAGATAGTCAGCCGTTGGTGGGTGACACCCGCAGGGGCAAACGTCGACCGTGCGCAGGACGCCCCGCGCATATCGTTCCTCGATCGCGCTCTGGACAATTTGGTCCGCCATGCGCCCCGTGAGCCGGGCGATCTCAACCAGGTGTTCGGCAGCATCGCAAGCGGAGTGTCCGGGATCGCAAGCACATCAAGCACGATCCTCAAACGCGGATTCGAGCGCCTTGCCCGCTCCTGCGCCACCTGCGCTGACAGGCTGCGCGCATGCGCTCTCGGTGTTTCGGCGCAGCGCAGGACGCCGAGGGCAGGCCGGCAGCCCATCTCGGGGTACGGGAGCTTGGTCGCGTCGAGGGTGGCTAGGGTTTTCGAATGAGAGCTTACGGTTGCGGGCGATGCGGCGGTCCCCGCGTCCCGTGGGCGAAGTGGGCGGAGTTGCGAACGGGACAAGTAAATCCGCATGGACGTTGACAGCAAGGGGCATGGCAAGCCAATGATGGCCACCCATGGACACCCGTGGCCAAAGCTCAGCAGGGCGAAGGACGTGAAGTTGCTCACCGTGCAGGAAGTCGCCGAGGTCATGAAGGTGTCGGAAAAGACCGTCCGGCGCCTCATCAAGCGAGGAAACCTGGTGGCCTACAAGCTCGGCGAGCGAGGCCAACTCCGTGTGAACGAGCACGAACTCGAGCGCTACGTTGAGTCGCAGCGAGTGCAGACCGGAGACGCCCCAGAGCCTGCGCATGAAGTAGTGGAGCCGAACAAATGAAGCCCGCAGAAGAGCACGACTACTCGATCGTTGCAGTCGACAAATTTATCCACGCGACCCGTGACTCTGGGTACAAGGGGACGTCCAGCGCCGTTGCCGAGTTGGTCGACAACTCCCTCCAGGCCGGTGCGACGGAGATCAAGGTCACCCTGACCGCCGACGGCGATGAGGAGCATCCAATCTCCCTGATGGTCATTGACAACGGATCGGGGATGGACGCGCGGACCCTGCGCACAGCCCTCCGGTTCGGCGGCAGCACCCGCTTCAACGATCGAGGTGGGCTGGGACGCTACGGGATGGGGCTTCCAAACAGCTCTTTGAGCCAGGCGCAGCGGGTGACCGTGTTCACCTGGGGGACCAAGAACGGGCAGGTGCTTGAGTCGTACCTCGACCTCGACGAGATCGCCGCAGGCGAACTGACCGAGGTGCCGAAGCCCGAGCGGGTGCGGCGCCCGACCTTCATCAACGGCTATGACTCTGGCACCGCCGTAACGTGGTCGCGCTGCGATCGCTTGGACAACCGCCGCATCTCCACCCTCGTCCGAAAGCTGCTGCTGTCGCTCGGGCGGCGGTTCCGCCACTTCCTCTGGAGCGGCGTCACCATCACCGTAAACGGTGACAAGGTCCTGCCGCTCGACCCGCTCTTCCTCCACCCTAAGGCGCTCTTCAACGGAGCCTCGGAGTACACTTCGTTTGAGCGAGAGATCGCGGTGACCCCTGGCGACCCGAGCGCGACGGGGATCGTCCGCGTGACGTTCTCCGAACTCCCGGTCACGGAGTGGTCGAGGCTCAGCAACCACGAGAAGCGCGAGCGAGGCATCGCGAAGGGCGCGGGGGTGTCTATCGTCCGCGGTGGTCGCGAGGTCGACTACGGCTGGTTCTTCCTCGGTGGCAAGCGCCGGGAGAACTACGATGACTGGTGGCGTTGCGAGATCCAATTTGACCCCGTACTCGACGAGGCGTTCGGGATCACCCACACGAAGCAGCAGGTCCGGCCGCGTCCGCACCTCATCGAGGCGCTCTCGGGCGACATGGAGAGTACCGCACGCGCCCTCAACAGTCGGGCCCGGAAGGCCCACCTCAGCGCCAAGATCGCAGAGCGCTTCTCGTCCTCGGAGCACCGCGCGAACGAGAAGGACGATCTGCTCATGCCCCTGCCACCGAAGCCTCGACCCCGCGACAAGCCGGTCCTCAAGTCCCTGAAGAAGGAGCTGAATAGGCCACCTCACACCGAGCGAGAGGACGACGACGGCGTCGAGTACCGGATCGTCCCAAAGGCGCTGAGCGACACGTGCTTCTTCAACTACGCCCGCGCCGAGGGGAAGCTCGTTCTCGTCCTCAACCCCGACCATCCCTTCTACAAGCTCGTCTACAAGCCGCTCCTCGAGTCGGAGGACCAGCGCGATGTCGCCTTGCGGACGAGCATCGACCTGGTCCTCCTCGCCGCGGCGCGCGCAGAGGCGTTGCTCGATGGTAAGGACGCGTTGAAGGTTGCGGAGCAGCTCCGGGCCGACTGGAGCGACACGCTTGCAACCTTCTTGAACGAGTGATCGATGAGTCGGCAGGCACACAACAGCTGGGTGCTGCTTTCCCCTCCGTTCGCGGAGCGAAGCGTCGGTCGCCGTGTCTTTCGGGAGCACGCCCGGAAACTCGCGTGGCTGATCGAGCAAGACGCCGACGATGCGGCGATGGACACGGCGTTGGAAGCTGCTCGTGGTGATGTGCCGAAGGACGAGAGCTCCACGAAGCTGACGGCGGCGCTGTCGGTGCTCACCGACCTCGCGCGCCAGAGATGGCTCGTGCGCGTAACTGACACGGGCGAGGTGGAGGTCTGGCGCCCGGCGGGGGAACGCCTCGATCCTCGCCGAGAGAAGGCACGGATCCGCAGCCAGGAACTCGTGAAACGGAACGAGCAACTCCGCGAGCCACCGACGCGCAAGTTCATCGAGAGCGTCGTGAGTCGGCGGGGCCGTCAGCTCTCCGTCTATAGCCTGCTCCGGGATGGCCGTGAGCTCGCCGCGTCGCTGCGGGGTATTCGCGCCTTGACGCTTGAGGACCGCCCGGCCGCGCTCCGGGCCGTGATCGATCCGTATCTACAGTTCGTCGAGGGAGACGAGCGGTGCGAGCACACGCACCTCCGACTGCAGGACATCTGGCGCTACTTCCGGCACACGTGGACGAACCAGTACGTGAGTACACCGGGGCGCACGATGGCTTTCCTCGTGCGCGATCGGTCGCAGCCGAACCACCCGGTGATTGGGATCGGGGCGCTCGGGAGCCCGATCGTACAGATCAAGGAGCGGGACGCCTGGCTCGGCTGGCACCCCGAGGCCTTCCTGGAGTTCGTTACGGATACCCCATCGGCCGAGTTGGGGGTGTGGCTAAATAAGACGATTGAGACCGCCATCGGCGAGCTCTACGTCGCGGATTTCTACGAGGAGGAATTGCTGACCGCGCGAGACCTGCACGCGCCAACCGGAGAGGTAATCGATCGCCTCATCGCCTACGGTGAGGACCAGCGAGAGAAGCACCACCGCTTCGTCAGCTCACCGGAGATGAAACGGGATCTGAGGCGCGAACGCAGCGGTGATAGCACAGAGCACTGGAGGGCCCGGGCGGAGTCGCACCTGTACAAGAGCAAGCGCGCGTTCACGCTCGCCGACATGCTACGCTCGAGGATGGTGCTCCAGCGACACCTCAGCGGGCCGCTCACCGTCGTGGCGATTCGGCGGCTCCTCGCCAGCCCCGACGGCGTCCGCATGGTCAAGAAGGTACTGCGAAAGGCAAAGGCTGACCGCGTCGGCATCGCGATGGCGGATATTACTGTGTGTGGCGCCGTAGCACCCTACAGCCCGCTTCTCGGCGGCAAGCTGGTGTCGATGCTCGCGGTAAGCCCCGAGGTCGTCGACGCCTACCAGCGGAAGTACCTGGAGCAAGAGAGCGAGATCGCGTCCGCCATGGCTGGCCGCCCGCTCGTTCGCCCCTCGGAGCTAGTGTTCCTCGGTACCACCTCGCTTTATGGGATCGGATCCAGCCAGTACAACAGGCTCCGCATGCCGGCGGAGCGGCTGAAGGGGCACCCTGCCGAGCGCCTCGAGTACGTAGAGATCGGGCGATCGGAGGCTTATGGTACGTCGCACTTCAGCACGAGCACGGTCGACGCCCTCGTGAAGCTGGTCCAGCAGTCGAGCAACGGGCAGCGCGTTAACAGCATCTTCGGGGAGGGTGTGAGTCCGAAGATGCGGAAGGTCCGTGATGGGCTCGATCAGCTCAATTTTCCGACCGATGCTCTACTGCAGCACGGCCGGGCGCGGATCGTCTACGGGGTCCCACTTGCGCGTAACCTCCGCGAGTACCTGCTCGGGATGGACGAGACGCCCGACTACGTCTTCTCGCTGAGCGACCCGAGCGCGGGCACGCAGGCGATTTCGGCATGGTGGATGGAGCGGTGGCTAGCTCGCCGCATCGACTCGGACGACGTCCTCGACGAGGTCGCGCGACACACGGCGGTGCGAGACGGCCGGTATCTCTTGCACGGCGCGTGCGTGCGGCCCCCCGCACCTGAAGAGGTCCAGCCCACGCTCTTCGATGACCTGGTCTACTGAGCGAAGGAGGGGTGATGGCTGACGCTGGCTTGAAACCGACTGGCCGTCAGTACGCGGCCACCCGCGCCGTCACCGCGTGGTACATGCGCTCGTACTACGATACTGCAGAAGACGTCGGCGTTGCGGCGATGTTCTGCCGGCTCGACCGGGTCGGGCACTTTGCGGTTGATCCACGTGCGCTCGCGGCAGGCGCGTCCGACGCGTTGTTCCGGCTCCTGGTCACCATGACCATGTTCCAGCGGCGTTCTGACCTCCAGATCATGCGTGTGCTCCAGGGGATCGCGCAGGCGGACGCCCTCGAGCTGACCGACGCTGCGCGGCTGCTCAGCTTGGCGGACGACGGCTGTGACCACGCGCGCTCGCTGGACACGTTGCTTGAGCGGTGCGACCTCGGAAAGTGTCCGGACACCAAGCGAGGCATCTGCGGTCAGCGCCCCGGTTCAGCGTGTCATCTCAAGCGCCACACCGAGCTGCTCAAGCGCTACGGGCACTTCGGGAAGATGCCGACCTCGGCGGCCTTGATGCTTCGCGCGGGAGGCGTCGAGGATCTCCCCACCCTCCGCGCGCGCGTCTGGAAGGACACCGCGGACC
>JAEWOQ010000548.1 GCA_023460875.1 Pseudomonadota bacterium
CGCCAGGGGCGGTCGCTGGCGGCCCGTCAGGGGTGATACTTGAGGAGGCTCTGCGCCCGCGTCTTCACCAGCTCGAGGAGCCGTGCCTCCGCGGCGGCGCCGTCGCGGGTCTCGCGAACGGAGACCAGCGGCAGGTAGAGGGGAGAGTTGAAGAGCGTCCCCAGAGGGATCGGGTTCTTGCGGCAGAACACGGCGTCTACGAAGGGCGTGAGCTCTTGCTGCAACCCCACCAGGGCGCCCTCGTCTTGGCGCTGCGCCGCCTCCAGCATCTTGCAGAACAAGCGCGCCGCTTCAGGGATGTTGGCGGTCGCGGAGATGATGCCCTTGCCCCCCATCCCCAAGATGGTCGGCAGGCCGTCGTCTTCGCCGCTCACCACGGAGAAGCCGAGGTGGCTCGTCTCCCGGATCACGCGCGCGGTGTCTTCCCGGTGTCGGCCGGGCTGGCAGAAATCGACGGCCTGCTTGAGGCCGATGATGTTCGGGTCTTCGGCGAGCTCGATGAGCGTCTCGGGCTCCAGGTAGCTCGCCGTGCGCCCGGGCACGTTGTAGAGGACGATCCGTGTGCCCGTCTCCCGCGAGAGGGTGCGGTAGTGTTCGCGGAGACCAGCCTGGGGCGGGTTATTGTAGTAGCCGGTGACGCAGAGCACCGTGCACTGCCCGACGCGTCGCTGCAGCTCGGTGATCATCTCCACGCTCTCGCGCGTGCAGTTCGAGCCCATACCCGCGAGCAGGGGGAGCCTGCCGTCGAGGTAATCGGCGGTGAACTGGATGAACTCGAGGTGCTGCTGGTGGGTGACCGTCGGGCTCTGTCCAGTCGTGCCGATGGGGACGAGGCCGTGCACGCCGGCGGCCACGAGATCGTCGATCATCCGCTTCGCCTTCTCGAAGTCGATGCGGTTGTGCAGCCGCTTGGGATCGTCGTCCACGAGCGGGGTGAACAGGGCAGGGAACACGCCTTGAAGCTCGGCGGCGGAGCGGATGGTGCGGAGAGTGGCCACGGACTCGGTGACAACTAGCCGTTTCTACGCCGTCGTCCAGCCCCGAGAGCGCATCTTGGGGTCCACCACCGGGAGCGGGGCGACCAGATCGGGCGACCCAGGGGTCACGGCGGGGGCCCGATGCCGCCGGCCGGCGCGGGTGCCCTTCCCCGTCGGTAGGGGCGTCCTCCTTCGACTCCGCTGGCGAAGCGCTCACCCGGCCCGGTATCGCGGGCCAGGTTCGAGTCAGCGGGCCGGCCCGGGCGGCGCCCTCACTCGCGGAACCTGGGCAGCGGCGTCGACTCGGTCCGACAAGCCTCGGGCACGTCCACGCCCTCCGGGAGCATCCGCAGGGCGAGCGCCCTCTGGATCTCGCACTCGACGACGGACTTCCCGAAGACCGGCGGCTCGCTGGGCGCCTCTCCCGGCGCCTTGAAGCGCGCCGCGTCGATGGCCATCAGGCATCGATGAGCGGGCTCACAGACCTCCTCGATCGTGGGGAGTTGCTGCATCTCGGCGACGACGCGCGCGCGCTCGTCGGGCGTGAGCCGTTGGAGGGGCGCGGCCTCATCGGCCAGGACGAAGACGTCCCCGTCTTCGCGGCGCTCGACCCGGAGCTCCAGGGTGCGGCTGTAGTCTCCGGGGGACATGCCGGACCAAACCGCGGCGCTGCGTTCGGTCCAGACGACGTAGCGGCTCTCGTACATGGCCTCGCCCCACATGACGAAGCGGTCCTCCAGCAGGCACAACCAGGCGCTTGCGGGCCCCTCCGTCTCCGTCACGGGTCGCTGCACACGGTAGCAGCCGAGGGGAAACGTGGGCTCTCTGGCGGGCTCTGCGGAGCCGGAGCGGCTCCCATCGGGTGGGCCCTGGGCAGCGCCGTCTCCCGAAGGCGCGGGTGGCGTCTCGGGCGAGGGAGCGGGCGCGGGGGTGTCCGGGGGGTCCCCGCCCTCCTCCGTGACGGGCGGCGTCGGCGGCGCGGAGGGAGGGCTCGGCGCACAACTGATCGAGAGGGAGGCGATCGCGAGGGAGGCGACTAGAGGTGCCCGCCGGAAATGCCGTCCGCTCCGCATGGGGGCAGGCTACTGTAGGGACGATCGAGCGTCGACGCTCCCAGGTCGGCGCGGAGAAACGGCTCACCTCCGGTACTCGGTCATCCGCCAGGTGGCGCAGAGCCCCGGAGCAACGCTCATGGCGTCCTGACTCGTCACGCGGCGGGCCTCGATCGTGGGGTGTCCATTTAGTTGAGGGGTGGGTCCGTGCCAGTGCGCGGGCCCGCGCGGCTAACCGGCGTGGATCTCCACCAACCGAAAGGAGGGGCGCCCGATCTCACGGGACGCTTCCAGATCGACGAGCAGCTCCAGAGACCAGCCGAGGTCGTCCTCGGGATCCACGAGCAGCTGCCGCAGGCGCCAGTGGTCGTCGTCCTCGTCGATGGTGAGGTGCCGCGGGCTCCGAGCGGAAGGATCGACGCGGAGCTCGGCGTACTCCTCCCAGTAGGCCGCGAAGCGCTCCTCCAGGGTGGCCGCCGTCCAGGGGAAATCGCCGATGGGGCGGGGGGTCGGGTCGCTCGTCGCGGCTTCCCGGAGGAGCTCCTCGGCGTCGGCATAGCCGCGCCGCGCCAGGGCTTGCACGAGTCGCCACACGGCGTTGCGCACCAAGATCGTGAACCCCCGGCGATCGCGGGTGACGTCCTCAGGCAAATCCTCCGCCTGCGGCTCGGGCTCCCCCGTGAGCTCGTCGGGGTGGCTCAGGCGCTGCCACTCCTCGAGCAGGCTGGCGTCTGCGGCGCGGAGCTCGCCGCCGAGCCAATCGATGACGTCGAGCAGCTCGTCCGTCTTCGCCTGCTCCGGAACGGTCTGCTCCAGCGTGCGGTAGACCTCCGAGAGATAGCGGAGCAGCACGCCCTCGGCCCGCTCGAGGCCGTACTCCTTGATGTAGCCGTTGAAGGTCAGGCCGAGCTCGTAGAAGTCTCGGGCGATCGACTTGGGAGCTACGGTGCTGCCGAGCACCCAGGGGTGCTCCTTGGCGAACAGCTCGAAGGTGGCCTCCAAGAGCTCCTGCTCGGGCTGAGGGTGGGTGACCTTGGCGAGCTCCTCCATCCGCTCTTCGTACTCGACGCCCTGCTGCTTGAGCTCCGCCACACGTCGGGCTTTGAGCTTGTCCACCTGGCGCCTCAGGACCGCCCCGGGGTCCTCGAGGATCGACTCGATGACGGTGAGCACGGTCAGCGCGTAGTTGTGGTCTTCGCGGTCGAGGGTCTCGATGACCTGCACGGCGTACAGCCCGAGCGTCTGGTTGAGGGAGAAATCTTGCTGGAGATCCCCGTTCACCCGCGCGCCACCCGGCACCAGGGAGACGATGTCCCCCTCGACGAGGGCTCGGAACAGCGCGAACGCCGATCGGCCGTGGCGGCGCCTCTTCTCGGGCGACTCGTGGCTGTCGCGGATGAGCTGCTTCAGCGCCCGGCAGCCGTTCTCCTCGGTCCGACACAGGACGTTCAGGAGCATCCCGTGGCTGACCCGGAAGCGCGAGACCAGGGGCTCGGGCGCCGAGGTCCGCAAGCGCTCGAACGTCTGTGCGTCCCAGTGGGCGTAGCCGTACTCCGGGGGCTTCTTCGCGCGGAGCTTCTTGAGCTTCTTTGGATCACCGACGGCCTTCCGCGCGGCCACGAGGTTCTCGATGACGTGCTCCGGGGCCTGGGCGACGACGCTGCCCCGATCGTCGAAGCCCCTCCGCCCGGCCCGCCCGGCGATCTGTTGGAAGTCGCGCACGGACAGGATCTTCGTCTTGTCTCCGTCGTACTTGCACAGCTGGGTGAACAGGACGGTGCGCAGCGGGATGTTCACGCCGACGCCGAGGGTGTCGGTGCCGCAGATCACCTTGAGCAGCCCCTTCTGCGCGAGCTTCTCCACCAGTAAGCGGTACTTCGGCAACATGCCCGCGTGGTGGACGCCGATGCCGTGGGGGATGTAGCGCCCGAGCGCCTTGCCGAAGGGGCTGTCGAAGTGGAACCCCCGGAGCTCCTCGCGCAGCGTGAGCTTCTGTTCGCGGGTGAGGAAGTCGAGGCTCGTCAGGCGCTGGGCTTGCTCGGAGGCAGCGGCCTGAGAGAAGTGCACGATGTATACGGGGGCGCGGCCCTCTTCGAGGAGCTCGGCGATGGTCTCGTGCAGAGGGGTCTCGGCGTAGTGGAAGTCGAGCGGGACGGGGCGCTCGCTGGACTGCACCAGCACGGTCTCGATCCCGGTCAGGTCCTCCAGCGCCTCCTCGAAGCGCCGCGTGTCGCCGAGCGTGGCGCTCATCAGCAGGAAGCGCGCCTGAGGGAGACAGAGCAGAGGCGTCTGCCAGGCGACGCCACGATCGCGGTCGGAGTAGTAATGGAACTCGTCCATCACCACCCATTCGAGGTCCGCGTGGCGCCCTTCGCGCAGGGCCACGTTGGCCAGGATCTCGGCCGTGCAGCAGATCACCGGCGCGTCGCGGTTGACGCTGGCGTCGCCCGTCATCATCCCGACGTGCTCGGGGCCGAAGACCTTGCACAGCGCGAGGAACTTCTCGCCGACGAGGGCCTTGATGGGAGCGGTGTAGAAGGCGCGCCGCCCCCGCGCGAGGGACGTGAAGCACGCCGCGAGGGCGACGAGGGATTTCCCCGAGCCTGTGGGCGTGTTGAGGATCACGTTCTTCCCGGAGGTGACCTCCAGGATGGCCTCCTCCTGGGCCGGGTAGAGCTCGAGACCGAGGCCCTCCACGTAGGAGAGGAGGCGCTCCAACAACCAGTCGGGGGAGCGCGCCGCGGCAGAGTCCGCTGCCTCCCAGGACGAACCGTCGAGAGGCCCGCCGTCGAGCTCTGGGTCGAGGGGAGCTCGCGTCGTCGCGGTGGAGAGTTCAGAGGAGGAAGGCATGAGGAGAGGGGGCCCCGGAGTTCCCCGCCGGGAGAAGGGAGCTCAGCGCAGGGGGGCGCCAGCGGGGGGCCGCCAGCGGGGGGGGCTGCGCGGCGCGTACTATGGTTTGTGTCGGAGTTCCACCGGGTGGGCCCAGGCCGCGCGGGGTGAGCTACTCGGTCTCCTGGGGCGAGCTGGAGCGCGTGAGGTCGGCCGCCGGCAACGTCACGTGTCGCCGCGCTTCGATCAGGCCATCGACGAGGGCGGTCGCCCCGGCGAACGCGCTGGTGGCGGTGGACCGCGCGCCGTAGAGGTTCGAGAGCCACAGCAGCGTGGCGGCGAGGAGCTCCGCGGTCAGGGCGACGGAGGGGGTCTGTCCGGTGAGGGCTCCGAGGCCCGTGAAGAGGATGCAGAGCAGCGCGACATGATCGAGCCAGGCCCAGCGCCGCAAGCGTCGCAGCGCGCGGAGCAGCGCGCTGCGCGCGTCGCGGTCGAGGCGCTCTCGCAGGTCATTGTCGCTGCCGTGCGCCAGCTTCTGGATGGGGTCGCAGATCTGGGCCGCGATGTCCAAGTAGAGTCCGCTGCCCGCGCGCCGCAAGATCCCCGAGAGCTCCGCGCCGCGTCCCTCGCCCAGGCTCGTCAGGATGACGGAGTTGACGACGTCGACGCGCGCCGCGGCGCGCCAGAGCGTGACCGCTCGGAGGGTGCCCGCGGCGAGGGCGACCGCGACGGCCCACGCGCTGGGGCTCATCCGCGCTCCCCGTGGGGCGGCTGTGGTGGAGCGACCGCTGGTCGCCTCAGGAGGGGTCGAAGATCCATCGCCGATCCAGGATACGGCGCGGGTTCGCTCGAAGATATGGCCAGCTCACCTCACGAGGAGAGGAGCCAGTAGAGCCCCACCAGGCTGGAGGCGAGCACGATGACCGCGAGCGTGCCGACGAGGAAATCCGTGAGCCCGGGGTCGAGCGGACGTCGCCGTGGTCGTGGCGCCTCACGCGTCTGCCTCGCCGCGCGCTCTGCTGCGGGTGCCGTCGCCGTCGCAGAGCGCGAGGGAGCGTCAGGACCTGGGTCGTCGCTGGGCGTCGCCGCGCCGCCTGCTGGCGGGTGCCCGGTGACGGGCTCGTCCGCTGCTCTCTCCAGCTCTTCCAGGGCCCCCGCGAGGGGATCTTCGTAGGTCAACGCGGTGCCGCCGATGTGCAGGCTGGTGTCGGCCTTCCACGGGGTCTCCTGCTCGGGGGTGAGCTCTCGCCCCTCGAGGCGCGAGCCGTTCTTCGAGCCGAGATCGCGGACGAACAGCCCGTCCCCGCGACGGGTGACGCCGAGGTGCCTCCGGGAACAGTCCGCGTCGGGGAGCACGAGGTCGCAGCCGCGCCCGCGTCCGAGGACGTACTCCCGGGCGAGCTCGTGGAGCTCGAGCTCCGCCGAGTGCTCGTTGTCCTTGCCCCCGTGGGTGTCGGCTCGGAGGCGGAGCACCAGAGCCTCGCCTTGAGCTGCGAGGGCCGCCGAGACGAGCCCGAGGGCGAGCTCCCGAGTGGCCAGGGGGCCTTGGGTGACGGGGGCGCCGTGCTCCACGCAGATCTCCAGCTCGATCCGGCCGACGCGCACCGTGTCGCCGTCGCGAACCACCCGCGGTGACTGGGGCGCCAAGCGCACGCCGCCCACGTAGGTCCCGTTGGTGCTCCCTTCGTCGACGATCAGATAATCGCTGCCGCGCTGGCGCAAGCTGGCGTGGCGATGGCTGACGCTGGGATCCGGCAGACGCACGTCCGCGCCGTCACCTCGGCCGATCACCACGCGCGGCGCATCGAAGGTGATGCTGGGGAGCGGATCGGTGTCCGCACTCAGCACGACGATGGTCACCGCCATCCGTGGGGCCTCAATATCCCGGAGCGGGCCGAGGAGTCCAATTATTTGGCCCGTCGGACTCGGTGAACGTAGGGAAAAACAGCTATGACTCGCCCACCCACGGAAGACCGCCGCAGCCCCGGAGTACCTCGCGTGCCCATCGCCACTCTGGTGGAGATCTGCGGGCAGGACGGCGCGGTCCCCGCCTTCGAGGCCCAGAGCTGCAACGTCAGCGGCCTTGGGATGCAGGTGCGGACGAGCTACCTGCCTGAGATCGGCGACGCCTTGGTGTGTCGCTTCGAGCACGAGGGGAGCGAGATCCTCGTGGAGGGACGGGTGGCATGGCGCGCCGAGGGCGAGGACGGCGGCGAATTCGGGATCCAGTTCACCGCGCTCGATGCGGGGAGCGTCGAGATCCTCCAGCAGCTCGGGGCTCCGGACTCCGATCCGGAGGAGGCGGACCTCGACGAAGAGGCCGTTCGAGGGGCCGCCGCGGAGCCGGGATCCAAGGTGCGGCTCCACATCGACGGGCTGGGGGCTCCCATGAAAGCTCGGGTTCAGGACGGCAACGCGCGTAAGGTCCGCGTCGGCTCGAACCTCGAGTTCCTTCGTGTCGGGCGCAGCCTCGAAATCGAGGATGTCGGCGGCGGGGCGCGTCAGGGCGCCCATGTGGACTCCGTCAGCGTGACCGTGAACCCCGCGACGCGGGTGCCAGAGCTGGTGGTCGTGCTCCGCTACGAGGGCGCCGACGCCACCCCGCAGCCCAGCGTCGTCCAGGCGTCGCCGGCCGACGACGAGGCCGACGACGAGGACCTCCGGGGGCTCGCGCTGGAGCGGGATCTCGACGCGTCGGAGGAGTCAGCGGAGGGGAGCTGGCTCGAGGGCGTGGATCGGTTCCGACGACGCCTGGAG
>JAEWOQ010000549.1 GCA_023460875.1 Pseudomonadota bacterium
GTGTGCTGGCTGGTCCACTGGGCGGCTGGAAAGCTCACCGTTACCCCACCGAGAGCCTTTGACACGGGGGTACGGGAGAGCTAAACCCTACCTGGACATACCCTAACGCGTACGTAAGGGTAATGACCCGTACGGAAGAGTTCTCGGAGCACCCCGACCCCCATGTCCAAGCCGCAGCCCCGCCGCCTCGCCGTCTTCGACGAGCAGCTGGTCTCCCCGCCAGGGAGCGCTGGGGGGGCGTCTGTGGACGAGGACGGGACCTCGCCGGGGCAGCTGCTCCAGGTAGGGGACCTCGCCAAGCTGACCGGGAAGACGGTGCGCGCGATCCATCTCTACGAGGAGCTCGGTCTGTTGCGGCCTGCGGATCGTTCGAAGGGGCGCTTTCGTTTGTTCAACCGCGAGGGCCTCCAGCGCGTGCGCTGGATCACCAAGCTGCAGAGGTTGGGGTTGTCCCTGACGGAGATCCAGACGCTCGCCCGCGAGCTCGAGCAGGCGGAGTCGGCGCGGGGCGCCGCGCACCACCTGCGGGGAGTCTACCTGGAGAAGCTCGCCGAGGTGCAGCAGAAGCTCCGGGAGATGCACCGCCTCGAGCGAGAGCTGATCGCCAGCCTCACCTATCTGGAGACCTGCCAGAGCGCCTGCGAGACAGCCGTCTCGGTGGACTCGTGTCCACAATGCGAACGCCACCCCGATCAACCTACTCCGCCGGAGCTCGTGATCGGCATGCACGCCCAATGAAGCACGCCCAGTGAGGCAGGAGCCTCCGACCGGCCCGAAGAAGATCCCCACCATGAGCGTCAAACTCCCCATCTACATGGACTACCACGCCACGACCCCGCTCGATCCGCGGGTGCTCGAGGCGATGCTGCCGTACTTCACCGAGACCTTCGGCAACGCAGCGAGCCGCACCCATCGTTTTGGGTGGTCGGCCGAGGCGGCGGTGGAGGACTCCCGCGAGACGATCGCCCAGTTCATCGGCGCTGACTCGGGCAAGGAGATCGTGTTCACCTCCGGAGCCACCGAGAGCGACAACCTCGCGATCAAGGGCGTCGCGGAGTACTACAAGAGCCGCGGCAACCACATCATCACCACCGTGATTGAGCACAAGGCCGTGCTCGACTCCTGCAAGCGCCTCGAGAAGGAGGGCTTCGAGGTCACCTATCTGCCGGTCGACGCGACGGGCACGGTGGATCCAGAGGCCGTGCGTGCGGCCATCACGGACAAGACCCTGCTCGTCAGCGTGATGCTGGCCAACAACGAGGTGGGGACGATCCAGCCGATCCGCGAGATCGGGGCGATCACGCGGGAGAAGAAGGTGCTCTTCCACTGCGACGCGGTGCAGGGGCTGGGCAAGACGCCCTTCGACGTGAAGGAGATGAACGTCGATCTGGCCTCGCTCACGGCCCACAAGCTGTACGGCCCGAAGGGCGTGGGCGCCCTGTACATCCGTCGTAGCAAGCCTCGGGTGCGCCTCGTGGCGCAGATGGATGGCGGCGGTCACGAGCGCGGCAGCCGCTCGGGGACCCTGAACGTCCCGAGCATCGTCGGCTTCGCGAAGGCGTGCCGCATCATGCAGGAGGAAGGCGAGGCGGAGTCGGAGCGGCTCCGGGCGCTGCGCGATCGGCTGCACGATCGCATCCGCGCTCGGCTCGATCTGGTGACGCTCAACGGCCACCCCGAGCGACGTCTGCCCGGGAACCTGAACATCTCGTTCTCCTTCGTCGAGGGGGAGGGGCTCATGATGGCCATCAAGGACGTCGCCGTGTCCAGCGGCTCCGCCTGCACCAGCGCCAGCCTGGAGCCCAGCTACGTGCTCCGCGCCATGGGGCTCGACGAGGAGCTGGCCCACTCGTCTATCCGCTTCGGGCTCGGTCGGTTCACGACGGAGGCGGAGGTGGATTACGTCGCCGACCTCGTCGTGGAGAAGGTGAACAGGCTACGGGACATGTCGCCGTTGTATGAGATGTTCAAGGAAGGGGTGGATCTCAAGTCGATCCAGTGGGCCCCCCATTGAGGGTCGAGCTAACGGTGCTCGTGAGCAGCGCCTCCACCCCCAACTAGTTTTCCAGTAGATTTTTTCGAGAGAGGATCCAGCTATGTCCTACAGCACTAAGCTCATCGAGCACTACGAAAACCCCCGCAACGTGGGCACCCTCGACAAGGAGGATCCCCAGGTCGGAACGGGGCTCGTGGGCGCGCCGGCTTGCGGAGACGTCATGCGGCTCCAGATCAAGGTCAACAACGACGGCGTGATCGAAGACGCGCGTTTCAAGACCTTCGGCTGCGGCTCGGCGATCGCGTCTTCGTCGTTGGCCACCGAGTGGATCAAGGGCAAGACCGTGTCCGAGGCCGAGGCCTTGAAGAACAGCCAGATCGCCGAGGAGCTCAGCCTGCCTCCGGTGAAGATCCATTGCTCGGTGCTCGCGGAGGACGCGATCAAGAGCGCCATCGAGGATTATCGTCAGAAGAAGGCGGCGCGCGCCGCGCTCGAGGGCGCCGCGCTCGAGGGCGCTGTGCCTGAGGGCGCTGTGCCGGCGACGCTCGAAGGAACCGATTCGTGAACACCGAGGTCGTCCCCAGCAACCCCGATCCGTTCGCCGAGGCACGCCAACGTGCGCCGGAGAAGGGGATGTCCATCACGGAGGCAGCTGCTCGGCACGCGCGGGACAAGCTCGCTCAGCGCGGGACGCCCGACGCGGCCATCCGCCTCGGGATCAAGGGGGGCGGCTGCTCGGGGTTCAGTTACGTGGTCCAGTTCGAGGACGATCCGCCCCGCTCACGAGACTATCTGTACGAGGTCGACGGCGTGCGCTTCCTGGTCGACAAGAAGAGCTTCGTGTACCTGGCGGGGACCATCTTCGACTACGAGAAGACCTTGATGTTTCAGGGCTTCAAGTTCCGCAACCCTCAGGAGGCGCAGAGCTGTGGCTGCGGTCACTCCTTCACGGTCCGCTGAGGGGACGCCCCCCGTCGATCGGGGGAGCCGCGCTGCGCCGCGCCCCGTGAGGGGTGGGGATCCGTTCGAGCTCTTCCAGATCGCCCCGGCCTTCGACCTCGATTCGGAGGAGCTGGGACGGCGACACAGGGAGCTCAGTCGGGCGCTGCACCCGGATCGATACGTGGGCCGCCCCGCGGCGGAGCGGCGGGAGGCGCTGGGTCGGGCCATCGAGGTGAACGAGGCGTGGCGCGTGCTCCGGGATCCCGCGCGGCGCGCGGAGGCGTTGCTCCAGCGGCTCGGCTCGCCCGTGGGCGAGGAGTCGAACCCGCCGGCTCGTCCCGAGTTCCTGATGGAGATGATGGAACGGCGGGAGAACCTGCGGGCCCTCGGTCGCGCGGGCGACGTAGCGGGCATCGAGGCGTTGAGCGACGAGGTCCGGGCTCAGGAGCGCGAGCTGCTGAAGGAGCTCGGCGAAGGGTTCCGCAAAGCCCTCGACGCGCCGGAGGCGCCGGTCCCGGCGACGCTCTCACTGCGCCTCGGTGAGCTGCGCTATCTGCGCCGCTTCTTCGACGAGGCGGACGCCTTCTTGTGTGGCTAGCCCACCAAGCGGGCCTCTCCAGCGACAAGTTTCAGAGCTCCTCCGACGAAGCGGGATCCGGCGCCCGCGGGCGCCGGCTCGGCGGCGGCGGTCAGCGCGGTCGCTCGGCTTCGGTCGCTCCGCGCCGTGGCGGCGCCCCCTCACGCGCGAGCAGGGCAGGGTG
>JAEWOQ010000550.1 GCA_023460875.1 Pseudomonadota bacterium
GCGGATTTCCCTTGACCAAGGGGCCAGCGCGGCTAATCTCCGCGCCCACATTCCAGCGTAGCTCAGTTGGCAGAGCAGGCGGCTGTTAACCGCCGGGTCGTAGGTTCGAGCCCTACCGCTGGAGCCACTCGCGGCAGCCTTTTCCGGCTGCGGACGGCCTCTCAGGCCCCCGTCTTCACCCGAATCTTCACCCGTTTTCCGGACACCACCTCGAGGGCGGCCCGGTAGGACGGGCGCACGTAGCGCGCCGTCGTCGAGGCGTGCCTGTGACCAGCGAGGTGCTGTACCCCTGGCAGGTTGGCGGTCCGCTCCAGGTAGTGGGTGATCGCCGCCGACCGGAAGTGCTGCCCGGTGAAGACCGCCGCCTTGCTCGCAGGGAGCGCCGCCTCCGCAGCCGCCCGCAGGTACTGTTGGTACCGGTGCGCCCCGAAGATGAGCCCCGCCTTGGGGCAGACCGAGTCGAGCGCCTCCCGGGCTCGCTTCGTGAGCGGCACTGTTCGCCCGTAGAGCTCCTTGTCGTCCTCGTTCGTGAGCTCCAGATCGGCGCCGCCCTTCGAGTAGTTCGTCGGCGCCGTGAGCTTGTCGAGCGTCTCGGGTCGGATCGTCGTGTCGTAGGCCACGATGAAGCGCGCCTGGACCGGGAACCCGCTCGCCGAGTACGCCGGCAGCTTGGCGAGCACAGCCTCGATTTCCTCCGGCGTGAGCTCCGGGGCCTTCACCCGTCGCCGCTTGGCGTACGGCGTCCCCGTTACGGCCTTGGTGACCTCGGGTAGCGCCGGCATCTCGGGCATCACTCCCGTCTCGACCGTCCAGCGTAGGAACACCCGCAGTGCACACAGCTCGTTGCTCACCGTCTTGCCGCGCACGACTCGGAGTCGCCCCCGGATGTACGCCGCGATGAGACGCTCGGTCAGATTGCGCGTCGACTTGAACTCCCGCGCCCAGTACGAGGCGTACTTCTCGTACAGCTCCCGCGTCGTGGGTCGGGCGGCATGCTCTTCTAGCCATGACGCTGCGACCTCCGCGAGATCCTGGTCTGCCCCGGCCGGAGCTCGACCACGTTTGAGCTCTCCGCGTCCGCTGAGGGCTGCGGCGTAGATCGCCCGGCCAACCTCGTGAGCCTCTGCGCGCGAGCTTTGACCCGTGCTGAGCTCCCGGCGTTGCCCGTCAACCCGGAACCGGACCGAGTAGACCTTGCCCCGTTTGAGGATTTTGAACCCTTCTGCGTGTCGACCCATCGCTCCAGCTCCGCCACCGGGACGAGCCTGCGGGTCCCGACGGGTACCAGGGGGATAGCCGGGAGGATGTGCTCCCGGAAAGAGTTCTCCGAAACGCCGCAAATCCCAGCGGCTTCGGCGATGCTGACGAGGAGCTTCATTCCATCCTCCCCCGATCAGGGCCCGTCATCCTCCCGAGCTCGTCCGCAGCGCTGACGAGGGTGTCCTCCGCCCACTCGAGCTCGGACACGACGGTCAGCTCCTCGCCCGGGTCTGTCTGTCGCCCGTCGTCTAGGTCGAGGTCGCCTTCGACGCGAGCCCCCGACCTGCAGGTGTAGATCTGAGGCGGAGCGTCTGGCGGCAGGCGCCGTGCTGCCACCGCGACACCCACCCAGAACAGGGCCACCACGAGCGCCAATACCGCCAGGCCCGTCACGCTGCCCTCCGGCTCATCACGAGCTCATCAAGGAACGTGTCAGCCATCGGTGAGTCGAGCAGGACCGTGACACGGATCGATGTCTTGCCGGACTCCCAACGTTGCCAGGTATCGAGGCTCACGCCGCACTGGAAGGCGGCCTGCTCCTGCGTCCAGCCCAAGCGGACTCGCGCTCGGCGCACGCAATGCCGCAGAGTTGCGGTACCGCTTCGCCGCGAGCTGACGATACTGGGGCCATGACACGACGCATCACGCCCTCCGGGCTCTCCCAACGTAGATCGTGAGTCAGTCATTAGACTGGCTCCTTCCGCGCCATCCGCGCACGAATGCGCGCCTCGTACCCAACGAGCATCGCGCCGATGCTTGGGGCCAGCGTCGGCTCGTTCCAGATTTCCTGGCAGACCAGCACGCGCTGAGCGTCGGTCGGCTCTGAGAGCGCGGTCAGCAGCTCGCGCATGTCCCCGTAGGTGAAGCCGCACAGCACGACCTCCTCGTCCCGGCACCGCGCCTCGGCGAACGAGCGGACCTTACCGACGGCGCTCATCGGGCCAGCTCCTGCGCCGAAGGGCGCTGCCGAGCGATGGCGGCGACACCGGCGAGCAGGCTCATGGCGGAGAGTCCAAGGAGCGTGATGCCGGCGAGCAGGACCCAGCGGCTCACGCCGCACCTCGCGGGGAGCCGGGGGCCGGGTCGTCGAACGGGCGGATCCCCATCAGGCGCTCTGCCTCGACCTGGGAGCCCTCCCACTCCTCTGCCCGGACCTCCCCCTTGGTCCAGATCTCGATGGCGTCGCGGTGAACGCGTTCGGGCGATGTCTTGCGGGTCAGCCAGCCAATCACGGCCGCGTAGGTGACTCCCAGAGCTTCACCCGCGGCGGTTTTCGAGATGCCGTGCCTGGACAGGAACGCGGCGAGCTTTTCCGGCGCTGATGCCATGCCGTGAGTGTAATCACACTCATCCGGTCCGGCGCAACCAGTTTCGACTCAAGAGGGCTATCAGATGACCGTAACCGCGCTTACGCTTCGGCCCGTGGATCCCGAATGGGTGAAGGAAGCCATCGCGGCCTACATCCGCGCCTACGTTCGCCGTCGCGTTGCGTCCGGGGAGACCAAGCGGTCGATCGGTCTGTCCCTGGGGTTCAAGGGAGGGCACCGCATCAACCAGTACGTCGACCCGGAGAAGTACGGGTCGACTGGGGTGAGCGCCGAGACCCAGGCGCGCGTGGCTGACCTGCTGCATGGCGGGTCGCTGGACGCACTGCGGCAAGCCGCCATCGCCTTCGCACAGGAGCACCCCGAAGAGGTTACGCCGGCACCGGATTCCACGATGCAGGTGATCCCCGAGCCGACGACGAGCTTCGAGGACTTCGCTCGAGCCGCCGGCTTCGACCCAGAAGACCCGGACGTGCAGGAACTCCTCGGCACCCAGTTCCAAGGACTCCGGAGCGCACGCCAGGGGGTCGAGTTCGCGCTGGCCGAGCTCCGCCGCCGCCAGGCCGAGCGGAAGGGCAAGACCCTCGGCGTCCGCGAGGTCACCGAGGATGAGGAGGGGTAGCCCTCCCCGAAAGGGAAGAAGACGCGATGAGCGACAAGACCACCCCCAAGGCGCCGCCGAGAGCACCGCGGATCCTGCCGGAGCGCCGGACGACTGTGGTCCCGTTGACGAACCGCCCTGGCCGCCGCACGCAGGTGGATCACCTAGACTACGCAGAGCGGACCGTTCTCCATCCCTCCGGTCCGCCCCCCACGCCGCCGAAGCCCAAGAAGGGGAGCTGACCGGGGGCGTGCTAAGCTAGCGCGACATGGAACCAACGGAGACGAACGCAGCGCCATGGGTTCGCGCTCACAACGGCTGGTTTACGTGTCGGCTGAATGTGAGCTATTACACAGAGAAGATCCGCCAGTGGAAACGCGCGGACGCGTGGCTGCGCTGGACTTCGGTCTTCCTCTCGTCGGGCGGTGTGGCGGGCGCCGTCACCCTCTCTGATGCTGCGGCCTGGCCTGTGGCCATCGCGCTGTTGTCCTCGGCGGTCGGCGCCTTCGCTCTCGTGTCGCGGTACTCTGAGCAGATTCAGGGCGCCGCCGCTCTCTTGCCGCAGTACACAGCAGCCGAAGGCGTGTTCCGCGAACTCAACTACCGGGGCGATGTGGCCGACGAGAAGCAGGTCATTGCCGCGTGGAAGACGCTCGACAGGATCATGATCGCCGAGGCGGAGATGATGCCGGCCCACGATCGGAAGGCGCTCGACCGGGCGGAGGTCCCCGTCAGGGGGCAGAGACTGGGGGAACTGGCGTCGGC
>JAEWOQ010000551.1 GCA_023460875.1 Pseudomonadota bacterium
CGGTGCACGATGGCGAGCCCCAGCCCCGTCCCCCCCTCCTTGGAGGTGTAAAAGGCGTCAAAGACGGGCGCGGACTCCTGAAAGCCGGGCCCGTCGTCCTGCACCACCAGGGCCAGGTTGCCCTCCGCGTCTGCTGGCTTGGTCGCGAGGAGCAGAGTGCCGGACGTCCCCATCGCCTCGATCGCGTTCCGCACTAGGTTCAGGATCACCTGGCGCAAGCCCTCGGGATCTCCATCCAAGGGGCCCACGTCTCGATCCAGGCGCAGCTCGACCGCGATGCCACGCTCTTCGGCCTCCGGCCGCACCAGGTCCGCCATGGCCTGCATGAACTCGTTCGAGAGCACGGGGCGCAGCTCGAGGGGCCGCGGGCGCGCGAACGCCAAGAAGTCGCTGACCAGCCGGTCCAGGCGCCGGATCTCACCGCCGACGACCTCGACGACGGGGAGCAGTGACGCTGGATCTCGTTGCCCCTTCTCGACTCGGCGGCGGAGCACTTGCAGCTGCAAGAGCGCGGAGTTGAGGGGGTTGCGTACCTCGTGGGCGAGCCCAGCGGCTAGCGTGCCCACCGCGGCGAGGCGCTCCGTCTGCAGGGTGCGCCGGAGCATGTCGCGCTCCTCCGTCACGTCGAGACCCAGGGCGTAGGTCACCGGTGTCCCCTCGGGGCCGAGCAGCTGGGTGCTCTGCCAACGCGCGAGGCGATGTCCTCCGTCCTTGAGCGGGAGGCGCGCCTCGCCCCCCTCGCCCACCCACTCCCGCCCGGGCCGCCCCAGCATCTCACTGCGCTCGTAGCCGGTGACCCGCTCGAGCTCCTGATTCCACAGGGCGATCCGCCCTTCGGCGTCGAGGGCGAGCACGAACGCCGGCACCGCGTCCACCACCTCGCGGTGACGTCGCTCCGATGCCTCGAGGCTCTGCTTCAAGAGCTCGCTCTCCCGTTCGGCGCGGGCCTTGGCGATCGCGGAGCGCGTCGTGCGCAAGAGCTCGGGCGCCCGAAACGGCTTCGTGACGTACGCGAACGCCCGCTGCTCGAGCGCCGCGATGGCGCTCTCCAGGCTGGCATCTCCAGTGATCAGGACGACCGCGGCGAAGGGACAGAGCTCCTGGATCTCGGAGGACAGCCGCAGTCCATCGCTGTCGGGCAAGCGCAGATCGACGAGCGCGAGGTCGAGGGCCGCGTTCGCCGAGCGACAGACCTCGATGGCTTCGTGGCGGTTCCGGGCCAGCGCCGGGCGGATCTCGAGATCCTCGACCGTCTCCAGGATCTCGCAGACGTTCTCCAGGAGGTCCTCGTTGTCGTCCACGACGAGGACGTTCGGCTTGGCGCTCGACGTCACTGCACGGCCTGCCGAATTCGTCGCACCAGATCCGGCACGCTGAAGGGCTTGAGCAGGCACGCGGTCTCGGGACGGACGCTCTGGAACTCCACCTGCGCGCGCTCCACCTCTGCGCGTAGCTCCTCACTGTGCGCGGTGACGAACAAGATCTTGATGGTGGGGTCCCGCGCGAGCAGCCGACGCGCCACCTCGACCCCGTTCAGGTCCGGGAGGCGGAGATCGATCAAGGCCACCTGCGGCAGCAGCCGCCGCGACAGGGCCCCCATCCCGTCCAGCGCCACCTCGGAGGCGAGCCCCTCTTCCCGGAGGGCCTCCGCGACGTTCTCCGCCAGGGACAGGTTGTCCTCGACGATGAGGACGAGGCGGTTCGTGCGCGAGAACGTCTCGAGATGACCGAAGAGGCGCTCGAGGTCGACCGGCTTCGCCAGCACGTCGAGGGCGCCTGCGCGCTCCGCCTGGTCCGCCGCCGACTCGTCCATGAAGGCGCTCATGACCACTACGGGCACGTGAGCGCCCGCCTGCCTCAGCCGGGAGATCAGCTCCACACCCCCGAGCCCGGGCAAGCGAAAATCCGTGAGGACGCCCTCGTAGGAGCGATCCCGGAGCAGCTCGAGCGCCCGCTCGGCGCTCCTCGACACGTCGACCTGCCAGTCGAGCCCCTCCATGATCTCGACCAAATTGTCCGCGAGCTCCGGATCGTCCTCGACGACGAGGATATGACCTTTCACGTCGCGCACGGCCGAAAGCCTAGGCAGCGGCCGGTAACCGCGCAACACAAAGCGGCGCCGCCCGCGGCGGCTCTCACACGAAAATTTCTCGTCACGCCCCCGGCGGACGACCGCTTCCCTCCAACAGCTCGCTGTCGGGCACCCAGACCCTGAAGGTCGCCCCCACCTCGCTCGGCTCGAGATCGATCTCGCCGCCGTGTGCGTGGAGGATGCGACGGCACAGGGCCAAGCCCAGACCGGTCCCCCGCGCCTTCGTCGTGAAGAGGGCGTCGAAGATCCGGTGCCGGATCTCGGGGGGCACGCCGGGACCCGAGTCGGTCACCGTGAGGGTGGTCCCCCCTTTGAAGCGGTGGCCGCCGATGCGGATGCGCCCGCTGCCTCCCTGAGCCTGAGCCGCGTTGCCGAGGAGGTTGACGAGCACGTGGCTGATGTCATCGGCGTCCGCGTCGATGGTGCGCGCGCCGATCTCTTCCAGCTCGACCTCGATGCCCTCGGGGAGGGCAGCGCGCTCGAGCGCCAACTGGATCAGCTCGGCGACAGGGGTCCGTTTGCGCTGGGGGGGGCGCTCTCGCGCAAGATCGAGCAGGTTGTTGATGATCTTGCCGCAGTGCTCGACCTGCGTCCCGATCCGGTCGTGGTGCTTGGTGAGCTGAGGGTCCTGCTGCAAGCCGAGGCGGTTGAGGCGCTGGCGCACCAGGAAGAGGCTCGAGTCGATGGTGCCGAGAGGATTGCGCAGCTCGTGGCCGATGCTTGCGGCGAGCTGGCCGATTGTGGCGAGGCGCTCGGTCGCCCGTATCTCCTCCAGGAGCGACTCTCTATACGTGTCGAGCATGATCGCCAGCTCGAGATCGAGCACCTGACCCACGGCGCGCATGACCGCGCGACAGGTCCGTGGATCGTCCGCGTAGCCGTCGAGGGCCACGTCCTGCAGACGCACCCGCATCCGGTTCATGGCGGTGAACATGAACTCCTGGGACATGCCGATGCGCACGTGCACCCGCCCGATCCTGGAGCGAGCCTCGAGGTAGTCCTCGTCGTACGGCCCCTGGAGCAGGCGACCCAACCACTCGCGGAGGGTCAACTTGAGGCGCGCGATCTGCTCCTGGCCTCCCGTGATGAGGGCTCGCGCCGCGGGCACCTCGTCGATGCGCCTGTAGAAGTCGTCGACGATGGCCGTGAAGTGCGCCGCCGCCACCGGATGAAACGCCCTCAGCGCCGCTTCGGAGGCGGCGTCGAAGTCGATGTACGCCTTGGCGAGCGCGAACTGCGCCGAGTTCATGAGGCAGAGCGTACACCCGCCGGGGCAGCGATCCAGCCGCAGCCGGCGCGCAAGGCGCCCACCACGTCCCCCCCGCCACGCAAGGCGCGCGCAGGGGGTGTCTCCTCGCGGCTCATCGGTGTTATCTCCGACGACGATGAACGCGTCCCGAAACCAGTGCCGCTACAGTGCCGCTACAGTGCCGGGCGCCGCAGTACCGGGCGCCGCGGTATGGGGCGCAGAGGCGCAGGCACCGCAGCACAGAGCATGGCCCGATGTCGCCCTCGCTGCGCTCTGAAGCTCGAGATGAAATGACCTTCGAGACCCCGCCCCGTGACGAGCCGGTCCTCCACGCCGAAGGGCTCACCAAGGTCTACCTCATGGGTGAGGTGGAGGTTCACGCCCTGCGGGGTGTGGACTGCACCTTCCACCGCTCCGAGCTGATCGTGCTGTTGGGCGCGTCGGGCAGCGGGAAATCAACCTTGCTCAACATCCTCGGCGGCCTGGACATCGCCACCAGCGGGCGTTTTTGGTTTCGCGATCAGGAGCTCACCAGCGCGGATCAGAAGACGCTCACCCGCTACCGCAGGCGCCACGTCGGCTTCGTCTTTCAGTTCTACAACCTGATCCCGAGCCTCACCGCCCGCGAGAACGTCGCCCTCGTCACGGACATCGCCGACGATCCGATGTCGCCAGAGGAGGCCCTGGAGCTCGTCGGGCTCGGGCCACGCCTCGATCACTTCCCCGCGCAGCTCTCCGGGGGCGAGCAACAGCGCGTCGCCATCGCCCGAGCCGTGGCGAAGCGACCCGAGCTCCTGCTCTGTGATGAGCCCACGGGAGCCCTCGATTATCGGACCGGCGTCTTGGTGCTGGAGGTGCTGCAGAAGATCAATCGCGACCTCGGGACGACGACGGCCATCATCACCCACAACGCGCCGATCGCCCGCCTCGCCGACCGCGTGATCACCCTCGCCGATGGACGCATCGCCGGGGAGGAGCGGCCCACCGAGAAGGCCGACGCCCGCGAGCTGACCTGGTGAAAGCGCTCGACCAAAAGCTCCTCCGCGACCTCCGCCATCTGGGCGGCCAGATCCTGACCATCGCCCTCGTGGTGGCCTGCGGGGTGGCCAGCTTCGTGGCCCTGCGCGGCAACTACGCATCTCTCGAGCTGGCGCGGACCACCTACTACGAGCGCTACGGCTTCGCCGCCGCCTTCGCGAGCCTCGAGCGGGCGCCGCGCTCCCTGCTCGCGGACATCGAGGCCATCCCTGGGGTCGCCCGCGCGGAGGGGCGCATCGTGGAGGCGGTGCTCGTGCCCCTAGAGCCTGGTGTGCGCCCCATCAGCGGGCGTGTGGTCTCCGTGGCGCCTCACGGAGCGAGCCTGAACCGAGTCGACCTGCGGCAAGGGCGCCTCCTCGAGCCGGGCAGAAACGACGAGGTCCTGCTGCTCGAAGGGTTTGCCCTGGCGCGCAACATCGAGCCCGGCCACCGCCTGCCCGTCGTCTTGAACGGCCGCCAGCGCGAGATGCGCGTGGTGGGCCTGGTGGCGTCGCCCGAGTACGTGTTCGCCGTCGCGCCCGGAGACCTCGCCGCCGATCCGACGCGCTTCGCGGTGATGTGGATGGGTGAAGAGGCCGTGGCGGCGGCCTTCGCCATGGAAGGCGCCTTCAACGACGTCGCCGTCGCCCTGCAGCCGGGCGCCTCCGAGCGGGCCGTACTGCACGAGCTCGACCTGCGACTCGAGCCTTATGGGGGGCTCGGCGCATATTCGCGAGCCCGACAACCGTCGAACTACATGGTGTCCGGCGAGCTCACCCAGCTCCGGTCCATGAGCTCGGTGGTGCCGGCGATCTTCCTCGCCGTAGCCGCGCTCCTCCTGAACCTGGTGCTCTCGCGCCTCGTCCTCCTGCAGCGGGGCGAGATCGCGGCGCTGAAGGCCCTCGGATATCACAGCGGCGAGATCGGCCTCCATTTCGCCAAGCTGGTCGCCTTGATCTCGCTGGCGGGGGCCGGACTCGGTGCCGCGGCAGGTGCCTGGCTCGGCGCCGCGATGACCGAGCTGTACCACCACTATTTCAAGTTCCCCAACCTCGAGTTTCGCTTCGACATCTCCTCCGCCATCGGGTCTCTGCTAGTGACCCTGCTCGCCTCAGGCGTCGGCACCTTCGCCGCGGTGCGCGGCGTCCTGCGCCTGGCGCCCGCGGAGGCCATGCAGGCGCCGCCCCCCGCGCGCTACACGCGGTCCTGGCTCGATCGATGGGAGCTCGGACGCCTCGTCGGTACCGCACCACAAATGGTGCTCCGGGAGCTCCGGCGCCGGCCGCTGCGCACCCTGTTGTCGTCGGTGGCCATCGCGTCCTCGGTGGGCCTGACCGTGGTGGGTGGGTTTTACTACGACGCGACCGAGGAGCTGGTGCGCACACAGTTCTTCGACGTCATGCGCGAAGACGTCACCGTGGCCCTCACGGGACCGCGCCCAGAGCGGGCGGTGCGAGAGCTCGGGCACCTGCCGGGCGTGCTGCGCGCAGAGGGCCGCCGAGAGCTCCCGGTGCGGTTCCGGGCGGGGCATCGCTTTCGCGACGGGGTCGTCATCGGCTACGCCGCGGACGCCGAGCTGCGCGCGCTGCGCGACAAGACAGGCAGGCCCGTCCCGCTGCCGCCCGGAGGCCTCGTGCTGACAGACAAGCTCGCGGAGTTGTTGGGGCTCGAGGTCGGGGACCGTCTCACGATCGAGCTCCGCGAGGGCAGCCGAGCTCACGAAGAGGTCACTCTGAGCGGCCTCGTCGACGAGTCCTTCGGGCTCCAGGGGCACATGGACCTGGTGGCCCTCAGCCAGCTCGTCCGCCAAGAACCGCTGGTCTCGAGCGTGCTCCTCCAGGTCGATCCTGCTCTATCGAGGGAGCTCCACCGTCGCCTGGCGGAGCTCCCGGCGGTCGCAGCGGTGGGTTCGCGCGAGGAGCTGCTGCAGCGGTTTCGGGACCAGAGCGCGGGGATGATCATCGTGTTCACGCTGATCATCACCTTCTTCGCGGTCACGATCACCTTCGGCGTCGTCTACAACAACGCCCGAGTCGCGCTCTCCCAGCGGGCTCGTGATCTGGCGAGCCTCCGCGTTCTTGGCTTCACCCGCGCCGAGGTCTCCACCATGCTGCTCGGCGAGATGGGCGTTCAGGTGCTGCTCGCCATCCCCTTGGGTCTCTTCTTCGGTCGCGGGCTCGTGTGGGCCCTCGGCACGACGATGGATCCCGAGACCTATCGTCTACCCTTGCTCGTCACCACCCGCAGCTACGCCTTCGCGACCCTGGTGACGCTGATCGCCAGCCTGCTGAGCGCCCTGGTGGTGCGCCGCAAGCTCGACTCCCTCGATTTGATCGCCGTCCTGAAAACCCGAGAGTGACCATGACGAGCTCGGCTCCCCGCTCGCGTTCCTTCTTCCGCTGGCTCAAGCGTGGCCTCCTGATCTCCGCCGCGCTCGCCTTGATCGTCGTTCTGATCCTGGCATTTCAACCGCGAGCGGTCCCCGCCGACGTCGTCGAGGTGAAGCGCGGCCCCCTCGTCGTCACCGTCCACGAGGATGGCCGAGCCCGCGTGAAGAATCGACACGTCGTCTCCGCGCCCCTGAGCGGGAGCTTGGCGCGACCGGAGCTCCACCCGGGCGACGCCGTGGAGGCCGGGACAATCATCGCCCGCATCGTACCTCTGGACGCGCCCCTGCTCGACGTACGCTCCCGCAGCCAGGCGGAGGCCCGCGTCGCCGCCTCCCTCGCCGCACAGCGCCAGGCCCGAGCCCTCGTGGAGCGCGCCCAGGCCGCCCGCGAGTTCGCGCAGATAAACGCTGAGCGCATGCGCCAGGTGGCGGATCGTGGAGTGGCCACGGAGCTACAGCGGGAGCAAGCGGAGCTGCAGCTGCGCACGGCCACCGCGGAGCTCGAGTCCGCCCGGTTCGGAGCCCAGGTCGCGGACTCCGAGGTACGCATGGCCCGAGCCGTGCTGGGCCGCCTCACCGGGCAGGGCACGACGAACGAGGACCAGCTCGAGGTCCCCGCGCCGGTCACCGGGCGCGTGTTGAAGGTCATCCAGGAGAGCGAGGGCGTGGTCCAGCTGGGCACCCCGCTGCTCGAGCTCGCGGACCCCGGCGCGCTCGAGGTCGTCGCCGATGTCCTCACCGGTGACGCCGTCCGTATCTCGCCTGGCAACAGGGTCGTGCTCGATCGCTGGGGAGGGCCCGGCCTCGAGGGCCGCGTGCGCCTGGTCGAGCCCAGCGCCTTCTCGCGCACGAGCGCGCTGGGCGTCGAGGAACAGCGCGTCAACGTCATCATCGATCTCGTGGCCCCTCGAGATCAGTGGGCGACGCTGGGTGATGGCTATCGGGTCGAGGCCCATATCGTGGTGTGGGAAGCGGCGGACGTGATCCAGGTGCCGCCAAGCTCCCTCTTTCGCCACGGAGACGGCTGGGCCGTGTACCAGGTGGAGGGCGAGCTCGTGAGATTGGTGCCCGTGAAGATCGGCGAGCGGACTCCCTCGGCGGTGCAAATCATCGACGGCCTCGCGCCCGGCGCAGAGGTCGTGGCTCACCCCAGCGACCGCATCCAGGACGGGGTGTCCGTCGCGGCGCGCCGTTGATCGACCGGAAACCTGAGCGATTACTCATGACCCCCGTTCGGGTCTAGGCCGTCTCAATCGGGGCCAGGGGTACCACCCCATCTCCGCCGACCACCCGGCCTCATGAAGAGCCACGTCACTCCCTCGACCATCACCCGCGCGCTCGCCTGCTGTGGGGTCGCCCCTCGACACATCGCCTGCTGTGACACGACTGTCACATTCCTCAGCGCCCTCGCGAGCTTCCTGCGGCGTGAGGGCGCACCGCTCGCCGCCCCAGCGCTCCTCCGCCGCGCCGCGGCGCGAGCGTTCGGCGCCTTGCCCGACGAAGGGCGCGCCTTCGCGGCGCGCTTGCAGGCCTGGACTGCAGCAGTCCCTCCCAGCGCTCTGACCTCGTTTCACTCGGAGGCCGTCGCGCAGTGGGTGACAGGGCGCTATCCACGCCGTACCTACCCTGTCGTCTTCCTCGGCGCGACGAACGGCGCGGCCATCCACCTCGCCGCTGCCGTCGACGCCCCTTGGCTTCCGCAGACCTCGCTCGTCCTCGTCCGAGCCTCCAGCCTGAACCCGGAAGATTCCCAGGGAGCCATCGCCCTGGGCGCGAAGCTCGCCCGTCCCCTCCTGGCGGCCGCGCCGAACGTCCAGCTGCACCAGGTCGTGGAGAGCCACCCCAGGGCTCGCTTCCGCCCCGAGACCCTCGAGCTTCACTTGAAGCGACTCACGCTCGGGCGCACCTACGAGCGCTTCGTCCTGCGGCACCTCCAACCCGGGGGGACCCTCGTCGTCGTCGACTGCCACAGCGCGCGGCCCTGCCTCCATGCGGGCGAACGGCACTTCATCCAGCTCGCCGACCCCTCGAGAGCCCTGACCAGCACCCCGGAGCCTCCGTCCGCCACAGACGCCCGCTGGGGATACGCGCCCGAGCTGACCTCCGATGCGCTCCGCTTCGCGGACCGCCACGGCTATCGCCTTCTGCGACTCTCGTTCCCCGACCCCGAACGACTGAGCCCGTGGGTCGCCGAGCTGTATCGCCACCGGGTGGTCGGCGACAGTCCGCGCCCTCCTCGCCTGGTGGTGGAGTCCGGTCGGGTCGACCCGACGCACGTGCTCCGCACCGGCGCTGTCCCCTTCTGGGTCTCCAGCGTCAGCGCCGCCTCGGCGGACAGCTTGGAGCGCTACTTGGACGAGGTCGCGGGCGACGTCCGAGCTTTCGACGAGATCGTCCCGGTGGGGCCCCGCTGCGGCGCGGAGCCCTGCGGCGCAGAGCCCTGCGGGGAGGAGCCCCGCACCGGGGAGCTCATCGACCGCTGGCAGGGCCTCCTACGACGGACGAGCCGCGCCCTCGACGAGCGCGGCGGTCCCTTGTTCCCCCCGCACGACGCGGGCTGGTCGCGGATCCCCGACGCCCCGCGCCCTCCTCACCACCCGCTGCGCTGGACCGACATCCATGCGTACGGGGATCGGGACGACCTCGGCCCTGTTCGTGTGGAGCTCCTTCAAGACTAACGACGGCCCCAGGACACTTCAGCCTTGGGGACGTGGCTCCTCCCGCGAGAAGGGAGCGGCCCGGGCCAGCTCATCGACGTCCTGAACACGCTCGTAGAGAGCTTCTTCCTCCTCCAGCTCGGTCGTCATGCGCTCGAGCTCCGCCCCTATCTCCTGCAGCCTCGTCTTGGAGAGCCTGCTCTCCACCGCGGGGAAGAGCTCGTCCTCTTCCTCCTTCACGTGGTGCTCGACCAACTCCTCGAGGACCTGGAGCTTGGCGTCGAACTCGGCGTCCACCGCGTCTTGAGCGAGCAGATCCGCCAAGCTGCGCTTGACGAGGAGATGTTCCTCGAGGGCTTCCCGCACCTGCTCCTCGGAGACACCACCTGTCGCCGCAGCAGGATAAAAGTACCTCTCCTCGATCGAGGTATGCAGAACCAACAGGTCCGCGATGGCATGGAAGCGCTCGATCTTGTCCTCTCCCGCTGCCTTCTTGCACTGGCTGAATAGGTTCTCAATCTCGCGGTGCTGCGCCAACAGCAGATCGATCGCGTGCATCCGTTTTCCCTCCCTCGACACTGTATAGCGCAGCGAACCGCGCCGTCGAGCTGGGCTGGGGCTCGCGTCCCGATCTACAGCGGCGGCCACTTGCGTGAGGCCCCGAAATCAACAGTGAGCGCCAGGTGCAGACGCCGGCCTTCGCCCAGCCTTTACCTGGCCGCGCCCGGTCCTCCGAGGGGTGCTCATCGAGGCTCCGTCCCCCGCTCGCGATGCCTCTGTGCCTCCTTGCGGCGCCCGGGCGTGCGCGATTGAATAGAGCCACTTCGCCGGAGGCCTGACCGCAGCCGCTGCCTCCGTTGGAGTCATCTCCCACCCACTTCCCCACCGCACCCCACCGCGATGGCATTCCACGAAGACTCACCCAGGCTGCCTCCCGTGTCGGCGCCGCATCCCGATCCGACGACGCCTCGGCCGCCCCTCCCGCCGGAGGTGCTCGAAGAGCTCTCGCGGATCCTCCAGCCACGCGCAGGCTTCGATCTGAGCCACTACCGAGCGGCGACCATCAGCCGCCGCACGCTGCGGCGCATGCGATTGGCGAGCTGTGAGACGCTCGACCACTACCTCGATCACCTCCGGCGAACCCCCTCCGAGCAACAGGCGCTCATCCGGGATCTGCTGATCAGCGTCACCGACTTCTTCCGCGACCCGGAGGCGTTCTCCGTCTTCGAGCGCGCGGCCGTGTACCCGCGCGCCAGGGCTGCCCGCGAAGGAGAGACCCTGCGCGCATGGGTCCCCGCCTGCGCCTCCGGCGAAGAGGCCTACTCCCTCGCGATCCTGCTCCTCGAAGCGGCAGAGGCGGAGCGCGCCAAGGGCCTCCGCCTGCAGCTGTTCGCCACAGACGTCGACACGGAGGCGCTCACACTCGCCAGGCGGGGTGTCTACCCGGAGTCTGCGGTGTCGGGCATCTCGGAGCTCCGCCTGCGCCGATTCTTCACCCGAGTCGAGGACGGCTTCCAAGTGCAGCCGTTCCTGCGAGACGTCGTGTCCTTCGCGGTCCACAACGTCTGCAACGACCCGCCGTTCTCGCGAATGGACTTCGTGTCGTGCCGCAACCTCTTCATTTACCTCGAGGAGCGAGCTCGCGAGCACGTCATCAGCAGGTTTCACTTCGCCCTCAAGCCCGCGGGCTTCTTGCTGCTGGGTTCCTCGGAGACCATCACCGGCACCCAGTTAACTCTCGTCTCGAAGCCCGCGCGTCTCTATCAGAAAGCGGGGCTCGTGACGCCCCCGCCGCTGGGGCGCCCGGATCTGGCGCCCTCCCGCAAAGCGCTCATCAGTCATCCCCCCGCGCCGTCCATGGCGACCTCCTCTCCGCGCGCGGCGCCGAGCGTCACCGCCCTGGCGAGGGACGCCGTCCTGCGCACCTGCCTACCCACGCTCGTGCTGTCGGAGGATGGACAAATCCTCTACTCGTCCGGCGACCTCCGCCCCTACGTGAACTTGCCCCAAGGCGAGCCGCGGCTCGAGCTCTTCCCCATGCTGCGGGCGGACCTGGTGAGTCGGCTGCGGCCGGCCATCTATCGCAGCCGCCGGGATGGTTGTCAGGTGTCGGTGGTGTCGAGCCCCGATCGCGGCGCACCCCAGACGATGATGCAGGTGCGTCCGGCGCCGGGGCTGCCGCCCGGCACGGTCGTCATCTCCTTTCAGGATGTGGAGTCGCTGCCACACGCGCCGATCTCGTCCACCGCGAGCGCCGAGCACGAGGTGTTGTTGCAGCAGCTCGAGGAAGAGCTGCTCCGAACGCGGGAGGACCTCCGGCACACCATCGAAGAGCGCGAGGCGGTCAACGAGGAGCTGCGGACCTCACACGAGGAGGCCGTGTCCATGAACGAGGAGCTCCAGTCCGCCAACGAGGAGCTCGAGGCGACGACCGAGGAGCTGCGCTCCCTGAACGAGGAGCTGTCCACCCTGAACGTCCAGCTCAAGGAGAAGGTCGACGAGCTGGAAGCCGCCAACAACGACCTGTCCAACTTCTTCGAGAGCACCAACCTCGCCACTGTGTTCCTGGACGCGGAGTTCCGCATCCGCCGCATCACTCCGGCCGCCCAGGAGCTGCTTCAGCTCGGCCCCTCGGACACGGGGCGAGTCGTCCGCGACATCGCCCGCGACCTCCTGCACTGCGATCTCGATGACGACGCGCGCAGCGTGCACACGCAGTTGTCTCCGCGCAGCCGCGAGCTCCGGGCGCCCGACGGGCGTTGGTTCGTGCGGCGCGTGCTCCCCTACCGCACGGGGAGTCAGCACATCGGCGGGGTGGTCGTCACCTTCCTCGACGTGACGGATCTGAAGACCGCGACCGCGGGGCTCGCCGTCCGGGAAGAGCAGCAGAGCGTCGTCGCGCGGCTGAGCCTGCAAGCGCTAGAGGAGGAAGACATCGACGCGTTCATGGATCGCGTCGTACGTGAGGTGCAGCAGACCCTCGGGACAGACCTTTGCGAGCTGCTCGAGCTCCAACCCGGGGCCAAGAAGATGCTCCTCCGCTCCGGGGTCGGCTGGCGACCGGGCCTCGTCAGATCGACGTTGTTGGACGTCGATCTGAACACCCAGGCGGGCTTCATCCTCAAGTCGAGCACCCCCATCGTCGTCGACGACCTCGCCTCCGACAAGCGCTTCCAGCCCTCTCCGCATCTCATCGAGCACCGGGCCGCCAGCGGCATCTACTGCGTCATCCAGTTCGGCGACTCCGCCTACGGCGTCCTCGGCGCCCTGACCCTCGACCAGCGTAAGTTCACCAGCAACGAGACGAGCTTCCTCCATTCCGTGGCGACGATGGTCGCCGCCGCCGTGGGGCGTTATCAGAAGCGCCATCGGCTCGCCCTCGAGCACGCGGTGGGTTGGGTCCTCGCTAACTCCAGCAGCATCGCCGACGCGGCGGAGCGGATTCACGGCGCCTTCGCCCGTGAGCTCGGCACGTCTCTGGGGGAGCTCTGGTGGCCGGACGCTCACGGAGAGACGCTGACGCGCACGGTCTTCTCCCCGGAGGAGCCTCATCGTGAGCATCACGCCGGCCAGCTCTTCGCCGAGAGCCACATCACGAAGGGGCAAGGGCTCGTGGGGCGCGTCTGGGAGCGCGGTCACCCCGAATGGATCACCGTGCTCGACGACCACGAGCAGCGCGAGCTCCCTCACGCGGCGTCGATGCTGGGCCTCACGGCGGCCATGGCGCTGCCGATCTTGAGCGGCACCCAGGTGCTCGGCGTGCTGAGCGTATTCTCGCGGAGGCACCTGCTCGCGGACGCCACCTTCCCACGCACGCTGGAGGCGATCGGCCGGGCCATCGGCGTCTTCGCTGGGCGTCTCCAGGCGGAGGGCAGCCTGCGGGAGGCGAACCGACAGAAGGACGAGTTCTTGGCCATGCTCGGGCACGAGCTGCGCAACCCGCTAGCGGCGGTGCGCAGCGCGACCGAGCTCCTCCATCACACCGAGACCGAGGACGACCAAGTGCGGCGGGTCCGCGCCGTCTTGCAGCGGCAGACCGCGCACATGGCCAAGCTGCTCGATGGTCTGCTCGACGTCTCTCGCATCGTGCGCGGGAAAATCGAGCTCGAACGCGAGCCCCTCGATCTGGCCACGATCGCGCGGGACGTCGCCAAAGACTATGCGGCGGCGTTCGAAGGCCGCCCCGTGCGCCTCGACCTGGAGCTCCCCGCGGCGCCAGTCTGGGTGGACGGCGATCGCATCCGGCTCACGCAGGTGCTCGACAACCTCCTCTCGAACGCAGCCAAATACTGCCGCGCGGGCGTGATCTCCATCTCCGTTCAGCCACAGAGCTCGGAAGTAGCGCTCCGTGTGCGCGACACCGGCCAGGGCATCGAGCCCGAGCTCTTACCCTTCATCTTCGATACGTTCCGTCAGGCCTCACAGAACATGGACCGCTCTTCGGGAGGGTTGGGGCTCGGTCTCCCCCTCGTACGTGGACTGGTCGGTCTCCATGGCGGCAGCGTGTCCGCCGCGAGCGCGGGAGATGGCCAGGGGGCCGAGTTCGTCGTGCGCTTGCCTCGGGCGAAGTACGGGCCCGTCATCCCGGAGTCGGCCCGCCCACCAGAAGGGCACGATCGCATCCTGATCGTCGAGGACAATGAAGACGCCGCGGAGCTGCTGCGCGAGTTGCTCGAGCTGCGGGGGCATGCCACCCAGGTGGCCTCGAACGGGCAAGACGCCTTGCGCCAGCTCGAGACCTTCGTGCCGGACGTGATCCTTTGTGATTTGGGGCTTCCTGGGATGACCGGACTCGAGGTGGCGCTCGCGGTCCGCGGTGACAGCCGCTTTGCACGAGTCTGGCTCGTGGCCCTGACGGGCTACGGGCGGCCCGAAGACAAGGCGCGCTGTGAGCAGGCGGGGTTCGACGCGCACATCACCAAGCCGGTGAGCCTCTCCGCGATTGAGCACACGCTCAGCCAGCGGAGCCCTGGGGCCTCATCGCGGCCGCCCTCCCGCGGCGAGGACTGACGCGGGCCTGACACCGACGGCCGGGAGCGCGCCGCTCAATTCCTCACTTGCTTGGGGGTCCGCTTGCTTGGGGTCGAGCGCCCGAGATACGCAGCGGAGGGCACCGTCAACGCAAGTGGGAACCGCTGTAGAAAGCGACGTGCTCTAGCGCGCTCCAGGGCATTCCGTGCAATGCTCGGGAATGCTGCAGCGAGTCTTACGCCCCAAGGCCGAAATCGCCTTCGCCGCTCTGCGAATCGTCGCCGGCACGATGTTCGCCCTCCACGGCGCGCAGAAGCTGTTCGGAGTTCTCGACGGAGCCGTCAAGGAGCCGGGCACACAACTTTGGCTCGGGGCCGTCATCGAGCTGGTGACGGGCAGCGCCATCGCCCTGGGGCTCGCCACGCCTTGGATGGCGTTCCTAGCCAGCGGGACCATGGCGGTCGCGTACGTGCAATTTCACTGGAAGCTCGAGTTCGGCGCGGGCTTCTTCCCCATGGTCAACCAGGGGGAGCTCGCCCTACTCTATTGTTTGCTCTTCCTCTACCTGGCTTGCCGCGGCCCCGGCCTCGCGAGCTTGGAC
>JAEWOQ010000552.1 GCA_023460875.1 Pseudomonadota bacterium
GGCCCCCCCCACCCCGATCTGTTAAGATCTCCGCCGCGCTCTCATCGCTGCGGTCCTGGTCGCAGCGGCTCCGCCCCTCGACGACCCACCCCCTCCATTCCCTTGGCAGCCCGTTCTCTCCTGTCCCGCATCCGCCGCCCCGACTCGGGGGCCGCACGGCACTCGATCACGGACGCCGAGCTGCGCGAGACGGTGCTCGAACACCTGCGCGTCATGTGCGGGACTCGCCAGGGCACCATGATCACCTGCCCCGACTACGGCACCGCGACCGTCAGCGAGATGGTCCACGCGTTCCCCGACGCGATCGCCGAGATGGCCCGAGCCATCAAGCACACGATCATGAACTACGAACCGCGCTTGAGGAACGTGCGCATCACTCACGTTCCGACGGACGACATGACGCTGCGCTACGAGATCCACGCGCAGCTCTATCGTGAGGGCAGCTCGGTTCCGGTACAGTTCGAGACGAGCATCGACGCTTCGCGCCGCATGTCACTCCGTTGATCAACCGGGTCGATCAGGGCTTAGCGTGGCATTCAACAAATACTTCCAAGACGAGCTCAAGTACCTGCGGCAGCTCGGCGCGGAGTTCTCGCGCACCTACCCTGCCTTGGCCCCGATGTTGGCGGATCGCGGCGGCGATCCCGACGTCGAACGCCTCCTCGAGGGCGTCGCGTTCCTCACGGGCAGGATCCGACAGAAGCTCGACGACGAGCTCCCCGAGCTCATGCTCGCGGTCTCCTCCCTCTTGTTCCCGCAGCTCGTGCGGCCCCTGCCGGCGAGCGCCATCCTCGAACTGAGCCCGCTGCAGGGTGTGCTGAGGGAACGACGCGTCGTCCCACGGGGAGCCGAGTTCGACAGCGTGCCCGTCGATGGGACGCGCTGCCGCTTCACGTCGACGGACGACTGTGAGCTCGCGCCCCTCCAGCTCTCGGCGACGCGCCTCGAGTCCCCCACACCAGGGCAGCAGGTCCTGCGCTTGTCGTTGGCTGGGATGAGCGGGACACCGGTCGAGGCCGCCGTGTCACCGCGCTTGCGCCTGCACTTGGCCGCGCAAGACCGCTCCGCGGGGATGCTCTTGCTCTGGCTCCTGCGCCACGTCAAAGCGGTGCGCCTCGAGGCGGGGGGGCAGAGCGTCACGCTGCCCAAGGGCTGCTTCGAACCCGTGGGGTTCGAGGAGGGTCAGGCGCTTCTGCCTTGGAGCGAGACGGGCTTCCCCGGCTTCCGGCTGCTCCAAGAGTACTACGTGCTCCCCGCGAAGTTTCACTTCGTCGATCTCATCGGGCTCGAGCGCTGCGCCGAGCTCGGCAAGGATCTGGCCCAGGTCGACGTGGTCATCGACTTCGAGCGCCCCTTGCCGGACGTGCGCGACGTCGCCACCTCAGACGTGAAGCTCCACTGCGTACCCGTCATCAACGTCTTCGAGACGACGGCGGAACCCGTGCGCCTCGACGCCGGACGTGAGCAGCACCTCTTGCGGGTGGCAGGCCACGCTCCCGCCCACGGGGAAGTGTACGCCCTCAAGGCCGTGCGGGGCTCCCACAGGAACTCCTCAGAGTCGACGCCGATCCTCCCCTTCTACAACTTCCAGCACGCCGCCTCGGGCCCGGACGCCGCCCGCCCCTACTACAGCACTCACCTGCGGCCCAGCGTCGTCACGGAGGGCGCCGACTTCTACATCTCCGTCGGCACGGCGGAGGACTCCGGTCTGCTGGCGAACTTCGACTTCCTCTCCATCGACCTGCTCGCCACGAACGGCAGCCTCGCCAACGCCGTGCGCGGCGGCGAGATCAACGTGCCGACGCCGAGCTCGCCGCCTTACGCCAAGTTCCGCAACCTGACCGCGGTCACTCGGCACGTCCCCCCGCCCCTGGGGCAAGAGCTCCAGTGGCGCGCCACCGCCCACACTGCCATGAACCTGCGCTCCCTGGCGGAGCCCGCCGTGCTGCGCTCGATCCTGGGGGTGTACAACCTACCGGCGATCGCAGATCGTCAGGCGGCCCGAGCGCACGAGCTCCGCGTCGAGGCGCTGCGCGACATCCGGGTGCGACCAGCCGAGAAGCTCATCCGCGGCGCTCCGGTGCGCGGCATCCACCTCGAGGTAGAGCTCGCCGAGTCGGGCTTCGCCGGTGATGGCGACGTGTTCCTCTTTGGCAGCATCCTCGATCGTCTCTTCGCCGAGTACGTCTCCCTCAACTCCTTCGCCCAGACGTCTGTCACCCTCCTCCCCTCGAAGGCAGCCTGGTCATGGCCCCCACGGAACGGCGCGCGCACGCTTCTTTGATCGAGGCGCTCAGCGCCCAGGGCCATCGCTTCGGGTTCTTCCAGGCGATCCAGCTCCTGCATCGGCTCGCTCCTCGCAAAGTGGCGCTCGGCTACCATGGGCCTCCAGAGGCAGAGCCCGTCCGCTTGCACCACGACGCGAGCATGCGCTTCGCGGCCAGCGACATCGCCAGCATCAGCATCCCTCCGGGTGACGCGAGTCAGGCGGTCGTCACCACGACCTTCCTCGGCCTCACCGGCGCCGTCTCCCCCCTCGCCTCCCACTTCCTCGAGGCGGTCCTCGACGCCGAGCTCAACGACGAGCACTCGCTGCGAGCGTTCTACGACCTGTGGCACCACCGCGCGCTCAGCCTCTTCTTCCGCGCCTGGAAGAAGTACAGGTTCCCAGCGACCTTCCGCGCCTCCCTCGACGACGAGTTCACGCGCCGAGCCCTCGCCCTCATCGGCATCGACGCCGCCAGCATCCCCACCAAGGGGCCGCAGCTGCAGCTCCAGCTCTCCTTGGCCCCACTCCTCGCCATGCGCAGCCGCCCCGAGCGCACGCTACGCATCATCCTGGCGCGCATGTTCCCGGGGGTGCATGTCCACATCGAGCAGTTCGTCACTCGCAGCGCCCGGATCGATCCAGAAGACGCGCTCCGCCTGGCTCGCGCCAACTGCCGCCTGAACCGCGACATGGTGCTCGGAGCTCACTGCGAAGACCGCTCTGGGCGTTTTCGCCTCATCCTGGGGCCGCTCCCGCGCGACCGCGCCGAGGCGTTCTTACCGGGTGGCGCGGACTTCCCACGGCTCCGTGATCTGGTGGATCAGTTTACGCGGGGCGTGCTCGAGTGTGAGCTCGAGGTGCGCGTGGGAGCCGACGAGAGCCCCCAGTTTCAGCTCGGCGGCGCGAACTCCCTGTTGGGCGTGACCACGCAGCTCGCCGGTCGACCCCGGAAGATCGCGACCCGCGTCGTCCTCTCCGACGACCTGGCCACGCTCCGCCCCCGCCTCGTCCGCTACGAGGACGACCATGACGTCCCGCCGAACACGGCGGAGAGCAGGTCGCACTCCGCTCAGTCTCCGGCCTACGCGTAACCTCTTCACGACGGACGCCGCCGCTCACGGCTGTGCTCGTCGCAGCGAGCCACGAGCCACACGGCGCGCGCGAGCTCAGAGCTGCGCGTAGCCACCAGGGACGACGAAGGTGTCGTCGCGACCGGCGACGTTCAGCACGCCCCAACACACCAACTTCGCCTCGATGGCGAAGGCGAGGATGTCGTCGACGTCGGACACGGGCCCGAGCACGGCCAGGTTCCCGCGGTGGACACCCCACGAACCCTGCCCATGTTCGAGCATCGCCTCGTGCAGGTCCCGCGCTGCCGCTCGAGCGGTGCTCAGCGTCGCGACCCGGAGGCGGATGACGCGACCATTGTGGTTCACGTCCACATAGTGGAGGTCCTCGCGCGCGTTGACCCTCTCGAACCCGAGCCCCTGCTCCTCGAGGAAGCGCGTGAAGGCGTCCACGTGGAGCCCACCGTAGACCGGCGTCGCATCCACGCCCGCGCACACCTCCTTGCCGACGTGCGCCTCCCCGAGGCTCGTCCCCGCCCGCTCCACCTCTGGATCGTCGGCGGACACCGCGTACACCTTCCCGTCCAGGGAAGCTGATGAGGTGGACATCGAGGCAGAGGCACTGCATCCCCCCAGGGCTGCCCCCGAACCCCAGGCAACGAGCCAACCGACGACGAACACGTGAGCGCGCTTCATGGCGCGGCGGTTGTACGGCGAATCGGTGGGGCGGGCCCAGTTTCCCGACAGCGGGCCCCCAGCAAACTTGCCCCGCAGGCGCCGGAGTCGAGTAGCCTTGCGCCGTGAAAAGTCACGCTCTGGGGCTGCTCCTACTGCTGGCCGCGGGCTGCGCCGGCTCCGGTCAGATCCGCCCCGAAGACAACCAGGTCTTCTACCATCGGACCGTCGGCGGCGCCGCGGGGGACAGCTTCGACGAAGGCGTCGAGGCGGCCTATCCGCCCCTCGATCTCGAACGCGCCGACCTCTCCTACAAGGGGGTCTCCGTGCTCGGCGGGATCGTTCGGCTCTCCCGCCCCGAAGACTGGACCATCCGGGCCGCCAGCCTCGACCCGGAGCGGCGCTTCATTCAGTACGCCTCCCCGCGCCAGGTGCTCTTTACGGTCTACGAGCGCATCGAGTCGCCTCGGGATCTCTGGCACGTGGTGATGGGGCGTTATCAGGAAGAGACCGCTGAGCACGGCGGGATCTTCCTGGGTCCAGGGGTCCCCGCTGCCGTCTGGAACGCCCAGGCGCGCGCTTACGACGTCAAGCGCCTCATCCCTGCGCCGAAAGCTGCCTTCGAGAACCACAGCCGCGAGTATCTCGTGCGGGGAGCTCGCCGCTTTCTGCTCGTGCAGGTCGTACGTCCCGACGAGTCCCTGACGCCCATCACTCCCGAGCTCCTCCGAGTCATCGAGACCCTGCAGGTGCTGTAGAGCACCATGCCGCTGTAGAGCACCATGCAGAGAGGCCCGCCTCCCCTCGGGGTGGCGGGCCTCGGTGCTTCGAGCCCTCGACGGTGAACGCGGGAGTGGACCGCGCGTTCACCGCCTCGCGCTCACTCCTTGTCGAGCTTGCCGACGAGGCTCAGCGTGAAGAACGCACCCATGTACTTGAAGTGCGGGCGCACCTTCATGTCGACCTTGTACCAGCCGGCGTTCCCGGGGACCTCTTCCACGGTGATCTTCGCCTTGCGCAGCGGGCGGCGCCCACGCACGGCGGGGGTCACCGAGTCCATGTCCGCCACGTACTGGCCGATCCACTTGTTGAGCTCGTTCTCCAGATCCTGGCGCTCCTTCCAGGTCCCGATCTGCTCGCGCTGAAGGACCTTCAGGTAGTGCGCGATCCGGTTCATCACGAACATGTACGGGAGCTGAGTGCCGAGACGGAAGTTGAGCTCGGCGTCCTTGCCCTCCGGGGACTGCCCGAAATACTTCGGCTTCTGCGTGCTGTTCGCGGAGAAGAAGCACGCGTTGTTCGAGTCCTTGCGGTAGGTGAGCGCGATGAAGCCCTCTTCGCTGAGCTCGAACTCCCGGCGCTCGGAGATGAGGACCTCTGTCGGGATCTTGGTCTGCACCTCGCCCATCGCCTCGTACTGGTGCAGGGGCAGGTCATCGACCGTGCCGCCCGCCTGGGGACCGATGATGTTCGGGCACCAGCGGTACTTGCCGAAGCTATCGGCGATGCGGGTGGCGAAGGCGAACGTCGCGTTACCCCACAGGTACTTGTCGTGCTCCCCGACGACCTGCTCCTCGTACTGGAAGGCCTTCGCCGGCACCGTCTTCTCGCCGTAGGGCAAGCGCAGCAGGAACCGCGGCATGAGCAGCCCGACGTTGCGCGCGTCGTCCGAGTCCCGGAACGCCTGCCACTTCGCGTACTGGGGTCCCTCGAAGATGCTCTTGAGATCCTTCAGGTTCGGCAGATCGAGGTAGTGGCTCGACCCGAAGAACTGAGGCCCTGCCGCCCCGAAGAAGGGCGCGTGGGACATGGCCGCCACTGCGGCGCAGCTCTGCAGGAGCGTGACGTCCTGGGGTCCCGGACCGAACTCGTAGTTGGAGAAGATGGCGCCGTAGGGCTTGCCGCCGAACTGACCGTACTCCGCCGTGTAGGCGATCTTGTAGAGCCCGCTCTTGGTGATCTCCGGAGCGTCCTCGAAGTCCATCTGGAGGTCGTCCTTGGAGACGCTGAGGACCTCGACCCGCACGTTCTCGCGGAAATCCACCCGATCCACGACGAACTTGAGTCCACGCCACGCGGACTCGAGCTGCTGGAACGCCGGCGCGTGGAGGATTTCGTCGAGCTGACGGGAGATCTTCTCGTCGATCTCGGCGATCATCGCGTCGACGAGCGCCTTGTCTACGCGCTCGACCTGCCGCTCGGGCCCGAGCAGCTCCGTGATGAACGCGTTGACGCCCTTCCGTGCGACCTCGTAGGCCTCGTCACCGGGGGACAGCTTGGTTTCGTTGAGAATTTCCTCGAGGAGCGAGCCCTCTGCGAGGGCAACGGGTGCCTCGGCCTGTGCTTGTTCTTCCGACACTTTGACCTCCAATTATCCTTCGCTGGACTCGCCGCCATCCACGTTGAGCTCCGCGAGGAGCCGCGCGCGCGCCCCCTCGTCCTGGAGCAGAGCCTGAATCTTCCGACGGAAGTTGGGGACGTTGCCCAACGGTCCCTTGAGGGCCGTCAAAGCCAAGCGTAGGTCGAGGAGGCTCTTCAGCTCCGGCACCTGCTCGGCCAGGGCGTCAGGCGAGAAATCCCTGAGCTTCTTGAACTTGAGGGACATGCTGAGCTCCCCCTCACCGGACAGTTGATTCGGCACGGTGAGATCGACGCCCAGCTTCTGCTCGCCGAGCACCCGCTCGAAGTTCTCTTTGTCCACGTTGATCGGCTTCCGCTCCTCGACCGGAGTGTCGTCCGCGCGTCCAGTGTAGTCGCCGATGAAGAGCATCTTGAGAGGAAGCTCGACCTCCTCCTGGGCATCTCCTACCGAAGACTTGTACGTGATGTTGACGCGCTCCTGCGGCGCGACAGATCCCTCTTTTGCCATGCTCGTTCCTTCCTCAGCAAACCTTGCTTAACACGCAGCCGCCCTCGCTGGCGATGGGTTCGGCCATACAATCACAGCTCAGCGTCCTAGCACCTTCAAGGCCGCTGCGGGGTCCAACCGGCACAACACGTCGAACAGGTCCTGGTCGGGCACTCCCGTCCGTTCAGTGGGGGCGGCCTTCCGCGCGGCGAGGAGCAGCGCGTAGAGCTGGGCGCACAGCTTCGGCTCCCAGCGATGCAGCGCGTGCTCCGTCGCCACGTCCAAGAGCCCTTCCAGCATCGCGCGCGCGACCTCCGGCTTCGCCCCCTGGAGCGCCATCTGCGCCACGAGCAGCCGGCTGCGAAAACGTGAGCGCAAATCGGCGCCCCGCTCGGCGAGCTGGACCCCGAGGGACATCGCCTCCGCTACCTTCCCAGCGGCAGCCAGCTCCTTGGCTTCCTCGAAGCGGGCCTGGAGCTCTTGCTCCTCCTCGTCCAGCTGACTCGAGCCGCCGCCGCTTCCGGCGCCGCCGCTGCGCGCCTGCTCTTCCTCGAGCCAAGCCTTCGTGCCCGCGTCCGCGAAGGGGGTGCCGTCCGCGAAGGCGAGCTCCGGCAGCGCCGGATAAGCGGCGAGAAAGGCGAGGGTCTCCGAGACCACGGTCTTCCGCGCCTCCACGAACAGCGCCCCCAGCCGATCCATCGCCAGCGCGGTCCAGCGGTGCAGGTCGAACCAGAACAAGTACGTGCTCGTCATCCCCTCGGCGGTGTTCAACAGCTCCATCCACTGTTCCCCGGCCGCCAGGGTCTCGAGCTTCTTCATCTGCGGGGGAGGAGGCGGAGGGATCCGGGTCTTGCCCCCCTCTGCAGGGGGAGGAGTTTTCACGGCCAGCCAGAGACCGGTGCGCTGCAGCCGATACGCCCACGCGGACGCAGGATCTTCCTTCCGGAGCTGCGCTGCGCACTCGCAGATGCTCTTGCCGAGGGTCCTCAGGGCGGGCAGGACGTCCCCCGCGCCGCTCACTCGGGGCGTGCTCACAGGCTCCGCAGCCGCAGCGGGCGGGGTCGCGGGAGGTGTGGCGGCGGGAGGAGACGCCGCAGCAGTGGGCTGCGGGCTCTGGCCCGCCGTCGCGGAGGGTTCTTGCGAGGCCGCTGCGGGCGGTGCCGCTGGGGGCGCGGCCGGCGCCTCCGCGGGTAGCCGGCGCTGCTTCTCCCGGAGGACCGACAAGAGCCCGCCGAAGCCGGGATGATCCTGGCCCAGCTTCTCCGAGAGCACGCCGTCGAGCTCGCGGAGCAGCTGGTCCGCGCCCGTCAACGCGTCGCGATCGCCGGGCCCCAGCTCCACGTCGGCGAGGTGAGCCGCGCCCTGATCGCTGAGCCACCCGGCGAGGTTTCCGCGAGCCCGCGCTCGTTTCACTGGCGGGTACATGGGCTCCCAGAAGGCCTTGCAAATCGCCGTCGTCGCCGCGAGGGCCTCGCCGAAGCCGCGCAAGCCACGGGTCTTCAGGCGCGCCACGGCGAACCAGGTCAGCAAGCGCAGGTCCTTGGTGCGCTCCCGGAGCAGGTCCTCGCCCATCACGGCGATCTCCGACCAGTTCGGCTGCTCCCCGGCCATGCTCGTCAGCTTGTCGACCTCCCCCTTGAGGGTCTCGAAATCCGGATCGTACGAGAGGTCCTCACCGACAGGCGAGGGTCCCTCGATCGGCGCCACCAGCGACGTGGCGTAAGCTGCGACTTCTTCCAGCATCTTGGACATGACGTGAGCCCCAGGATCTACCAGCCCTCTATCTCATAGGGAACACAGGAACTCGAAGATCGATGTCTGACCTACGAGAGCCGCTTGCTGCGCCGCGTCCACGCCGCCGCCGTGCTGGTCCCCACCGTGTTGGTCCCCAGCATGCTGGCCGCTGACATATTGTCCACCACCAGGCGCCCCGGCGAGCTCGCCCGCGGGGACAGGGGCGAGGGTCCGCGGCTCGGTGAGGTCGCAGAGGTGTTCACTTCCCGCCCGCGGGGCCCACAGCTCGCCGAACGTGCTCGGCGGCGTGTGTCCGAGCTGGACCACCAGATCCGAACGTCGCGATGAGACTGACCAGAAGCAGGTGGGGACCATCTGGCTCCACTCGGCGATCCGCCGCGCGACGTCGAGCCAGAGCACTGCGCCGCCTGCGCCCGCTGCCCCCAGCGGAAAGCGCAGGGCGACGGGCGTCGGCGGCTCGGCCTGACCGCGGAACGGAGCTGCAGCCGAGCGGATGAAGGCGACGGTCCGCTGCAGGCCATCCGGCTCGTAGGGATCGTGGATCCACGCGAAGGCCGCCGCGACGGATGTCCGTTGGGCCCACTCCGTGTAGGCGCGTGCCTCGTCGATCACCGGCGCGACGGTGATGTCACCGAGCCCCTCCAGCCGCGCCTGGAGCAGCTTCGCATCCCCGCCCCGCACCCCCTCCTGCATGCGCTCGTAGATCTTCTGGAGGAGATCTCCGAAGCAGAGGGGCGGGAGGTGGGGAAACGATCGATACGGTTCGGTGTCCACCTCCAGCCCGACGACGAGCGGGAAGCGCCGCCCCACGGCGTCGCGACTCGGCGCCAACACACCCACGAAGCAGCGGTTGGCCGTCGCCTTGGACCGATACACGCACGCGAACGCGGTGCCTTTGTCGAACTGCCCGGGGAAGTCTGGGTTCCCCGCCGCGCGCGCCACCCCCGCCTCCACCCACTCACGGAACTCGAGCACGAGGGGAGTGGCGCTCCCCCCGGACACGAAATCTCCGTGGCCGTGCAGCTTGCCGAAGAAAGAGAGCGGAGGATGCACCGACACCTCAGCGATCGGGCCGGGAGATCACCCGCGGGCACGCGACCTTACGAAACACTTCCCGCGCCAGGGGCAAGGGGCCCCGCTTGGTCCGCACATGGAGGCGGAAGAAGGTGCGCTCCGAGGGGAGCTCCCAGGTCGCCACCAAGGTCCGCCCGTCCCGCGGCGCGTCTGGATCCAGGACGATGGAGTGGGCGGCGTCGAGGAGCCGGAAGAAACCGAAATCACCGTCGCGGATGATCTCCTCGTCCAAGGCGTTCCTGCCTCGGATGCGGACCCGGGCGCCGGGCGCCTTGGCGTCCTCCGCCGGCCACGTGGCGGCGATCCACTCCTCCGGCGTGTTCTTGTACACGTGCTCGACGCCGTCGATGGCCAAGCGGATCTCCGACACGTTGGGGCTCACGGAGTGCAGGTTCACCTCGAAGGCCAGGCGCGGTTGGCTGGCCTCTTCGGGGAAGAACTCGTCGGTCAACATCGCCGACCGCCCCAGGCACTCCGACAAGAAGGTGCCATCGAAGCTCACCCCCGCGTCGAACCGTCGTGCGGGCGAGAAGGTGTTGCCCACTCGCTGCAGCGAACCCGACAGGTTGGCCTCGTAGAAGCCCCACAGGAGCCCCGTCTTCGGCGCGAAGAACTCGGAGAAATCGCTCAGCTTCGCGTCGTTGCCCGTCGCCGAGAAGGGGTAATGCGGCTGGAGCGTCGTGCGCCACTTGTCCCAGACCGTCACCTCCCACAGCCCGCTCGCCGCTCCGCCCGCGTCGTTCACGACGCCGGTCCACGCCCCCGCGATGGGGCGCATGAGCAACGGCTCGAGCATCGGGCGCGTGTAGCCATCCTGGCTGCTCAGCAAGCCGCTGGTGCTCCGGTACGCTTGCTGGAAGTCCGCCGCGGCGTCCTTCGTCTTGGGGCTCGCGTCCGAATCCCTGCGATCCGTCAGCACCCCCACCAGCTTGGCGATGATGCCCTGGTACTCCGTCAGCCCGGTGGGCGACGACGATCCCGGCGGCGCCACCGCGAAGTCGATGAGCGGGCGGAACGCGCGCTCCACCTCGGACACCCGACGCTCGGGGGTCTCCGGCTCCTCGCCCTTCTCTCCGACCCGCTTCTCGACCTCCTTCTTGGCGGCCTGGATCAGCTTCTCCTTGACGCCAATCTCCTCCGTCTCCTCCACGTCGAGGCTCACGTTCTCGTTGAGCGTGCGGATCAGGCGCAGGTACGGCCACTCGGGCTCGCTGAGGGCGTTCAGCTCGTCCAGCGCCTTCTCGCTGTTCTCGGGCCGCTCCACCCGCAGGTCCAAGAAGAAATCCCGCCACGCCTTCTTGTAGCGCCCGAAGTACATCTCCTTCAGACGCTCGATCTGCTTGGCGCTCTCCGCCGCCGACTGCTCGACCTTCTCTCCCAGCACCCAGCCGTCGTCCGACAGCTGCGAGCGCTTGGCGCCCAAGAACGTGCGCACGTGGCTCCAGCCTTCGCGCGTGTACGCTCCGGGCACCACCACGTCCTCCTTCCCGCTCACGTAGGGGGCCACGGAGCCGTAGAAGATCGACTCCCGGCGGATCGGCGCGACGCGCGCGTTCGCCTCCCTCACGAGGATCTCATACATGCGATCGACCTGAGGGGCCCGGAGCAAGACGGTGCGCGACCGGCTCACGAGCTGCGGCTCTCCTGGCCACGGCGGGATGTCACCCCGCTTCATGAGCGCGAGGTAGTACTCCGCGTGGGGCTCCATCGCCTCGAGGACCTTGGGATCCTGCGTGCGGAGCGCCTGAGCCCACAGGTTACGGAGGGGTTCCACCGCCCACTCCACGTCGAGGCGGGCCGGCTCCGAGAGCATCAGGTAGAGCTTCAGCGAGTTGTACTGGCCCGCGTACTGCGCGTTCGGAAGCTCCCGGAGCTCCCCTAGGGCGCGCAGCTTGCCTTCGAGCTCCGTCTGCGACGGCTTCTCGAGGCCCACGCGCAGGTTCCTCACGTACGCGGTGAGCAGAGCCCCGCGCACCGGCTCACCCGCGTACATCCCCCAACGCATGGACAGGGGCGGGCCATCTTCGGCCCAACCGTCCAAGCGCAGCAGGAGGTCCCGCGTGGGATCCAACGCCTGCACCTTCTGGAGCTGCTGGCCCGGCTCCGCCCACACCACCGCGCGCGCCTCGCCCGCGACGCTGCGCGCCGCCGTGAGGAGCTTCTGGTTCTTCACGTACGAGGCGATGGCCGGGATGACCAAGCCGAGCCCGACCAGCGCCGCCGCGCCCGCGATCAAGGCCCGCGTCAGCTTCTGCCGCCGCAGCTCGCTGGCGGTGCGGCCGGCGATGTCCTGATCCGGGAACACCACCTGGCGGAACACGTCGGTGACGAAGTAGCTCTTCGCCTCCGTCGGCGCTTGATGGAAGTCGGGCGCGCGGATGCCGAAGGCACGCGCCATGCCGCCGATCACACGGGCGAACGGGCGCCCCTCCTGGGTGCCGCTCGTCAGGTAGTAACCGCGGAAGAGCGGGTTCTCCTGGAACGTGTTGCGCTGGAACAGCGCGCGCACGAAGTGCTCCAGGTTGTGGCCGAGGGCGCCCAGCTCCAGGGGGAACTCGTAGATCCTGCCGCGCATCTCCACGCGGCGCTCACGGCCGATCGTGCGCAGCGCGCGGGCGTGGGCCACGCTCACCAGGTTCTTGAAGGTCTCCCGGAACGCCTCGCCTGCGTCCTTCTGGTCCGTGCCGTCGAGGGCGAAGGTCGCGCCGAGGATCTGATCGCGCTCGCTCTTCCGCAGCTCGCCGTAGAACTCGGTGAAGCCGCCGATCAAGTCCGCCTTCGTGAAGACCAGGTACACCGGCAGCACCATGTCCAGGCGGGTCATGATCTCGTCCACCCGGCTGCGGAGGTTCGCCGCCTGTGCGGCGATCTGGTCCTCCGTCGCCTCCACGAGATCCGAGACGGCCACCGCGACCAGCAAGCCGTTCAGCGGCTTCTGGGGCCGGTGCTTGCGCAGCATCGTGAGGAACGAGAACCACTCCTCACGATCGTCCTCCTCGGTGGCGTAGCGCCCCGCGGTGTCGAGCAGGATGCCCTCGTTGGTGAACCACCAGTCGCAGTTCCGCGTGCCGCCGATGCCGCGCACACCTCCGCGGCTCGGATCGAGGTGGGGGAACACGAGCCCCGACTGCTTCAGCGCCGTCGTCTTACCCGCGCCCGGCGGCCCGATGATCACGTACCAGGGCAGCGCGTAGAGCGCCCGGGCCCCGTGGCGCTTGCCGACCTTGGTGTTCTTGAGGGCAGAGATGCCGGCGAGCACCTGCTTCTGCAGCTCGTTGATCTCCGCGCGCCGGTCGGGCCGCGCCATGGCCGCCTGCTGCTCGCTCTGCCTGAGGATCTCCCGCTCGAGCTCCTTGGCTCGGGCGAGCGCGCGCGCCTTCCGCCACGCGATCCAGCCGAGGACGGCCGCGACGGTGACCACGGTCACGATGAGCGGGATGGACATGGGGACGTCCACCTCCATGACCCGCAGCAGCAGGACGGAGCCCCACGTGAGCACCAGGACGATGACGGCCAGAGCCCAGATCAGCATGCTCGCACCTCCGTCCCGGCCCGCGCGACGTCGCCGAGCGCAGCTCGCGCGTCACCGGCGATCTCGTCCTCGGCGCTGCCGATGTTCATGCTGAGGAGCACGCGCAGCACCACGAACAGGACGATGCACAGCCCGAGTAAGCCGAAGCCCGCCATCAACACGGGGACGCGCCTCTCGCGCAGCGCGTCCAGGCCACGTTTCGGGTACCCGTCGGGGCTCAGCACCTCGCTGGGCGCGAGATTCCGGCTCGCCGTGGCGAGCGCCCTATCCTGAAGATCCACCAGCTCTCCCGTCGCCGATAGCGCGTACTGGCCCTGGAAGCCCAAGGCGATGCACAGCGCGTAAATCTGTAGAACGTGCTCGCGCCCCGGCATGCCCGAGAGCGCCTGCATCCGCACGAAGAAGCCATGACCCGCCGTGTTCTCCTGAAAGAACGCCAGCTGGAGCGGCTGAGACATCCACTGCTGACGGCCCGGCCACGGTGACCTCAGGATCTGTTCATCCATGAAGGCCGCGAGGGCGTACGTCGCCTCGTTGGTGTCGTCGACCGGAATGCCCGCGTCTCGACCCTTCTCCCGCATCTGTTGGAAGAGCGACGCGACGCGTTGGCGCAGCACGTCGGGTGCCGGCAGATCGTGCGCCGTGCCGAGCTGTGTCGCGAGGGAGATCGCGTCGGCGCACACCCAGTACATTCTTTCCTGCATGCTTTCGTGCATCGCGCCTCAGAGGTTCTGCGGATCCACTGCGTAGAGTTTCAGCTCCAACGAGTCGGAGGGGAGCGGATGGTAGATTGCTAGCGTCCCTGTGCCTTGGATGTCCATCCAATATTCCGGGGTCTTCAGGAGACGAAAGAAGGTGAGCCCGGGCCGAATCGGCAGCGCCCCCGGCGGGCGGTACTCCACCTCGATGCGCGCGCCGTTCACCGCCGAGTTCAGCAGGCCCCCGATCTGTCCCCACGACGCGATCTTCGAGAGCTTGGGGAGGCGATCCCGGATGTCTTGCTCCGGTAGGGTCCCGGTCACGGCCAAGAAGAACTCGAAGCGGAGCACGCTCGCGTCCTCCACCTGGGCCAGGTGCATCCCGTCCTCGCGGCGGCGCAGGGGGATCTCCACGTAGCGCTCCTTGATGACCGCATCGAGCAGCGAGAGCGCTCGCGCGAAGAGCGGCTCGAAGGCGTCGCGCATGGCCAGGAAGTCGAACTTCGGTAAGCTGGCGGGGTCCGCGTCCACCGCGAAGGTGCACAGACGACCCACCAAGCCCACCAGGGCCTCATACGCACGCTCGGGGTGTGCCTGCCCCTGATCGACCAGGTGGCTGAACATCGGGATCCAGCCGTTGAGGGCGTCCAGGAGCCAGTACTTCTGGACGTCGCTGGCCTGAAACTCGATCTGGACGGCGTCGCGCTGCCGACGTGACGCGCTCAGCGCCCGTTGCCGCGCCACCATGGCCGTCAGCACGCGGCGCAGCCCCGAGTGCAGGAAGGGCGAGGTCGCGATCCGCGCCACGGGGGGGATGTACGTGTCGCAGAGGATCGCCTGCCCCGAGGGGTTGCGGATCAGCTCCGCGATCTGCAGCGTCGCGTAGCCGTCCCGAGACTCGTCGCCGAGGAAGAGCCGCACGTTCGGTCTGGCCCAGGCCACCTCCTGCTCGTGTGAGCCGTCGTTGAAGTCGACGACGCGAGTGGCGCGGCGCTCGAAGCGGGCGGCGCTCCCCTCGGCCACGTTCGCGGTCAGATCCGACTCGTGGCGCACGCCGACGTAGACGGGGAGCGCGCTCTTCGTCGCAGGGAAGGCGGCGCCGATGTCTCGCGCAGACAGCTCCACCTCGGACTCGCCACCGACCGTCAGGATGGTCAGATCGGGCAGCACCACGCTGAGCCGACGCACCACGATCTGACCGTTCGCCAGCGCGCGCGCGTCGAGCTCCAGCTCCGTGATCCCGAAATGGAACGTCAGCGAGCGCTGCATCATCTCGGCGAGCAAGCCCTCGTGGTAGGCGTCGAGCTGTTGCAGGTGGTGCTGGGTGATGAACAGACCTTCGGTCCAAACGGGCTTGCGAATGGTCACTGCTCTGCCTCCGGGGCCGCGCTGAGCGTCCCCCCTTCAGGGAAGAAGTCCGCGTACTCGATGCCGTCCTCTACGCGGGTGTCGTCGACCCAGATGTAGAAGCGCGGGTCGAGGATCGGCCCCTCCGCGCACTCGCCGTCGGGGCAACGCGCGCCGCACTGCCCGTCCGCGGGGGACGGCGGCAGCTCGAAGGACTTGTACCAGTTCTTGCCCGTCGGGTTCCTGAACAGGGCCGCGGCCACGATGAACTGAGCAGCGTCGTCGCGCTCGAACTTCACCTCCGTGCGCGTGTCCGGGTAGACGGGGAACTCCTCCGCCTTGACGAGGTCCTCGCCCAGGACCTCCGCGTCCTTCTTCCAGACCTCCTCGAAGTCGGAGTTCAAGAAGCCGACGTCCGATTTGAGCTGGTAGATCCGGACCTGCACCGGCCGCGGTTCGCCCCGCTCGCTCGGGTTGATGTACGGCGAGGTGATGACCGCCGAGGTGACGATCTGCAGATCGCACTTCTCGGGGACCTCGGGGGGCGGCGTGCTCGAACAAGCGGCGAGCCAGCCCGCGAGGCCGCCCAGGGCCACCGCGAGCTTCCAGCCGCCCTTCCTCTTTGGAGCGTGCTTCGTCATGGGGATTTTCTTCAAGGCGCACACACGATGGCGCCGTCGTCGCCGAGCGAGAGGGTGAGGTCCGGGACGTCCTTCTCCTCCGCCAGCGCGGCGAGGATCTTCGAGGAGAGGACGGGCATCACCGCCGCCCGCAGGATGTGATCCGCGTTGCGAGCGCCGCTCTCCACCTCGCGGCAGCGCTCGGCGATCGCCTCGATGACGGCGTCCTCCACCGTGAGCTGCACCCCGTGCGCCGCGCGCACGCGGGCCCGGATGGCGTCGACCTTCATGCGCACGATCTCGACGAGGACCTCCGGGCGGATCGGCACGTAGGGGACCACCGTCATGCGCGCCAGGAGCGCGGGCTTGAAGTACGCGCTCAGGGTCGGCTTCACGGCGTCGACCAGCTCGTCGTGGTGGCGGGGCGGCCGCGTCGGGTCGGCGACCTCGGTGATGAGGTCGGTTGCGAGGTTGCTCGTCAGCACGACGACGGTGTTGGCGAAGTCGACCAGGCGGCCTTCTCCGTCGGCGAGGGTGCCTTTGTCGAAGACCTGATAGAATAGATTGAGGACCTCCCGATCGGCCTTCTCCACCTCGTCGAGCAAGACGAGGGAGTAGGGCCGGTGACGCACCGCCTCGGTGAGCACGCCGCCCTCCCCGTAGCCGACGTAGCCCGGCGGGGAGCCGATCAGGCGCGAGATGGAGTGACGCTCCTGAAACTCGCTCATGTTCACGGTGACCACGAACCGCTCACCGCCGAACATCTCGTCGGCCAGCGCGAGCGCCGTCTCCGTCTTGCCCACCCCGCTCGGCCCTACGAGCAAGAACACGCCCAGGGGCGCGTTGGGCGCCTTCAGACCCGCGCGCGCAGAGCGCAGCTCGCGAGCCAGCACCGCGACGGCCTGGTCCTGCCCCCGCACGCGCTTCTGGAGGCGCGCCTCCAGGTCCAGCGCCGTCTGCAGATCGTCCCGGAGCATCCGCCCCACGGGGATCCCGGTCCAGTCGCTGATGACCGACGAGACGATCTGCTCGTCGACGTCGGCGGCGACCAGGCGTTCTTCCGGCTTGATGTCGGCGAGCTCCGCGAGGGCGGCCTGGAGCGCCTCTGGATCCGCCGCCTCGTCCTTGCGGAGGGCCTCGATGCGATCGCACAGCTCCCGCTGCCGGGCGCAGGCGTCCTCCAGCTGGGCAGCCCGCTCGCGCAGCGCGGCTTGCTTCTCCAAGGCCGCCGCGCGGGCGCCGTCGTCCGCGGGGATCCCGGCCTTCTCGTCCTTCTCCCAGGCGGCCAGCTCCCGCTCCACCGACTCGAGGAGCGCGCGGGAGTCTTCGAGCTCCGCCGGGGGCGCCTTGCGCACGAGGTTCACGTAGGCGGCGGCCGTGTCCAGCACGTCGACGGCCTTGTCCGGCAGCTGTCGACCCGAGATGTAACGGCTCGACAGCTCGACCGCCGCGCTCACCGCCTCATCCCGGATGATCACTCCGTGCGCCTTCTCGAAGCGGGGCGCCACGCCGCGCAGCATCAGCTTCGCTGTCTCGATGGACGGCTCCCCCACGCGCACCGGCTGGAAGCGCCGCTCGAGCGCCGCGTCCTTCTCGAAGTAGCGCTTGAACTCCGCGTACGTGGTCGCCGCGATGGTGCGCAGCTCGCCGCGCGCCAGCGCGGGCTTCAAGAGGTTGGCGGCGTCACCGCCACCCTGGGGACCGCCCGCGCCGATCAGCGTGTGCGCCTCGTCGATGAAGAGGATGATCGGCTCGGCGCTCCCGCGCACCGCGTCGATGACGCCCTTGAGCCGGTTCTCGAACTCACCCCGCACGCCCGCCCCCGCCTGGAGCGCGCCCAGATCGAGCGACAGGATCTTCACCTTGGCTAGGGGCTCCGGGACGGTGCCCTCGGCCACCCGCATCGCGAGCCCCTCGACGAGCGCCGTCTTACCGACCCCCGGCTCGCCGACGATGATCGGGTTGTTCTTCCGGCGCCGCACCAGGATCTCGATCACCTGGCGCACCTCGCGCTCCCGCCCGAAGACGGGATCCAGCTGACCGTCTCGGTAGAGCTGGGTGAGATCCGTCGTGAAGCGCGCGAGCGCCCCGTCCCCTGCGGAGGCCTTGGCCGGCCTTTTGTCGTCCCCAGCGCCCACCGCGGCCGCTTCGACGCTGTCTCGCGTCAGGTTCGGCAGCTCTCTGCGCACCTCGTCCACGGGGATACGCTCGAGCTCGGGGAGCTCGAAGGGGAGATAGCGGCCCGGCGCGAGCAGCAAGCGGGCGAACAGCGCACCGGAGCGGACGCTCGCCTCCTCGTGCTCGGCGGAGGCCAGCACCCAGGCGTCCTGGATCCACTCCAAGAGGCGCGAGCTGAACACCGGCTTGCCCGCGTTCCCCGCCCGCAGATCCCCCACGGCGCGAGACAGGGCGGCGCGCACCACGTCCACGTGCACCCCATAGTGGGTGAGGATCAACCCTGCGTCGGCGCGGGGCTCCTCGAGCAACGCCGCCGCCAAGTGTTCGACCGTCACTTCGTAGTGCCGCGCGCTCACGCATCGGGCCGCAGCGGCTTCTAGCGCGGTCGTGCAGTACGGATTCAAGCGCCGCAAGAGGGCTCGTGGTTCTACTGTCAGCATATTTCCTGTGCCCAGCCCGCGCGGAAACGGGCGCCGGCACGGTCTCACGATCCGAGGGGAGAAGTGAAGAAAAGGGTCATCGTGGGGAGCTCACTTCTCGGGGCTCCTCCCCACAGAGCGCCGGCCCACCGGCCAGTCTCGGAGACTTCCCTACCCGCGACTCGCACGAGCTGCCTCGTAATCTTCGCCTGGGCCGAACCTTGCCTGTTACGCTACGCCCCGTGCCTACCGGAGTTCGCATCCTCATCACCGATCAGAGTCAGGGCGGCGTCCTGATCGACAAGACGTTCCCACGTCTCCCCGTGCGCATTGGGCGCAATCCGCTGAACGATTTGGTGGTGCCAAACGGCTACGTATCGCAGTTCCACGTGGTGGTCGACGAGATGGGAGAACAGCTCTCCGTTCGGGACCTAGGCAGCACCAACGGGACGCTCTTCGACGGACAGCGGGTCGTGCCCAACGCGCCAGCCCCCGTGCCACCCCACGGGTTCGCGATCATGTCCCTGCACTTTCAGCTCACGAAGGTGCAGGGCGCCCGCGTCCCCGTCCAATCCAACCGCAAGCCGATGATGGTGACGGGGCTGCTGGCGGCCCCGAACTTCGACCTCCTCAACCTGCAGGCGCAGGCTCCGCAACACGATCTCACGGAGGCGCGCCGCCTGTACGCGGCTTATCGCTCCGCCTGGACCGAGCTGCTCCGCTCGCTTCAGCGCCAGGCCACCGAGCTCCCCCAGGAGCAACGCCCCGCCTTCTACGCCAAGGTCGCCGGTGAGCTCCCAGCGGTCCTCCAAGAGGCGGATTTCCGCGGCATCGCGCCCCCCGAGACCGGCGCCCTGACGACGGGCCCCAAGCCCGACGCGGTCGCCCTCGCCGGCCTCAAGGAGCTCGCGACGGACTTCGCGCCCGACCGACCGCCCCCGGAGACCTCCGACGACGTGGTGGCGTTCTTGAGCAAGATCGCCGAGGCCCTCGACGTCTTCCTCAAGTGCTTCGTCCCGCTCCGCGAGGGCTATCAACAGATGGCCAAGGAGCTCGGCGTGCGCACGAGCCCCAGCCGCGTGACCCACACCCCGGGCGAGGCAGATCCGCGCCAGAACGTCGAGCGCGCGCGCGACCCGAAGGAGGTCGGGCGCGTGCTCCTGAACTACAAGGACAAGACCTCGGAGGCGATGTCCGCGGTCGAGAGCGTGTTCGCGGACTACATGATCCACCAGGTCGCGGTGATGAACGGGGTGATGACCGGGGTAAAATCCCTGCTCCAGGAGCTCTCGCCGGAGTCGGTCGAGCGCGCCTCCCAGGACCCCCGGCGCAAGAAGGGGCTCGGCTTCGGGCCCCTGCGCTACAAGTCACTGTGGGAGCTGTACACGGAGCTGCACGCAGACCTCGCCCACGAGGATCGCCACGTGTTCTCGGTCCTCTTCGGCCGCAAGTTCGCGGAAGCCTACGACAAGTCCCGGGAGTCTCGGGACTCGACCCGGACGTGACGCGCCCGCCAGGCCGCCCCGACGGCGCCCGACGTCGATTCGAACACGCCGGTTAGTTGCCCTGCCCATCCAGGCTCCGGCATAGCTACACCCGCGCGCCAGAGCAGGCGCGCGGGGACGAAACCATGCGAAAGCCCGTTGTCACTGCCGCAGTCGCTGCGGCTGCCCTCTTCCTCGCGCCGACGAACGCCTCGGCGCAGGTGCCTGAGCGCAGCCAAACTTGGAACGACGTCACCCTCGCCACCACGCTGGTGGCCGGAGGCGCCCAGCTCTTGATGCCGAGGATCTACTACTCGTCTCCCGAGGCGACCGTCGGCTGGAAGGCCCGCTGGCACGTGTCCGCCCTCGCGCCGGCGATGACCCTCACGACGCTGGCGCTCCTGAATGAGCACCACTTCAAGTCGGGCTTCGAGGGCCATCGGCCCGGCTGCAACGAGACGAACCAGGGGCAACCAGGGTGTGAGAGTTATGGCATGCCCTCCACCCACAGCTTCGGGTCCGCCGCCGCCCTCGGGCACGGCACCACGGTCTTCCTCGTCGACACCTTCAAGCACAGCGGTGGGCGCTTCCACTTCGGCTCCTTCGCCGGCAACGTGCTCCTGCCCCTGGCGCTCACGAGCGTCACGGTCGCCGGGCGCCGCGCGGGTGACTGGGAGGACTGGGGCCAGATCGGGCTCGGCGCCGGCGCGGGGCTCCTGTCCGGCGCTGCCATGGGCCTCCTGTACGCGGTCCTGCAGCCTCCAGATTGCGGATACACGGGTTCGCTGATCTGCTGGTGACCCACGGAGAAGTATCCCCTGCACGAACCGACGTTGTTGCGGTGCCTGTAGGGTGAGCCGATTGTCGGGCGCATGGCGAGCGCAGCAGAGTGGTCCCGACGGGTGGCGTCATGGCGGCGGAGCGGCCTGAGCGCCGAGGAGTTTGCGAGCGGGAAAGACTACCGGGCGAAGACTCTTGCTTGGTGGTCGAGCGAGCTGAAGAGGCGCGAGCGGGGTCGCCCGGCACGGGACGAGGAGAAAGCCCTGGCGCGCGGAGCTGGCGAGGTGCGGCTCGCTCGGGTGCACGTCGTGGAGCCGCCAGGCGGACGTCTGGTGGTCCGGGTTGCAGACGTCGATGTCGTGGTCGAGTCGGGCTTCGATGGGCGTTTGCTCACTGAGGTGGTCCGCGTGCTGAAGGGGGCGCGATGATCCCCTCCGGGACCGAGATCTTCCTGGCGCTTGAGCCCATCGACCTGCGCTGTGGGTTCAACCGCCTCTCGGGGATCGCCCGGGAAGCGCTTGGATACGACCCTCGCAGCGGTGCGCTCTTCGTCTTCTTCGGGAAGCGACGACAAGCCATCAAGATCCTGTTCTGGGATGGCACGGGGATGTGCTTGTTCTACAAGCGGCTGGATGCGGGGCGCTTTCGTCTCCTGGACACCCCATCGACTGGAGCGACGCACGTCGAACTGAACGAAATGGAGCTCGATGCGCTGCTGGATGGGGTCGATCTGGAGAAGCCGAGACGACGCGCGCCTCAGGTCCACTGAAGCACCTGACTTGCCAAAGAATGAGCGCAATGTGAGCCCGTCGGGTAGACAACGCGCCGATTGGTGTGTACGAGTGTCTCGCGGTGACAGCTGCGAACCTCTCCTCCGACCCTGCGCCAGGACGCATCGCCGAGCTCGAAGCGCAGCTCGCCCGACTCACGGCGGAGCGAGACGCAGCGTCGGCACGAGCGGACAAGGCGCAGCGGGCCTACGAGCGCTTGCTCGAACACTACGAGCTCCTGAAGCGTAGGATCTTCGTCGCGAAGGCGGAGCGCGTCCCCCATGAGCAGCTAGAGCTAGAGTTCGCCGAGACGAAGCGAAAGCTGGATGCGATGGCAAAGGACCTCGACC
>JAEWOQ010000553.1 GCA_023460875.1 Pseudomonadota bacterium
TCCCCGCCCCCCACGACGCGAGAGGGACGCTCGGGAAGCGCGCGCCCTCGCCCCAGGGAGCCTCCAGAGAGGTCAGCGAGGGCCTCCCAGAGAGGAGCACCGAGGCTCAGCGCCAACGCGAGCTCGATCCGTCGCCCTACGGGTCCGAGCGCCGCTGAGAACGACCTGCCGAGCCGCGACGCGCTTCGTCCGCGCGGGCGTTGGTTCACCCCGGGCCGGTCGACGCGAGAGCGCGAGTCACCTCTCGGGTCACGAGCGGCCTGCTGTCGGTCGAGGCGTCGCGCCACCGTCGCTCCCCGTTGCTCCAGGGGACAAAAGACAGCGGACGATTGTCAATTAGCCCCAACGGGCCGACGCGTATGAACGCCAGTTGCGACGAGCACCGCGGGGCGTGCGCGCTATATGCAGCTCCACCAGGGAGTAATTCGTGAGCGCACAGCGATTCCAATCGAACCGACCGCCGGCGCCGTCCCCCCGCCAGCGGTCGAAGCCCGTCTCTTCGCCGCCGTCCTCCAGGCCGCGGTTGAAGCCCGTCTCTTCGCCGCCCCCCTCCAGCCGACAAGCGAAGCCGATCTCATCACCGCCTGCGTCGAGCCGGCAACCGAAGGCGATCTTCGCGCCGCCTGCGTCGAGCCTACGGACGAAATCCGTCTCGTCGCTGCCGCCCACCAACCGGCAGTCGAAGCCCGTCACGGCATCGCCGCCATCGTCGTCTCGACAAGCGAAGCCCGTCACTGCCCCGCCGCCCGCGCCTCCGCAGGTGCAGCCCGTCACCACGCCGCCGCGACCGGTGCTGCGCTCCCCCTCGTCCGCTCCCCCGGGGCCACCTCCGAGCGTTCGTCCGCGCGCCGCAACGTCGAGCGCGAACACGTCGACCGCGGGCATGTCGACCGCGAACACGTCGACCGCGCCGCCGGCTCCGTCGACCGGGCGCTCGGTGCCGCCGCCCCTTCCCGCCCATCGTCGGCCGCGCATCCCGGCGCCGAGCAGCATGCCGCCGCCCCAGCGGCTCCAGCTGGAGGAGCGCCTCTCGGAGGCTTACGCGGAGGTGGACCAGCTCTGCAGTCGTCTGGAAGCCGAGCGCGCGCGGGCCGTCCGCCACGAACGCGCCACGGCGCAGCTCGAGAGCCAGCTGAGCCGTGCAGCGCAGCGCGAAGGGACCCTGCGCCGCCAAGTGGGAGAGCTCGAGGACCGCTGCACGGAGCTCGCCGCCCGCGTGACAGACCTCCGGAGACAGCTCGCCGAGCGCACGACCGCCGCGGCCCGCGCCCTCGCGGAGCTCGAGCGTCACCGCTCCTCCGCCCCGCCCGCGCTCACCCGGACGGCTGGGGCGCCCGGACTAGGGCGTCGTTCGCCTCCCGGTCCCCGCGACGGAACCGAGGAACGCAACGGCAAGAAGCCACCGCCGGGCGCAGCTCCGATCTGAGTCCCCCAGCGCGCCGCGACGACGCAGAACACGAAGCAGCGGACGGCGCCTGCACCTGCCCCTGCCAGGGCCCCCGCCAGGGAAGCAGCACGTGCCCGAGCGGCTTCTACGGCGGGGACGGCAGCGCGACCCGGGTGTCCTGCTACTGATCGCGCGACGAACGCGCGACGAACGGAGCGCTCACCCGTCGGTGAACAGGAACTCGAGGGTGAAGCTGCACCGTTCGCACCGCGCTACAAATGGCGCTCGAAGGTAGCCAGCATGCGCGCCCAGGCCCGCTCCGCCTGCTCCTCGTCGTAGACGGGCGCGTCGAGGGTGCACCAGCCGTGCTGCGCCGGGTACACCTCGATCTCCGCGGGGACACCGGCCTTCTCGGCGGCCGTCCGGAGCTCGTGCTTCGCCTCCGGTTCCCGCTCGTCGTCGTTCTGGGCGATGCAGATCAGCGCCGCGGCGTCGATTTTCTCCAGCAGCGCGTGGGGGCTCTCTGCGTCCTTCGTGACCAGGCCGCCGCCGTGGAAGGACGCCAGGACCCCCACCCGCTCCGGCACCGCCGCCGCCGTACGGAACGTGAAGGGGCCGCCCATGCAGTAGCCGATGGTGGCGAGCTGGCGCTCCGGGTCGACCTCCGGCCGTTGGTCGAGCCAGCGGACGAAGGCGATGGCGTCCCGCGTGATCGCGTCCGGCGTGAGCGCTTCCCGCATGGGGCGCACGCGCGCCTTGCCCTGGGGGGCCTGCCACTCGGTGAACGTCGTGAACAGGGGCAGCTTCGTGGCGCGGTAGTAGGGATTCATCACGAGCACCGCGTAGCCCGCGCCGGCCAGGCGAGCCGCCATCTGGCGGTACGCGTCGCGCAGACCCGCGACGTCGGGCCACAGCAGCACGCCAGGGTGTCTCCCGCTCTTCGGGGCCACGAAGAACGCCTCGGCCTCGCCGTCCGGTGTTTGAATCGTGACCGCGCGGTCGACGGTCGCCGACGGCGACGGGTTCTCCTGCGTTGCCTGCGCTGGCTCCGTCGCAGCCGCATCAGGGGGCGGAGCCCCTGCGCTCTCCGAGCCCGCCTCATCCGGTGCGCGCGAGGGACGAGCTGGCGACCCGCAGCCCGTGAGCAGCGCCGCCAGCGCCGCCCCCGTCCCGATGCCCATCTGGCGCCGGTCGAGTTCACGGCTCGCGGGCAGCGACCCCGCGGGTTCCTGCGGGCTCCGCGTCTTCGCCAGGTACGCCTCGTTCTCGGCTTCGGTCGTCTCGTCGCACATCGGTTCGATCCCCGGCGAGCAGTGTACTCACGCGGCGAGCACCTGTCGTCCGCACCTCGGCTCAGTCCGGAATTCGGTACACCGAATCGCACATCTCCTCCAGCGAACCTGGGGACGGTTCCGGAAGATGAGCCGGGGGATTTTCTCTCGACCCTCCGCGCCCCTGTGCGTCCGCTCCCGCGGGCCAGCACCGCGCGACGCGGAGCCTCCGGGAAATCGGGCGCCCGGGCAGCCTCCCTTGGTCCTGCCACGGACGATGCAACCCTTGGCCGCGACGTGCGACCAGGGGCGGGGGGGGGGGCGCGGGGGGGGGGGGGGGGGGGGGGGGGCCGG
>JAEWOQ010000554.1 GCA_023460875.1 Pseudomonadota bacterium
GCCGCTCGGTGCGTCGTCGCAGCATCCTTCGTCGCAGGAGGCGCTGCCGCTCGGTGCGTCGTCGCAGCATCCGGCGTCTCCGGGCGGCGCGGGGGCCTGCGGCGCGACGCGGCTCCCGGAGGAGGTCGGCGCGGTGGAGCGGCGTCAGCTCGCGGCCCGCGCCCGCTTGGAGGCCCTGAGCGACCAGATGTTCTCCGTCGAGGAGGGCCTCGACGCCATCGGTCAGCGGCTGCAGGTCCGCGAAGTGACGGAGCGGCGCTCCACGCAGCGCATGATGGAGCTCATCGAGCGGGTCGTGGAGGCGGCGGAGCGGCAGTCCGAGGCGCTGGAGCGGTCCATCGCCACCTTGGAGCGGGTCGAGCGACGGCTCGCGCGCCTCGACCGCTGGGTGCGGCCTTCGGGCGTCGAGAGCGTGCCGCCGCCCCCTGGCACGTCGACGGTCGCGGGGATGAACGGCCATCACGAGGTGCGCGTGGCGCTCGGCGACGAGGCCCCTCCGGCGGCGCCTCGCGTGCCGTCCATGAACGGCAACCTCAGCGACATGTCCGTGGCCACCCTGCTCAGCATGTTCGAGCTCGAGCGACGCACGGGCTGGCTGATCATCGAAGGCGAGCGAGAGCGCGTGCGCTTCGAGCTGCTCGACGGCACGGTCGTGCGCGGCCGCCTGGGCGATCGCGCAGACGACCCGCTCGAGGTCCTGCGCGCCGCCATCGGGTGGCGCGTGGGGACGTTCTCCTTCTGTCCCGTCGCCGTCGTCGCGGGACCGTACCCCGCTCGCAGCGTCGGAGCGATGCTCCTGGAAGCCTCCCACCAGAACGACGAAGCCGTGCGCATCGTCGGCTGAGCGGTCCGACTCCGCCGAGGCGCGGTGGAGCGGCGCTCAGCGCTCAGCGCTCAGCGCTCGGCGATCGGCGATCAGCGATCAGAGCCGTCTGCGCGCTCGTAACGCAACCAGGCGACGCCGCTCGAGAAGACCTCGTGGTGACGGAGGACGAACGCCTGCGGTCGGAAGGCGCCGCGCAGCAGAGGGATGCCATCGCCGGCCAGCACGGGGTTCACCTTCACGATGAGCTCATCGATCTCGTCGGCGAGCTGGCTCGCCAGATCCGCGCCGCCGCACAACCAGATGTCCTGACCGGGGCGCTCCTTGAGCTCCTGCACCACCCGACGTGGATCGGCGGACGTGATGCGCAGATCGCCGTCGCTGCGCTCCGGGAGCGCGCGCGAGAACACGACCGTCTCCAGGGGCGCGTAGGGATGGGTGATGCCGGCGGAGAGCGCCGGCTGGTAGGTGCCGCGCCCCATCACGACGGAGTCGAAGCGCGCCTGCCGCTCGGGGACGTCGAGGGCCTCACGGACGTGGCGGGGCAGCGTCTCCGGCAGCTGCTCCACCTGCGCCGCGATGTGCGCGCCCGCCAGGGGAAAGAAATCGGTTTGGCCCTCGGGCCCGGCGATGCGGCCATCGATGGTCGTCGCGACAAAGTAAATCAACCTGCGCATGCGGACGATTCTGCCACTACAGAAGTAGTGGTTCAACGAAGGAGAGCCTCCAATCCACTACAAATGTAGTGGTTGACCGCCGAAGCACCTCCGCCTCCCGGCCGCGGCCCGGAGGAGGGCACGATAAGGGCCAGTCAGCCGGGTTTTTTCTCGACCCTGCGCCCCCCTGGGCGGCCGCTCCCGCGGTCCAGCATCCGGCGTCTCGCGCCTCCGGGAGTGACGTTGGGGGTTCATCGTGAGAAGATCAGCGACCGTCATGTCGGTCAATCCCTACGCGCCTCCCACGACCACCACGCCGAACGCCACGCCCACCGAAGGGTCGGCAACCGAGGAGGTCGCCTGGTTCTCCCCGAGACAGGTAGGCATCGGGACGTTCTTCGGGGGGCCCTTGGCCGCAGGGCTGCTGCTCCGCGAGAACGCTCGCGCGGTCCGGGACGAGAGCGGCGCCCAGAACGCCCTGTGGGGAGGCATCGGCGGGACGGCGCTCCTCCTCGTCTTGGCCCTGTTCGTCCTGCCGGGCAACGTCCCCGGTACGGTGATCGGCGGGGCGACCGCGCTCGCGGCGCACTCCATGACCAAGCAGCAGTGGGCGCGGCGCACCGCGAGCCACCCGACGCCGCGGACGGCAGAGACCCGTCGTGTGGTGAAGATCAGCCTGTTGTCGATGGGCGTCCTCCTGGTCGTCATCCTCCTGGTGGTCGGCGTCGGCGTCGGGTTCTTCCCCGACGCGGAGGTGTGGCAGGAGTGACCGCCGGGTGACGCCTGGGAGCCCGAGGGTTTCCGGTATGCTGCGCCCATGGCGGCGAACCCCGAGCGACGAGCGGCGCTGGCGGACGCGGGGCTCCGCGTCCTGGCGCGCATGGGCCCCCGAGGGCTGACCCATCGCGCGGTCGACGAGGAGGCGGAGGTCCCGCGAGGCACGGCGTCCAACTACTTCCGATCCCGGGACGCGCTGCTCGGCGCCCTCGGAGAACGCATCTTCGAGCGGCTGGGTCCGCCGCCGGAGGTGCTCGCCCGACCGCGCGCCCTCCCGCCTTCCCGGCGCAGCCTGCGCCATTACGTCCACGAGATCGTGCGTCGCACGACGTCCGCGCCGGAGATCACCACCGCCCTCTTCGAGCTCCGCCTGGAGGCGACCCGCAACCCGGCGCTGGCGGAGCGCCTCGGCGCGACCCTCGCTCGAGGCTTCGAAGCGGACGTCCGCTTCCATGCGAGCGCGCGGCTCCCTGGTGGGGCCCTCGAGATCGCCCTGCTGCACTACGCCATCGATGGCTTGTTGCTCGACCGGTTGGGCCCCAGCATCTGCTCGGGGGAGAGCCTCGAGCGGGCGGTGAACCTCCTGGTGGATCGCCTCGTGCCGGCGAAGCGCTCGCCGCGTCGTCGCCCGGAGACGTCCCAATCTCCGAAGCCTCAGCGCGGGACCCGTGGGGTGGGCGGTGGGGAGGCGAAGACGAAGGCGAGTCGATCCCGCCGGATTGGGACGTGAGATCGTCGCGCGAAACGGAGGGTTGAGGACGGCGCAGCTCCGTGGCGGCCCGCACGGCGTGGCGGCCCGCGGCACGGCGGAGCGGAGCGCGGGGG
>JAEWOQ010000555.1 GCA_023460875.1 Pseudomonadota bacterium
GGGTAGGGTGCTCACCGCACAGGGGGCAGCTGCGCCGGGCGTGGATCCGCACGGCGCGCAGGCGGTCGTTCAGCCCGTCGAAGGTGTGCATCAGCCCGGTCCGATCTTCGCGCCCCAACAAGAGATCGATCGCCAGCTCGGCCATGAGGGCCCCCGCCATGCCGACGACCGGCCCGATCACTCCCGCCTCCGCGCAGTTCGGGGCGGCGCCGTCCGGCAAGACGTCCTCGAACAAGCAGCGATAACAAGGACGCCCCTGGGCGCGCACGCTCCAGGCGGTGGCGCGCCAGCGCACCCCGGCTCCGTGGACAACGGGTCGGCCCGCGAGGTGGCCTGCATCCCCTGTGAGGAACTTGGTCGCGAAGTTGTCGGCGCCCTCCATCACCAGATCGACGCCCCGGGCGAGCTCGACGGCGTTGTCCGGCAAGAACCGAGTGCGGACGAGCTCCACCGACGCGGCGCCCTCGGCCAGGAGCGTGTCCCGGGCGGCGTCGAGCTTGTCTCGGCCGACGTCCCCCTCGGAGAACAAGACTTGTCGGTGCAGGTTCGTGACGTGCACCTCGTCGTCGTCGCACAGCACCAAATGGCCCACGCCCGCGCGAGCCAGGCACAAGGCCGCGGGGCAACCGAGCCCCCCCGCGCCCACGACGAGCACCCGCGCGCGGGCGAGGGTTCGTCGTGTTGCGTCGTCGAACTCGGTCCACGGGGGGCCGGCGTCCGGGGCGCCGGAGGGGTCGTCGGGGTGGAGGGTCACCGAAGGTCTCTCGAGGCTGTCTCTAGGCTGCTGTCTCTAGGCTGCTGTCTCTAGGCTGGGTCCCAGGCGGGGGTCACTCCCGGAAGTACTCGTCCAGGCTGAAGTAGCGTTCGCCCGTGTCGCAGAGGAGGGTCACCACCGTCGCGTCCGGCCCGAGCTCGCGCGCCACCTCCAAGGCGACGTGCACGTTCGCGCCCGCGCTGATGCCCACCAGCACGCCCTCGCGCCGCCCCAGCGCGAGCTTCGTCTCGTAAGCGGCGCGGTCTGCCACGGTGCGCACCTCGTGCACGACCGACGCGTCGTAGTTGCGTGGGACGAACCCCGGCGCGATCCCCTGGATCTTCGTGGGGCCCCGCTCTCCCCGGGAGATGGTCGCGCAGGACTCCGGCTCGACCGCGATGATCCGGCAGTCCGGGTGGCGCTCGCGCAGGGCGCGCCCCGCGCCGCTGATCGTGCCCCCCGTCCCTACGGCAGCGACGAACGCGTGCACGGGCTCGTCGCCCAGGGCGTGCAGGATCTCCGGTCCCGTCGTGCGGTAGTGCACGTCCGGGTTGGCGGGGTTGTCGAACTGGTGGGGGATGAAGGCACCGGAGATCTCCTCTGCCAGACGCTCGGCCCGCTCGACGGCCCCCTCCATTTGCTCCGCCTCCGGGGTCAGCACCACCTCGGCGCCGTAGGACTCGAGGAGCTGACGCCGTTCGAGGCTCATGCTCTCGGGCATCGTGAGGATGCAGCGGTACCCCCGACGAGCACACACCAGCGCGAGGCCGATCCCGGTGTTGCCGCTGGTCGGCTCGATCACGACGCCGCCGGGGCCGAGGAGCCCGTCCCGCTCGGCTGCCTCGATCATCGCGAGGCAAATCCGGTCCTTCACGGAGCCCGTCGGGTTGGCGGACTCGAGCTTTCCGAGGACGCGACCCCGCGGCTGCTCACGCCCGAGGTGACGAACCTCGAGCAGGGGCGTGTCGCTGACGAGATCGAGCACGTCCTCGTAGATGAGGCGCGCAGCCAAGGGCGCGGCGGTCTCAGATGACATAGACGTAGCCTTGAGGGTGGGGCTTCTTGATGCCGAGCTTGCGGGCGCGGGCGCAGACGTCGGCCACGGTGATCGCGTCGAAGCAAGCCTCGACCTGCGCCGACAAATCTCGGAACACGGACTCCGTGGCGCGTTGCCCTCCCCGAGCATCTCGGCGCGGACGACGGGAGGTGGCGCTGACGCGCGGGCTCGCCGCATCACTCCTAGCCCGCGGCGAGCGCTGGTTCGTCTCCAGAGCGTCGATGGCCACGCTCTCCTCGCCGCCGAGGGAAATCGGCCCCTCCAGGGCGCGGACGATGTCGCCGAGGCGGATCGTGTCGGCGCTCTGGGCCAGGAGATAGCCACCTTGCGGCCCTCGCTTCGAGCCGACGATGCCCGCGCGCTTCAGCTCCTGGAAAATCTGTTCGAGGAACCGCGGAGGGATCCCCTGGCGCTCGGCGATGTCCTTCACCTGAGTTGGCCGCCCTTCGTTGTAGAAGGCGATGTCGAACAGCGCCCGGACGGCGTAACGACCCTTGCTCGACAGCTTCACGAGCTACGATGTGCATTGGCACATCGGATTTGTCAAGAATGGGGGGCGGCGAGGGCCGAGCGGCTCCAGGGAGTACGGGGGTCAGTACAGGGCCAGGAGCTCTGTCTCGTACCGCGCCAGCACGTTGCGCCGCTTCACCTTCATGCTCGGGGTGAGCATGTCGTTCTCGAGGGTGAAGTCCTCGATGGTGATCATGAAGCCCCGGGGCTTCTCGTAGTTCTTGAAGGCGGCGGAATACTTCTCGAGCTCGGCGCCGATGAGCTTCTTCACCTCCGAGTGGGTGGAGAGGGGCTCCTTGCCGAGCGCCACGCCCCGCTCCCCCGCCCATTTCTCGATGGCTGCGACGTCCGCGACCACCAGGGCGACGTTGTGAGGCCGGTTGGCCCCGTACAACATCACGTTGAGGATGAAGGGCGAGAGCTTGAGCTCCTCCTCCAAGGGGGAGGGCACCACGTACTTGCCGGTCTCCAGTTTGTACTGCTCCTTGATGCGGCCCGTGATGAAGAGAAAGCCGTCCTCGTCGAGGTAGCCCATGTCTCCCGTGCGGAACGATCCGTCGGGGAGCAGCACCTCGGCGGTCTCTTCGGGGCGGTTGTGGTAGCCCTGCATCACGTTCGGGCCGCTGACCACGATCTCGCCGTGCACGGGATCTCCGGTCGCCTCGCGGTCGATGCGGATCTCTACGCCGGGAAACGCGGGGCCTACGCTGCCGAGCTTCCGATGCCCGGGGTAGTTCGCGGACACGACGGGGCTCGTCTCCGTCAAGCCGTAGCCCTCGTACACGGCGATACCGAGGGCGTCGATGAACTCCGCGACCTGCACGCTGAGGGCCGCGCTGCCGCTGACGACGAAGCGCAGCCGCCCTCCGAACTTCTGGCGCACCTTCGAGAAGATGAGCTTGTCGCCGAGCTTCAGGGCGAGTTGGTCGATGACGCCGAGCTGCCCTCCGCGAGCTCGCTCGTTGGCGGCGCGGACGGCCGCGTGGAACAGCTTGCGGATGGGCGCAGGTTTGTCCTGCATCTGCTTGTTCACGCCGTCGTAGATGCGGTTGAAGATCCGCGGCACCGCCACGAGCACCGTCGGCTTCACGTCGGGCAGGTTCTCGATGAGGTGGGGGACGGCGTCGTTGACGGCGATCGAGCAGCCCGTCCACAACAGCGTGTAGAGCTCGGCGGTCTGACCGAACGAGTGCGCCCAG
>JAEWOQ010000556.1 GCA_023460875.1 Pseudomonadota bacterium
CCCCCAACCCCCGCTCCGGCCGCGGGCCACCGCGGCCCCGCCCCACGACGGGGGCGACCCCGTCGCGGCGCGCAAAGATGTCCGCCGCCAGGAGGCTGGCCTCGGCGCCGCCGTGGACCGCGATCCCGACGGACGCCGCGCTGAGCGCTGCCGCGTCGTTGACCCCCTCGCCGCCCATGAACACCGGCCCCCGCGCGGCGGCGGCCTCGACGTACGCGAGCTTCTGCTCGGGGGATTGGCCGCCGAGCACCTCATCGAACAGGGGCCGCGCCGAGCTCTCCGCTGCAGCCGCGCCGACAGCGGCCCGGTCCAGCTGCGCCACGGCGTGGCTCACCGCCCGCGGGTGATCGCCCGACAGGAGCACCAGCCGGTGCCCCAAGGCGCGCAACGCGAGCAGGCTCTCGGCGGCGTCCTCGCGCAGCGGATCTCCGAAGGCGGCGAGGGCCACGACCGCCCCATCCTGAGCGATCAGCGCCGGGCTGAGCCCGCGCTCGAGCCAACCGCCGAGCACCTCTTCGGCCCACGGGGGAACCACGACGCCGCGCTCCCGGGTCGAGCGCTCGTTGCCCACCCACAGCTCGCGCCCCGCCACACGGCCCCACATCCCTCCGCCGAGCACCTCCCGCGCGTCCTCCACCACGGGCCCGTCCGCGCTGGCCGTCTCGCTGGCACCCTCGCGATCCCCTTCGAAGGCCGCGACGAAGGCGCGGGCCACGGGATGCATCGAGCGCGCCTCCAAGGCGACCACCGCCGCCTGCACGGACGCATCGCCCGCGTACTCCACCAACCGCACGCGCCCTTCCGTCAAGGTCCCCGTCTTGTCGAAGACGAAGGTCCCCGGGGTGGCGAGCCTCTCGAGAGCGTCTCCGCCCTTGATCAGGAGCCCGCGCCGAGCGGCCCGCGCCAAGGCGGCGCTGACCACGAGGGGCGTCGCCAGCCCGAGCCCGCAGGGACACGCCACCACCAAGAGCGCCACCGTGTTGTCCACCGCGCGCTCCAGGCTCACGAAGGACCAACCGAACAGGGTGATCGCTGCGAGCACGATGGCCACGATCACCAAGTAGCCCGCTACGCGATCCGCCAGGCGCACGATGGGGGCGCGCCGCCGCGCCGCCTCCTCCACGCTCTTCATGAGCTGTCCCATGCGGGTCGCCTCACCGGAGCGCAGGCAGCGGACCAACAACAGGCCCGTGAGGTTCGTCGAGCCGGCGTGGACGAGCGCGCCCGGCTCCACGTCCACCGGGAGCGGCTCGCCGCTGAGCACGGCCGTGTCGAGGGACGAGCTGCCCTCGACGACGACGCCGTCGACGGGGATCGTCTCGCCCGTGCGCACCTCGACCCAGGCGCCTTCCGCGACGCTCGCCGCAGGGACGTCTCGCACGACGTCCCCCTCCCGCAGGTGCGCCGTGCTCGGGGTGAGCGTGTTGAGGAGCTCCGCGGCCTCGAAGGCGGAGCGCTGCTGGCGGTGCTGGATCCAGCGCCCCACGAGCAGGGCGAAGATCAACATGGTGACGGAGTCGAAGTAGATCTCCCCCTTGCCCAGCAGCGTCCCCAGGGCGCCCCACAAAAAGCCCGCCAGGATGCCGATGCTGACCGGCAGGTCCATGTGCGGCGTGCGGGTCCGCAGGGAGGCGAGCGCCCCCTTGAAGAAGATCGAGCCCGCCCACAGCACCGCCGGCGCGCTGATGAGCAGGCTGCCCCAACGGAAGAAGGCCCGGAACTGCGGCGACATGCCGTCGAAGAGGCCACTGTACAAAGCCAGGGCCATGAGCATCACGTTGCCGGCGACCGCGCCCGCGACGCCCACGCGCATGAGCAGCGCGCGCTCCTCCAGCCGCTGCCGCTCCATGTCGCCTGAGCCGCGGTAGGGGTGAGGCGGGTAGCCGAAGGCGGCGAGGCGCTGAGCGATGCGGCCGAGGGAGATCTCCGCCGGCTCCCAGGTGACTCGCACCACCCTGCGCACGAAGTCGAGGGTCGTCTCCCGCACGCCCGGGAGCAGAGTCGGCAGCTTCTCCACGAGCCACACGCAAGCGGAGCAGTGCACCCCCTCCAGGTAGAGCTCGATCTGCAGGGTCCCCTCGGGCCCCGGACGGCAGTACAGGGCGCGGAAGTCGTCCGTATCGAACTCGCCGTAGTCGCGCCCGCTCGTCAGCGCGCGCTGCGGGGGCGCGTCCGCGGCGTCCCGGTAGGTGTAGTAGTGCTCGAGGCCACACTCGTGGAGCAAAGCGTAGACCTGCCGGCAGCCGCCACAGCAGAACTGCGTCGACGCCTCGACGTCGATCAAGGCTTCGGGCACTGGGAGCCCACAGTGGCTGCAGGCCACGTCCGCGGGCTCGGCGACGCCCGGCGACGACGCAAGGAAGGGCGCAGTGGAGCGCGTCGACGGAGCTGCCGATGGTGCCGACGATACTGACGACGGGCTCGACGCAGGACCCGATCTGCCCAGCTCCGTCTCCGTCATCATGGGTCGGCTCCTGAGGCGTGCATCGGGCAACTGCCCGTCGCCCCGTGGGTCTCCGGAGAGTCACTCGCAGGTCCGCTCTCCACCGACAGGACGTCCACGGCGCGGAGCCCCGTAAAGGCCTCCCCTGGTACGGTGCCTCGGGAGAAGATCGTGAGGCCTCCCGCGACGATGAGCCCGCAAGCGGTCACCGTCGGGAGGTGACGTCGCAGCGGGCGCAGCAACCCCTGCAGCCCCAGCCCGAACCCCAGCAGCAGGGGCACAGTCCCCGACCAGAAGGCCACCATCACGAGCGCGCCGTGCCAGGGGTTGGCCGTGGCGGCGGCTCCGAGCACGAACGCATAGAGCCAGCCGCAGGGCAGCAGCGCCGACAAGGCACCGAGGAGCGCGCCGCGCACCGGCGCTTCGCGTCCGGCGAGGCCCCGCAAGAGCCACGCGGACACCCGCCCCACAGGGCTCGCCGTCGCCGACCCCTTCAAGGACACCAGGCGCTCCGCTGGCGGCCTCCGGCGGAGCCGCCGCTCCAGGATCACCACCCCCCACAAAGCCATGCCGCCACCCGCCACGACCGCGGCGACGCGGCCCACGCCCACCGCCGTGCCCGCGAGATCCAAGGCGCTCCCCAGAGCGGCTGCCACGACGCCGAGGGCCGTGTACCCCACGAGCCGCGCTCCGTGATAAGCGAGGTGCGGCGCGAGCCGTCGCCCCGACCCCTCACCCGCATAGAGCGCGACCAGGCCGCCGCACATGCCGACGCAGTGCAAGCTGCCGAGGAGGCTCGCCACGAGGATGGGTACGAGCGCGACCAAGGGCATCAGCTCTTCCCCCCGCGCTGTAGCTCGCGGCGCTGCACGTCCGTGAAGCGGACCCCCTGGCGCTCCACGACGAAGCGAAACTCCCAGAGCCCTGGGCGGACGTCCTTCAAGCGCGCGTGGTAGACGCCCTCACCCGCCCCCCGGAGCGTCAGCTGATGAACCTCGGCCGCGCGCGCGTTGTGGAACGCCTCGAGCTGCACCTCCGCGTCGTCGAGGCCCCCCGCCGGACCCACCAAGGTCACGGAGAGCTCGACGGCCCCGTCCTGGGCGCCGATGGGCGCGGGCGTCACCTCCAACGTCCACCCGAGCTCGCGGTTCTGCGCCTCTTGGCGCTTCTCCGCGTCGAGCTCCACCGCCTTCTGATAGTAGTCCGGCTCCAGGGCGAAGCTCGGATCGTCGATGGCCAGCGCCGTCATCACGCCGAGCCCCGCCAGCCCAGCGCCCAAGATGAGCGCGGGGGCGAGGGCCCACGCCATCCCGCGCAGGCGCAGGGACCCCGTCGCTCCCTCCTCGGCGGGACGCGGGGTGGAGATGGCGCGCTCGGGTGATGCGTCTCGGTCGTTCATGGGGTCTCCTTTGAGCTCGACGGTACGGCGCCCTCTGCCGTCCCTTGCGGGTCTGGGCGAGGGCCGACGAGGGTGTATGCGATGTCTTGGCGCTCGCCGGCTTCGTCGGTGACGCGGAAGTGAACCGACCGCTCGCCGACGATGCTCCCGACCTCACCGATCACGAAGACGCTCGTCGAGGCGCTCTGCCCCGCCTTCACCGCCAACGGGTTCTCTGGGGCGATGAGGCGCAGCTCGGGGGCGCCCGTGAGCTCGATGGCGTAGGCCTCATCTCTGCTGCCGCGGTTGACGATCTTGAGGCGGATCTGGTTGCGCACGGTCCCCGCGTCGACGACGTAGGGCGCGCCGAGCCCGCGGAGCACGGTCACTTCGGCGCGGTCGCGCCCCGCGCCGAGGACGACGAGCGCCCCCAGCAACCCTACGAGGAGCGCCCCGTAGGCGAACACCCGAGGGCGGAGCCGCCTCACCGGGGCCTTGCCCGCGAACCCTGCCTGGGAGCCGTAGCGGATGAGGTCCTCGGGGCGCTGGATCCGAGGCATGATCGTGTTGCAGGCGTCCACGCATTGGCCGCAGGCGATGCACTCGAGCTGCAGCCCCTCCCGGATGTCGATCCCCGTCGGGCACGCGACGACGCAAGCCTTACAGTCGATGCAGTCGCCCGTCGGTCCTTCGTCCCCCTTCGCCTTGCCGTGGGTCCGAGGCTCACCGCGACGCTCGTCGTAGCCGATCACGACAGAGTGTTTGTCGAGCAGGACGGACTGGAGCCGCGCGTAGGGACAGGCGACCGTGCACATCTGCTCCCGGAAGTAGGCGAAATCGAAGAAGACGAGCCCGGCCGTCCCCGCCATCACCAGGAAGGGCACCGGGTGCTCGGCGGGCGACTGCCGCATCCAGAGCGACAGGGCCTCCACCCCGACGAAGTAAGCCAAGAACACGTTGGCGACGAGCACCGACAGCACCAAGAACACGAGGTTCTTCAGGAGGCGCCGTACCGGCAACCCGCCCCGGCGGTCGAGCTTGAGCTGCTCGTTCCTCCCCCCCTCGAAGAGCCGCTCGATGGGGCGGAACAAAAACTCCATGTACACCGTCTGCGGGCACCCCCAGCCGCACCAGGCCCGCCCCACCACCGCGGTGACGAGCACGATGCCCAGCAGGATGCTCAACATCAGCAGCATCAGCAGCACGCCGTCCGTCGGCAGAAACGTCTTGCCGAACAAGTGGAACTGACGCTGCGGCACGTCGAGCAAGATGGCGGGCTTGCCGCCGATCTTCACGAACGGCAAGGCCACGAAAGTCGCGATCAAGAGCCAGCCCACCACCAGCCGCCGGCGGTACCACTTGCCCTCGTAGAGCTTGGGGCGGATCCGATTGCGCGTACCGTCCGCGTTGAGGGTCGGGAGTACGCGCTCGGGGGCTGGGAGGGCACCGGACATCTGAAGCGGACGTTTCTCGTTGGTGTTGGAGTGGATCGGGTCAGGGGTTGGCGGTCGCGGGGTTCCCTTCTGGGCCCTTGCCGGGCACGTTCGTGCCGCGCATGGTGCCGACGAAGGCGGTGACCTTCTTGAGGTCCTCGGGGGCGAGCTGGCGCTCCCAGGGCGGCATGCCTTTCTCGGGGACCCCCTTGGCGATCACCTCATAGATGTCCATGAGGCTCCCGGAGCCGTGGAGCCAGTGGTCGTCCGTGAGGTTCGGGCCGATGAGCCCCTGCCCCTGCTCTGCGTGACACGCGGCGCAGGAGGCCACGAATTTCGCCGCCGCGTCTTCCATCGAGCTCGCGTCGGCCATCAGCTGCTCCAAGCTCTCCTCGCTCACCTCTTGCCCGAGGGCCGCCTCCGCGGCGCGAGCGCTGGCCTCCGCGACGTCCGCCTCATACGCCGCCAACACGGAGACGCCGTTGCCGCCGAGGTGGTACCAGAACAGGTAGCCCAGGGAGAACACGAAGGTCCCCCAGAACATGTTCTTCCACCAGGACGGCATCGGGTTGTCGTACTCGACGATGCCGTCGTACTCGTGCTCGAGGATCGGCGCCTCACCGCTCGCCGCGGACGAGGACTGCTCCGTCGAGCGAGGGCCGGAGGAGGCAGCCTCTTGGGAAGCGGCCTCTCGGGGAGCGCTGTCTCCCGCTGCGTCATGCGGTTTGGCTGCGTCGGGGGGCGTATCCGAAGGTACGTAGGTCGAGGTCGACATCTCGTGGCTCCGCGCGATTGGATGCGGTTCGAAGGGGGACGTTCAGGGCGAGCCCCGGAGGCTCAGGCGCCGAGGTGGGGAGGAGGTTCGGGGGTGCGCAGCGGACGGGGCGCGGCGCTCGGGGCGGGGGCGTCCTCGAGGGGGAGGAAGCGGGCCGCGTCCAGACGCCGCGCGTTCCTCTTCGAGAACACCGAGACGCACACGGTCGCGAACGCCACCAGGAACAAGACCAGCGCGGCTTCGGCGAACCACGCGAGCCCCGCCGCGCTCATGATGTCGCTGAGTTTCATCGGGTCACCTCACCTTCCTGCTCGGCCCCCGCGAGCTCCGCGACGGGGTTCGTCGGCTCATCCGGCGCGGGCGCCGGCTTCTTGATGTCGGTGCCCATGCGCTGCAGGTACGCCACCAGGGCCACGATCTCCTTGTCCTCGAGCCCCGCGGGGCCGCCCTGCGCCACGATCTCCTCACCGATCGTTCGAGCCTGCTCCCGCGCCATCTCCTCGGCGCGTTGCACGGCCTCGCCGTAGGGCACGCCCAACATGATCATGGCGTCCACGCGGGGCTGGATCGCCGCGAAGTCGATGGGCTTGGTCGAGAGCCAGGGATACGCGGGCATGATCGACTGGGGCGTGATCGCCTGGGGATCCTCCATGTGGCGGACGTGCCAGAGGTGCGGGTACTTCCCGCCGATCCGCGCCAGATCGGGGCCGATGCGCCGCGAGCCCCACTGGAAGGGTCGATCGTAGACGAACTCTCCAGGCTTGGAGTACTCGCCGTAGCGCTCCGTCTCCGAGCGGATGGGACGGATCATCTGGGAGTGGCAGTTGTAGCACCCCTCACCCACGTAGATGTCGCGCCCATAGAGCTCCAGGGGCGTGTAGGGCTGGACCGAGGCGATGCTCGGCACGTTCGAGCGGATCATGAACGTGGGGATGATCTCGAGCAGTGACGCGACGCCGACGGCCACGACGACCCACACGGTGAACAGGAAGGGGCGCCGCTCCCAGGCCCGGTGCCAAGCGGCGTCCGCCAGGTACCGCAGCTTGTAAGCCAGATCCGTCATGGATCCGTGAGCGGGGATCACCAGCCGCGGCCGCGGCGCGACGTCGGGGGTGAGCGCCGGGGCTTCGAACACCTCGATCTCGTACTTCGGGGGGGGGCGCCGCCACGTCATGAACAGGTTGTAGCCGCCGATCAAGATCCCGAGGACGTACAGGGAGCCGCCCACCACGCGCACCCAGTACATGGGCAGGATGCGCACGACCGTCTCGACGAAGTCCGGGTAAGCGAGGCGCCCCGTCTCGTCGAAGGCGCGCCACATGAGGCCCTGCGTCACGCCTGCCGCGTAGATGGCCACGACGTACAGCAGGATCCCCAGGGTGCCGAGCCAGAAGTGCACGTTGGCGAGCTTCTGGGAGTAGAGCTTGCCCGTCTGGAAGACCCGCGGCGCGAGCCAGTACACCATGCCGAACGCCATGAACCCGTTCCACCCGAGGGCGCCGGAGTGCACGTGGGCGATGGTCCAGTCCGTGTAGTGAGACAGCGCGTTGACGCTCTTCACGGACAGCAGCGGGCCCTCGAAGGTCGCCATGCCGTAGAAGGTGATGCCCACCACGAAGAACTTGAGGATGGGGTCCTCGGCGACGCGGTTCCAAGCGCCGCGCAGGGTGAGCAGGCCGTTGATCATGCCGCCCCACGAGGGCATCCACAGCATGACGCTGAAGAGCATGCCGAGGGTCGATGCCCACTCCGGCAGCGCCGTGTAGTGCAGGTGGTGCGGCCCCGCCCAGATGTAGATGAACACCAGCGACCAGAAGTGCAGGATGCTCAGCTTGTACGAGAAGACCGGGCGGTTCGCGGCCTTGGGCAGGTAGTAGTACATCAAGCCCAGGAAGGGCGTCGTGAGGACGAACGCGACGGCGTTGTGCCCGTACCACCACTGCATGAAGGCGTCCTGCACGCCCGCGTACACGGAGTAGCTCTTGAACCACCCCGCCGGCAGCGACAGGTTGTTGAAGACGTGCAGGATCGCGACCGTCACGATGGTCGCGATGTAAAACCAGATCGCCACGTACAGGTGGCGCTCACGGCGCCTGGCGATCGTGCCGAAGAAGTTCACGGCGAAGGCCACCCAGACGACGGTGATGGCCACGTCGATCGGCCACTCGAGCTCCGCGTACTCCTTGCTCTGGCTGAGGCCGAGGGGCAGCGTGATCGCAGCGGCGACGATGATCGCTTGCCATCCCCAGAAGTGGAACGCGCTCAGCTTGTCGCTGAACATGCGCGCCTTCAGCAGGCGCTGGCTGGAGTGATAGATGGCCGCGAAGATCGCGTTGCCGGCGAACGCGAAGATCGCCGCGTTGGTGTGCAGCGGACGCAGCCGCCCAAAACTCAGCTGGGGCAGCCCGAAGCTGAGCTCCGGACGCACCAGCATCAGGGCTAGCCACAGCCCGATCAGGGTCGCGACCGCCCCCCACACCATGGTCGCGAACAGGAATTTGCGGACGATAGCGTCGTCGTAACTGAACTTCTCGACACGGGCGGACATCGCCACGCCCCCCAGCAAAAGCCGTGCCTCTTCTGCGCGACGACCCTCCTCGCTGATTTCTGCGGTCCCCGATGCGGCCGACTTGGGGGAGCCCCTTTCGATCGGACGCAAAATCTGCCAGCGGGCCGGATCTCCGCGCGCAATCTGCGCCCCCTCTTTCTCCCCCCTGTCACCTGGACCATCGAGCCTAGCGCGACAGCGAGAGTGGAATTTCGTCGGGCCTGGGTGGCCGGCGACCAGGACGCGGGAGCCACCCTGCCTGAGTTCGATCCCTTGGGGAATGATGCCCAACAGCTCCGGGATGCCCCAGCTTGCCTCTCGAGAGCCGTACATCGGCGCCCCAAGTGTTCCTTTTTCGTGTAGAGTCGGCGATCGATCGTCGGGAAAGCGCTTCCTCGCAGCCCCGGCTCTTCATGTTCAGCCCGGTCCAGTCCCCGGCTGGCCGGTCGCCACGGGACCCCGATGCCCTCTCCCCTTCGATTTCCTCCACGTCGTCCAGCACTCCCTCCCTCGGCCCGGCTTTTCCTGCCGGCGCTCCTCGCCCTCGGCGTGACGCTGCCGGCCCCCGCCGTGAGCGCCAGCGACTCCAAGGGCGACGCCTCTGGCGTGTCCGCGACTACGAGCGCCGACGCGACGGGGTCCCAGGATGAAGCCGCGCTCGCTCAGGCACGCCTGCACTTCGCGAACGGGGTCGAGCTGCTCCAGGCCTCCCCTCCTAGCTACCAGGACGCCTTCCCTCAGTTCTTGGCGGCCTACACGAAGAGCGGCCAGAGCTGGAAGGTGCTGGGCAACCTGGGGCTCTGCGCCCTGAAGCTCGAGCGGGACGGCGAAGCCCTCACCTACTATCGCCGCTACCTCGACGAGGGCGGTGACGAGATCGATCCGGACGAGCGCGCGGACATCGAGAGGGAGCTCCTGCTGGTGGAGGGGAACCTCGCCCACCTCCAGCTCCGCGCCGCCGAGACGAACGTCCGGATCACCGTGAGTCGTCAGGGCTCTTCGGCGCCACCGCAGATGTACCAGCTCACCGAGGACCAGGCTCTGGGCGTGCGCGCAGGCGCCCACACGGTGACGGCAGAGGCGGGCGGCAAGACCCGCACCTGGGAAGGAGTCCTGGCCCCAGGACAGACCGCCGAGCACTTCTTCGACTTCACCGAGGCTCCGGCTGCGAGTGCGCCCGTCGCTTCGGCGACGACGCCAGCGGCGGACTCGGGCGGGATGAGCCCCCTGCGCCTGACCGGCTTCGTGACGGCGGGGGTGGGCGTGGCCGCGTTGCTCGGCGGCGGGGTGACGGGCCTCCTCACGAAGCAGAGAGAAGACGACGCTCGCGACCAGTGCGCGGGCAACGTCTGCCCGACGGCGGCGCGCTCGGACTTCGACAACGCCGAGTCCCTGGCGACCCTGACGAACGTCCTGCTGATCGGCGGCGGCGTGCTCGCGGCCACGGGCGTGACCCTGATCTTGCTTGGAGGGGACTCCAAGACCGAAGACCCGACCGCGGCGCGGATCCTGCTCACGCCGTCGGCGCTCCCCCAGGGGGGCGGCCTCTGGGCGACGGGGACCTTCTGAACACAGTGACGTAAGTCTGGAGTGATGAACATGTATCGCATCGTGAGCGCCCGCACCGGGCTCATCGCATCGACGTTCCTTCTATCTATCGGGATCGCCTCCAGCTGCGCCGTGGACACGGACGAGCTGGACTTCCAGGACGCCAGCGGCGGCAACTCCAGCGGCGGCAACTCCAGCGGCAACGGCGACGGCGGCCTGGGCGGTGACTCCAACGGCGGTGACGGCCAGGGCGCCGGGGGGGACGAGGGCGCCGGAGGGGACGAGGGCGCCGTGAGCGTCGCCTGCGAACATGGGTCGATGGAGTGCGACGGCAAGCAGGTGCAGATCTGCGCCGGGGGCGAGTGGTATCCGGCGGGGGCGGCCTGCGAGTTCGCCTGCGCGTCGGGCCTGTGCGTCGGCAGCTGCGACCCGGGGAGCACCCACTGCATCAGCAGCACCACCCTCCAAACCTGCGGCGCCGGGGGCATGTGGGGCGCCGACGAGGAGTGCGAGTTTGCGTGCGTGGGCGACGCCTGCGGCGGGGAATGCAAGCCGGGCGCCATGAGGTGCGACGACGCCATGCCCCAGCGCTGCGACGATGGAGGCACCTGGGTCGACGAGCGCGAGAGCCCCTGCCCGACCACCTGCAGCGACGGCAAATGCGACACCTGCGAAGAGGCCGGCGACACCCAGTGCTCCTCGGACACCGAAGAGCAGGCCTGCGGGGACGATCTGGAGTGGGGCAGCCCGGAGACCTGCGAGTTCGTCTGCGTCGGCGGCGAGTGCGGCGGTGTCTGCGCCCCCGGCAGCGCCCGCTGCGACTCCACGACCCATCGGCAAATCTGCGGCGCCAACGGCGAGTGGGGTGCCCCCGCCACCTGCGGCGAGCAGGCGTGCGCCGGAGGCGAGTGCGTGGGGGTCTGCGCGCCGGGGACGAGCCGCTGTTACAAAGGCGGCGTCCAGATCTGCAACGGGGAGGGTCAGTGGAAGACCTCCGAGACCTGCTCGGGAGAGAAGCCCGTCTGCGTCAGCTCCGGCAGCTCCGCTTACTGCGCCGTCTGCCAACCCAACGACAAGCGGTGTGACTACAATCACCCCGAAATCTGCAGCTCGAACGGCGGCGGTTGGAAACCCGCGAAGGAGCCCTGCGCCTTCGCCTGCCACCAGGGCGCCTGCATCACGGCGAAGGACACCTGGGTCTGCAAGGCCGATCTAGACGCCAGCGGCTGTAACTCTGAAAGCGAGGCTTGGACGTGCTCCACTGGGATCCCACGGGTGGGAAATTGCACCAAGGGACAGACGTGCGCGAACGGCTCCTGCGGCGGCAAGAGCACGGGCACGGGCACCGGCGGCCGCTTCGCCTTCTGAGCGGTCGCCCGAGACGGAGAGAACACGATGAGCCTCGCCCCCGGTGACGTCCTCGATGGCAAGTACCAAATCGTGCGTTTGCTCGGCGCGGGGGGCATGGGCGCGGTCTACGAGGGGCTCAACGTCCGCATCCA